>CAYJME010000244.1:0-4740 GCA_964370795.1 uncultured candidatus Brocadiaceae bacterium
GTGTATTACATCTGGGAAGTAAGACGTATGTTATGGGGATTTTGAATGTTACCCCGGATTCGTTTTATGATGGCGAGCGATATGCTGCGACAAAAAGCGCCCTTGACCATGCGCAAAAAATGGTGGAAGAAGGCGCAGATATCATCGACATTGGCGGTGAGTCTACAAGACCTGGCGCACATCCTGTATCAGAAGCAGAAGAAATAAAAAGGGTAATCCCCGTTATAAAAGAATTGTCGAAACATATCAAGCTGCCTATTTCCATTGACACATATAAGTCGAAAGTAGCGGAAAAGGCGATTGATGCCGGAGCGTCGATTGTAAATGATATAGGCGGACTGGGTACCGATAAAAATATGGCAAAGGTTGTTGCCCGCGCTCATGTGCCTGTTGTTGTCGTGCATAAAAAAGGCATACCAAAAACGATGCAAAAGCAACCGATGTACAAAAATGATGTATTATCCGAAATAATATCTTACTTAAAGAAATCAATTTCCATTGCTATAAACGCCGGTATTGATGAGAAAAAAATTATCGTGGATCCCGGTATTGGGTTTGGCAAGACCATGCAACACAATCTGCAAATCTTAAAGAGGCTGAGGGAATTCAAGAATATGGGATTCCCCATCCTGATTGGCACTTCACGGAAGGAATTTATCGGTAAAATTTTGGGACTCCCCGTTCAGGAACGTTTGTACGGAACCCTTGCAACCCTTGCTGTTGCTGTCATGAACGGCGCGCATATTGTACGCGTCCATGATGTCCGTGAGGCTGTTCATATCGTAAAAGTGTGTGATGAAATTATCAAAAGCTGATGTTTGAACGATTAACTGAATTATTCAATAATGTGTCCATCTGGATGGTGGGAAGGTCTCTGGGTGAAATCTTCCTTATCTACATGGTGGTATATGTTGTCTTAAGGATAATGCAGGGTACCCGCGGGACAAGCATATTGCGCGGCCTTGCGTTCATTATCGTAATGATTTCCGTCGGCGTTTTGTTTTTTGTGAGAAAATTACAGCTTTTTACTATTGACTGGTTAATAACAGAGTTTGTTCCTGTATTTATTATTCCCATTATCATTCTTTTCCAGCAGGAGTTCCGGCGTGCCTTGTTGAAGCTTGGTCAAAATCCCGTTTTCAAGGTGTTCGTTAAGCCTGAATATCATGTGACCAATGAGATTATTAAAGCTGTTGTAAACTTGTCAAAAAACAAGATTGGCGCATTGATTGCCATTGAACGAGAAGTTGGTCTGGACAGTTTCGTAGAAACAGGAACACGACTGAGCGCCGATGTATCAAGTGAATTATTAGGCACCATATTCTGGACTGGTTCTCCCCTCCATGATGGAGCAGTCATTATTCAGGAGCAGAAGATAAGCGCTGCCGGTTGTTTTCTTCCTCTTTCTGAAACCGTGGAACTCTCAAAGAGCCTTGGCACACGCCACAGGGCTGGTATCGGACTTACCGAAGAGACAGATGCTATCGTTATTATTGTGTCTGAAGAAACCGGTACTATCTCCACCGGTTTCAAGGGAACATTGAACCAGGGGATTGATGAAAAAGAATTAAAGAGGATACTCGATGAATTATCGACAGAAAGATTCAGTACTGCAGGGAGTGTCCGGGAATGATAAGGGAGATATTTACCGGTAACATCCCGACGAAACTCATGGCGCTGGTCATGGCGATCTCTCTCTGGTTGTATGCGATCAACCGACACACAGGGGATTTAACGGAAACAGTTAAGCTGGATATATCTGTTCCTGAAGGTATAACCGTCCTTGAACAAAGTACGGAGGAGATTACCGTGTGCTTGCGTGGCCCTCAAAATATTATTGACAACGTTGATGATATGATAAAAGAGAAGAAAATTCAGGCAAAGTACCTTGTGCAGGAACCTACCGAAGGAATAGAAGATCAGGTTCGACAAACGATACCGATAACGAGAGAATATATAAACATACCCAACGCGGTAAAATTGGTTTCTGTTTATCCGGAAAAGGTGGATGTATTGCTTGGTAAGTTACAGCATAAAAAGTTGAAGGTAAATTTAATCAAGAAGGGTGAACCGGCGGTGGGATATAGTATTGCAAATGAGTTTATATTTCCTGGAGAAGTAGAGGTCGTTGGGCCTCTCAATGCATTGAAAGAAGCGACGTTTATCAATACCGTTCCCATTGATATTGGCGGGGTCACCATGGAGCAGAACCGTACTTTTCCCTGGAGGATTGGCATTGATCAGAAGGTAATTATCAAACGGGGCGATAAAAATATACCAGTTCCTGTTACCGGTGATGAGGATGTTCGGGTATGGTTGCAAATTGTTGAACGGCAGGACACAAAATATTTCGAAAAAATAAAGATCAATGTGATGATGCCTGCCGAATATCCTTACGAGATTAAATTGCAGGATGAATTTGTCAACGTAAGGGTAAAAGGCTCCAAACTCGTGTTGGACAAACTCAATCCGGAAGATATTGTATTATACATTGATGTTGCTTCGTTAAGACCGCCGGGACCGTATAAACAATCTATAAAATATTGTTTACCAAAAAATATTGAACTCGTCGATAAATTACCTGAGGCGCATGTTGATATTCGTGAACTTATACGTACCATAGGAACCAAACAGCCATGATTAAATTAGGCGTAAACATAGACCACATTGCAACGATACGTCAGGCAAGGCGCACATTCGAGCCTGATCCTGTAACAGCGGCAACGCTGGCAGTTCTTGGTGGCGCTGATATTATAACGGTACATTTACGTGAAGATCGAAGACACATCCAGGATCGTGATGTTAAAATACTCCGGGATGTAGTATTTACAAAATTGAACCTGGAGATGTCCTCTGCCCCTGAGATAGTTAACATAGCCCTTGAAATAAAACCTGAACAAGTAACCCTGGTTCCCGAAAAACGGCAGGAGGTTACAACAGAAGGCGGATTAAACGTTGTGTCTCAGAAAAAAGCGCTTGCTGATGTCATCAGGAAATTTAAGGATGCGGGTATACTCATAAGTCTCTTTATTGACCCGGAAGAGGATCAGATATTAGCAACAAAGGACGTTGGGGCGCAGTATATTGAGCTTCATACCGGAAATTATGCAAACGCACGAGATGCCATTGTCATACGCAAAACTGTTGAAAAACTTCAAACAGGCAAGAAGATAGCCCAAAATCTGGGTTTATGCGTTAATGCAGGACATGGGTTAACATACCAGAATGTAGGTATGATTGTGGAATCTTTAGATGTTGAAGAATTGCATATTGGACACAGTATTGTATCCCGGTCTGTCTTTGTGGGGATCAAGCAGGCTGTTTCTGAGATGAAGGAGTTGATTTTTAAATATAGTCTGCAAAAATAAAGAGTCTCGTTATGGAGAAGTATAGCAAACTATGCCTCAATTGCCGGTATTATAAAAGATGCAGCTCTTAGTATTGGGGATTTCAAAGAACTTTTATAATGAATTTAAAGATATTTTTCCACTGCTGTCCGGACGTTTAAAGAGCAAAACAATTAAAAGAATTTGGGTTTTCAGATATTGATGCATTACATAATGCAGCATGGCTGCAAGAAAGCCTATGAAGAGAGCCCGAGTCGTTAATCTTTTCGAGGAAAATCTTGCGAAATACTTCGTCAAAATTCTTCCAAGAAGCCTCGAACGAATCGTTAAAGATACGATGCTTATGCATTGGTGCTCCTTTGTGTTTGAGCTGCAAAGTGGACGCTCTGTTACTGGCAACCCGTTAAGTAACAGAATCCCTTTTCCCTTGTTATTGCTGCTTTGAGTTTCACTGCACTCTTCCGCGCGCCTAACATGAATTAGCCGTACCAATAACCGTCTTGTCATACGGCTATTAGTACATATAATACTCTTACGAGTAACTTATTATGTACCCATTTGGGCATATAATAAACTCATTTACCACCTCCTTTTTTTACTCGTAAAAATGAAAAAAGCCTTACTGCAAAGATATTCATGGAAAACATCTTCGGCCGTAAGGCTGTCTTTTTCACAAAAGGATAAGGAGCGTCTTTAACTACCTACTTGTGAGTTGATAGATCCTTTACTTTGCGTCACCCGATCGTTCAGGGTTTGTTTTGTCGTATATTTTTGATTATTAGCTTTATTTAAGCTAACACAGTTTCGTTAGATGTCAACAAAAAAATAGTGATTATGATATTAACTTAGAAGCGCGAACGTAAGCCATGTAAATTAGCACTGGCTTTGGGTCTGCATCCATGCGTGGGCGACGGCAATTCCTTAAACAACGTTAGCCTATGCAACCGCCGTTAGCGCTATTATTTCCCTCGTTATTGAATTCATTTACCTGGTTGTCGGAATCAACGGTAATTTTGAAGGAGCAATCAGGACTGAAGCAGTTTGACGGCACCTTGAACAGAAGATCAACCGACCCGCCTGCCGGAATAGCAGGTGTATCAAGGATGACAGGTACATCATTAAATAGTACCGTTGTCTTTGAGGCGGCCGCATTATCATTTCCCTGATTTTTAACTGAGACTCTCAACAACTTTCCGCCTTCCTCTAATCTGCAAAAAGCGGCGGGGTCTGTACCCTGCGGACTAAAAGGCAGTAAATCCGGCGATTTCTTGCTCGGTATCCCGCCAGACACAGCCCGTAGCCCCAGGACCGTAACTTTATGACTACGGTTGAATCCGGGATCAGTGTCTTTGTCACGCAGGACTGAGGAGAGCTTATAGCGCAAAGTTCTTGT
>CAYJME010000245.1:0-4640 GCA_964370795.1 uncultured candidatus Brocadiaceae bacterium
ACCTTATCAAAAGACTTTACCGCCTCCATGTATTTCCCCATACGCAGGAGTACCCCCCCTTTGCCACTCCAGACCTGGGGATAATCTGACCGTATTTTTATAGCTTCATCAAAGGTTTTCATCGCTTCGTCATATTTCCCAAGCTGAAAGAGTTCTCCGCCTTTGTTCGTCATGGTTTCGTATGAATCAGGTTGAACCTTTAACGCCCTGTCGTAAGCCTCTACCGATTCTGTGTGTTTGCCAAGCCGGGACAATGCCAACCCCTTATTCACCCATGCGCCGTAAGAATCCGGCTGTATCTCAATGGCCTTTTCGTATACTTTCAGCGCCTCATCGTACCGGCCCAGCGCATCGAGGGCGAGTCCCTTTCCATTCCAGGCTGCGTATGAATCGGGTTTCAGTTCGATGGCCTTATTGAAGGCCAGAACGGCGTCTTCATGTTTTCCAAGGTCAGCAAGGGTAAATCCCTTATCTGCCCACGCCGCATGTTCCGTAGGCTTTATTTCTACGGCCTTGTCGTATGCATCAACGGCCTCTTTATATTTGCGCAATCTTACAAAGCAATTTCCCTTATTAATCCACGCTTCATAGTATTGGGGATTTATCGCAATTGCCCTGTCGTAAGCCTCTATTGCCTCACTCCTCCTGGCTGGAACTTTTGCAAGGGTGAGTCCTTTGTTGTTCCATGCTTCAAAAGCGTCGGGTTTAAGCTTTATGATACGGTCGAACGTTTCAACCGCCGCATCAACTTCTCCCACATGATCAAGGATATTTCCTTTGTTGTACAATGCCGTTATATAATCGGGTTTTATCTCGATGGCTTTATCAAACGACTTAATCGCCTCTGGGTATTTGCCCGCGTGGTCCAGGGTGCGTCCTTTCATGTACCACGCTTCGTAATAATCAGGTTTATGCTGAATCGCCTTTTCAAAGGATTCGATTGCTTCGTCGTATTTGCCAAAATAATCCAGAACGACGGCTTTATTATACCATGCCTCAAAGGCATCAGATTTCAACTGTATGGCTTTTTCATAGGCATCAAGCGCTTCCGGATACATTTGTTTCCGTATAAAAGTGTTTCCCTGTGCAAATACGCTTTCATACGTTTCCGATGCAAACGAAATTCCCTTCATTCCCACAAGCATGCTGAAAACAATAATCGGTACGATTCCCACCTTTTTTACCATGACGTCCTCCTTAATTTTGTTGTGTACGTCTTATTTAACCGTCAGGATATCGCCGTCTTCTAAAATATACGGCGATGTACTTTCACCCCTTTTGGTCAATCGTCCTGTGTAGAGTATTGATTCACCATCCTGAAATGTGAGCACCTTATCCTTCTGGATAATGCTCAATCGAATCTCCACGTCTCCACGGTCTTTTTGCCGGACCTTCACTCTTAACCCTGATACGGCATTTAAATTTTTATAGACGATTTGTCCTTCCCATCGGACATATTTGCCTTCGTATTTTTTCCAGGTCTCGTCTTTTTCTGCTGAAGATAACGTGCTTCCACTGCCGAAAATATTGTCTATATCAGCAAAAGATTCATGGAGAAATACCTTTTCGGAATCATGAGAAACGGGCACTCCATCAGGGTCTATCCCTAATTCATGCTCATTTACCGCCATGGGGCGCGTATCTTCTATTGCAAGCACATCGCCATCTTCGAGTTTATAGGGGAATATCCTCGTGACCCGTGAGTCGAGTTTTCCCGTGTATGTTATGGTGTTGCCATATTTCACCGGAGAAAAGTGCGACTTGTTTGCAGAATTCAGTTTTATTTCAACATCAATATTACCGTTCTTAACGCCCATAATCCATCCTGTTATGAGTGTCCAACTGGGATAAGAAGTTACCTGTCCCTGCCACTGTACCCTTTTACCTTCACACTTGCTCCACAGGTTTTCTTTTTGTTCGTCGGTTAAACCGCTTGCCAGTCCAAAAATATCGTCAAATTCCTCAAAATTCATGTCAAGGTAGCCGTCTTTATTTTCCGTTATTACAACTCCATAATGGGATGCTACGACTTTTGTCCCGGGTGGTATGGCCTTTTGGTCAATCGGTGCAGTTCCAGCTTTTGCCGTTTCTTCCTTTCCCGTCCCGCCCGGAACGCCCGGTTCATCGTGTACTACACCCCCATGAAACAAGCGATCAAATTCTCTCTGAAATTTTACCAGCAGTTTCATCTCTTCTGTAAAGACGGCGTTATCGCGATTCAACCTGCCCACAACCTCATTCCAATCATAGGCGCCGATTACCAGAAGTTTGCAATCAAAAATGGCAAAGTTGCTCCGTATCATTTCCCGCGGATTTAAAGCCTTTATGGCGAACGCCTTGTTCTTGTAAAAATCAGACAAAACCCCCTTTTTTAAAGAGCGTCTCTTATCCGTCATAATCCTGATATGCACGCCTCGTTCTTTTGCCCTGACAAGCGCATTCAGGATGTCCTTTGAGGTAATATCCTGAACGGAAATATCGATAGATTCCCTGACCCCTTCAATTGCTTGTACAATGTGTCCTTTGATTTCCTGGCGGGTAAAATATACATCCGATGAAAAAGCCTTGTTTTGAATACCGAAGAGCGATCCGGTTGCAATTGCCGCTAAAATGGCGAGATAGACGTTTTTAAAACGCATAATTCCTTCCCGTTTAAATTTTTCTGGAACAAATAGTTTTCTATTTATGTTTTTAAAGTCAAATTTTAGCAATACTGAAATGAGAATGCAAGCATTATAGAAATACTTAGCCGACTTATTTATGTTGACAAAAAATTGTGGCTGAAATACAATCGCTTTCGTAAAGCCGTTAAAACATTTACTTTTTTATGTAGGAGCTTTTGGTATGTATAATAAATTGAGAAGTTTAGGTCTTCGGTCGATTTTGATTTTTGGCGTTTGTGGTGGAATAACCATTCCCCTTTCCGTCAAAGCCACGGTGTTTGCCGCTAATAAGCAAACAACCGAGATTGACCAGGATGCGCTGGCAGCAGCGCAGCGTTTTGAAAATGTATTTGCAGGTGTAGTCAATCAGGTTAAACCTGCCGTTGTTTCCATCACTTCTGTTAAGACCGTTAAGCCTGCCGCTCAAAGACAAAGGCAGATGCCAAATGACCGTTTCCATTCTCAGCCCAGACCTGGCCCTGGTCCCGGCCCTGATCAGGAGCAGGGGGGAGACCCGTTTGAACAATTCAGGGACTTTTTTGGTGATGATTTTTTTGACAAGTTCTTCAAACCACGCTTCCCCGAAGGCGAATATAAGATACAGGGACTGGGTTCTGGTGTAATTGTTGACAGTGAAAAAGGATACATCATAACGAACAACCACGTGGTAGAAGGCGCTGATGAGCTCAAGGTAGCGCTGGGTGATAAAAGAGAGTTTGATGGAAAAGTCATTGGAACAGATCCCCAGACAGATGTCGCGGTGGTCAAGATAGAAGGTACGAGCCTTCCAGCCGCAAAACTTGGAGACTCTGATACGATACGGGTCGGCCAATGGGCGATTGCCATCGGAAATCCGTTTGGTCTGTCTCAAACAGTTTCTGTTGGCGTGATTAGCGCCACGGGAAGGGCAAATGTCGGCGTCGCTGCATATGAGGATATGATACAAACAGACGCTGCAATCAATCCGGGTAATAGCGGTGGTCCTCTCGTGAACATTCGGGGAGAGGTTATTGGTATCAATACTGCCATTTTTACCAGGAGCGGCGGTTATCAGGGTATTGGATTCGCCATACCGGTGAATATGGTAAAGTTAGTTATGAGGGACCTTGTAGAGAAAGGTAAAGTTACCCGTGGGTGGTTGGGTGTTGTTATTCAGGATGTGGATCCTTCTTTAGCAAAGAAATTTAACGTTTCCGTGACGGAAGGCGTCCTGGTAAGCGATGTCAATGAAAATTCTCCGGCAAAAGAGGCTGGTTTTGCAGGCGGCGATATAATCACCGAATATGATGGAAAGCCCATCAGGGACGTTAATCACCTTCGCAACAACGTTGCGCAGACAGAGGTTGGAAAAAAGATAAAAGTTAAGGTTCTGCGGGATGGCAAAGAAAAAGAATTAGTGGTGAAGATCGGAGAACAGCCGGCAGATTTATTTGCCATGGGACAAGGGGCGCCTGGAGCGCCAGCGGTAAAAGACCTCGGCATGACCGTACAGAATCTTACCAAAGAAATTGCGAAGAATCTCGGAATTGAAGAGGAGTCGGGGGTGATTGTGTCTGAGGTTCAACCGGGAAGTCCGGCTGCGGCGTCCGATATAAGGGAAGGCGATATTATCAAAGAGATAAATCGAAAGAAAATAGCAAATGTAAATGAATTTAAAAAGGCACTAAGCGAAGGCTCTAAGGAAAAAGATGTCCTGATGCTGGTAAAACGCGGAGAATTTTCCCGCTATATTGTTATCAAAACAAAGTAACGAGTAGTCCATAACATGTAAGATGCGGTGATAGGAAGAAATTCTTATCACCGCATTTTTTTGTATCATCCCTTTGAACTCATCTCGCCTCTCAATTTCCGTCCAGGCTCATTCCCAAACCCTGTTTTGAAAAAGATCAAATTTTTCACTGCAAGAGTCAAAGTGAACCATAAGAGACATTCCGTCTTCGTTAGTTAATAAATCAGTTGCCACATGCATCTCATGCG
>CAYJME010000246.1:0-4615 GCA_964370795.1 uncultured candidatus Brocadiaceae bacterium
GCTTTTTACCATGTGATGAATCGAGGAAATCGAGGAGAAGATATATTTCTCGATACCCGTGATCGAGAAATATTTCATGAAATCCTTGGTTACATTGAAAACCGATATGGCGATATTGTATATGTGTTTGTATTAATGTCAAACATTACCATATCTTTTAGAATTAAGCCGATATATTCATTTGAATCCATTCGGAATTAAGCGTGGTAAAACCATTCCGGCCTAAGATAACGATTAATAGATTGGGGGATATTGTTTGTAAAGAATTTGAGGTGAAAAAGGAAGCGTTAAGGAAGCCAGGGTATAATAATATTGCCAGACAGACAATATTGTGTCTTGCAGTAAATTGTGGTGGAATGACATTAAAGGAAACAGGCCAAAAGTATGGAGCGCGGAGTTATTTTTGTGTGTGTAAAGCGGTTAGCCGTTTTCGTCAACGACTTGCAAAAAATCATACATTAAATAGAAAGTTTAAAAATATATTGTCTACTGTCCAGATGTGACCCCACCTCCCTTCCGTTTGACTAATGAATCCCAAATTTCTGGCCGCAAGTATGACCAATTCGGATAGGGCCGGGTTTGCCATTTTCCATACAGAACGGAGTTCTCTCAGGAATATGTTTACGGTAACATCGCCTATTCCCTTTCCCAGTCCTTTCAGGAAGTCTTCCAGGTCATCTTCGTCATCCACCATTTCATGGAGTTCATTCAAATCACCATGGTAAAATTTCTTTAAGTCCTTCATTATCTCAAGGAGTTTCGTTGCTGTGGAAAAGTCGTAGCGAACATACCCGCCGTCATCCAGTATCCTCACGAGACCGTCCCAGCCGGTCTCAAGAATCTTTTCCGGCGAAAGGACACCGCATCTTTCAAATTCTCTATAGGTCTTTATGGCAATATTCGTCCCTATCCGCGCGCCAAATAACTTCGAGGCGAGGAACCACTTGAAGATTTCCGTGGATTCTCCTTTGGACAGGTCAATTCCAAGCTCCTCAGAGAATTTTCCGCCAAGCGCAGAAATGAGTTTCTCAATCGTATTTTTCACATTTTCCATATAAAATTTGTAAATTGTAATTCGTAAATTATTTAATGTGTCTATATATGCACTCTATGCGTCGAGTAATTGTTGTTGCAGAAAAGAGCGGTTGATTTGAAAAGCTTTGTAGTTATGTCAATCTCGGCAACAACGGCAGGAAAGTGACAGCCGTTAATAAAGGTATTTGACCATTACTTTACTGTCCGATAGCAACGCTTGGAGGGTATATCCTAAATGGATATACGCTGGAAATCACCGGCAGCAAAAAGCAGAGCGAGGGACGAGCGGCGCTTTTTGCTGTCCGAGTGTATGTGATTGTTAGCTCATGTTTGATTTTTAACGGTGAAAGATGCCGTACAGTTTTGTATTATGTCGCTCGCTCTCAATTTATATGCTATCAATTTTTGACGGATGGCCGCCTGATTACCAAGCTGATTGTTACCCCCTATCGACTTAATAAAATCACGCACTGAGTTACAGAATTCGCTTAATTTATCTTTGGTAACTATCCGAATTCGAGGGTTTGGAGATGCAGCATATTCAAAAATTGTAGAAGGATGCACCATCAGAAGAGTATATGTACATGTGTTGTCGTATTTTGTTTCAAACCAAGTTCCTGATCCATTGAGTTGGTTACAATAGTCTTTATTGATAGTAGAGGCCGTAGCTTCATTTTTACACTCTATGACCAGATAACGTAATTCTCCTATTTTCCATAAGACATCCGGACCTTTTTTAAATTCTTGTTCAGGTCTCTGGCTATCAAACCCTATATACCTTGCGATATTTTTTAGACCTTCCTCAAAAATATTTGAACTATCTTCCTTAAACTGAAGCTCATCAAGTATGCCATTTACCTCAATAATCAACTTGTTTGGATCTGTATGCGTTCCGAGCAAATAATTGCTACAACATACGGCTTGATCAAAAACATCCCCCGCAATTTTATGATATTGAATTCCCTCAATTGGCTTTAGGACTCGTCTATTATCATTAGCAGCAGACAGTTGCAGCTTTTGGGCTTCTGGTCGGTCATATAGATTGGTATATTCGGCAAGAACCTGTTTTAAATACCCTCGTTCCTTATTATTGGTTACATTATTAACCAACATATTGAGAACTTCCGCGGCTTTAATTGGGTTGTTATTGCACGCATAGTCGTATGCTTTTCTTTGTGCGATAGTCACAGTATCCAAATCATTTCGCTCAGTATATTTAAGGCTAGCTAGAACTCCTTTGCTTGCAGCTACCCACTGGCTGTTCCTTGATAAACAATAATTTATGGTTTCTGTTAGGTCCACTAACGCCTTTCCTTTGATTTGCTCTGAAACCTGTTCTGATAAGTTAAGTTGAGATTTGGTGGCGGGTGATAGCTTGTTGATTGCTCCTTGAGAATAAAGCTGATTAGTCAAGTCTCTACCCACTAAAAATACAACACAATAATCATCATTTGAACGTATCCCGCGCCCCATTCCTTGCTCAACGCGTTGAATAACCTGGTTAATATTTCGCTTGCTGCCTAATAGTATGCTTTGTTCTACTTTGTCTATCTTTCTTCTTACATCAGGGAAACCATCGATAACCAGTAGCCGACAAGCATTTCCTGGCAAATCTATCCCATCATATCTATTTACCAATATTGTCAATCCGACATGCCCGCTTTTCAGCTTATCTATCCCTTCGTACAAATTACTTTTATCTAAAATTAAATCAGCGTTGTCCCTCCAAAAATTTGCGCGGTAGTCTGATGGCACAATTACTACAACATTAATGCGTTGAGAAATAGCCTTACAATAAAGCTTTACCTCCTCATCTGTCGTTTCTGTGTTAATAACTTGAGGAAGCAGTATCATTCTATCCCCAACATCCCCTGCCGAGTCAGGGACTATTGGCGTGTTAATATGCTGTTCATCAACACCAAAGTGACTAGCCAAAATCGAATCATCTACCAAGGTTGCTGTCATAAATATCTTGCGATTCGCATCGATAATGCTTGGAATCATATGTATTGGTATGGCATGAGGGGATATTTCGATACCAGTAGCCCCAACTACGCAATGACATAACTTGGGTGATTCTTTGACCAGTGGCCATACAAACTTTAAGAATTCTTTACCAGCATGCTTTACAAGAACTTTTGTTATTTCAGAGATTTTTTCCTGCCATGTCCAGTAGGGAACTTGGAGATATGCAGTTGGATCACCGTGTTCTATTTCTATAGTTTTTGATTCACACTGATCGTAAAGAGAATCATTTAGGATGGCAAATAGCTCTTTGTAAGCATCGGTTCCTGCTGGAACATTAGTTGTAAATTGATCCTCTACTGTTTCAAGACACGCATGCGCATCATCGATAATTAGACTAGATATTTTTAGTTTAGAACCCTCGTCTCCCACGCCGAAGACGGATTTGCCGTTTACGAGCTTATAGATGTTGGTCACGAGAATTGCTTTCCCGGATAGAAAGCGCGGAGAGTTTACATCGTCCGTAACTTCCACACCTAGTTCTTTCGATGCATCAAGAACTTGTTGAACTAAATACTTGTCCGGGCATATATATACTGCAGGGGCTTTACCTTCATTCAAGCAGCTTTTCAATATTAAAAGGCCAACAACCGTTTTGCCACTTCCTGTGTTCATTTTTATGACCAGACTAGCCTCATTGCGCCTGTCAAACCATTTAGCCCAAACCTGTGATTGTACGTCGCGCGGATATTGAAACTTTTCAGCATCCTTGCACGGAAGCGCATTAAAGATTTCACGTGGTGGCAGAACAGTATCAACAGTGCTTCCTGTCCCAATCTTGCTAAAATCAATCACAACTTATTCCTTATGTAGGTTTCACAGTATTGGAGAGCTAACATTAATTTTATCTTTAATTGCCAGCATATCATTGTGTGACATATATGATTTCAACATTTCATCTATTTTAGACCCATTTGCGCTTTTGCATCATCTAAAGGGATCGTTTTCGTTTGCTTTGCCCTTCCCTCAAGAAACCTCATTAACTTCTTGTTTTACCGCGTTAGTTTTACCTCTGCCTTCTGTCTTCATATTTTTGCTATAGTGCGCTCTTTACCTCACATGATATATCTTGGAGTTTATTCTTGTCAAATTTATTTTGATAAAACAAAGGTATCGAAGTATTCTTGTCTTGCTACGAGGAAATTGCAACAACTCATCTGTATCATATTCATTTGAAACCACAGATTTCTCAGATTACACAGAGTATTTCAGTTTTATCCATGCTGGTTGTTATCAGCGTATGTCTGTAAAAATCAGCATTTTGGTCGAGTGATATTGTCTTCTTTTGGGATCAAATGCGTATTGTGGTATGGATTCCTTACGGGCAATTATTACATCAAAGTCAAAAATATGGATCAACTCGTTTTGTAGGAAAACCAGGACTTCTTTCTGGATGGAGGCAAAGGGAACGATTAAAAGACGTCGGGTTGTTATTGAGTTCATAACCCAAAATATATCACAATTATTTTTTACCTGAGTGGTTGAAAATACCACCCCCTGTTTATTTTATACTCCCCGTAAACACATAATCATTATTTGCCACACCAACATGGCA
>CAYJME010000247.1:0-4610 GCA_964370795.1 uncultured candidatus Brocadiaceae bacterium
TCATTACACCGTAAACATCGTGTAAAGATAAAAGACTCATAATCTATCTTGTAATGAGCAATGACCTGCCTGAGTTGTTCCCGATAATCATAGCTTTGTATACCGAGCGAATTCCGGGCGGATTGGCGTTCTAATAATTTCCTGTCCATCGTCAGAATGATACGACTTTCCTTCAGCGCCCTTGCTATAAGGGCGTCATCGGAAATATGGGGTTCGTAAATTATATCGTATCCAAGAATACGCAACCATCTGGCAAGCCGGCCAAGCATAGCATCTGCAATAAACGTTAAGGGTTTATTTTGCATAGGTTAAAGTACAGGAATTTTAATACAAATCGTACCGTGGGTGGTTTATCCCTCTAACCGTTTTGCACAGATTAAACCGTTCAAACCGTTTAATCTGTTTAAACGGTTTAATCGGTTTATAGAGCTCTGCGCTACTATAAAAAGCGCCGTAAGACCTAATTTAAATGCTTCAACCTCAATGCATCACAATTACCGCACACCTCACCCTGGTGTTCTCTAAAATATCGGAGATTTTCACCATGCCAGATTTCGTCGAGACTTTGTTTTAATATGTTGCCTACCTCATACCGGGGAAGATCACAACACGGTGTAGCTTTGCCGTCGATGTTAATATACAGATAGTCGTAAGGCTTTGGACAGTACTTATCGAACCGGTACATTACAGGACGCAGTTGCTTGTAGAGCATGCGTAGGATTTCGTTGTCAAAGGCTGCATAGTTGTTATCTACCTGAAGTCCATATTTCCCGGCTATTTCCTCCGCCTCCGTATAAATTTCCCGTTCCTCTTTCAACCCAGGTCTTTTCAGGCCGTTTTGTCCCAGCGGGACGTTTAAGCGCACGAGATATACACGGTCTGCGCCTGCCTCACCTGCGAACCGAACAACATCCAGGCATTGATGTTTGCTATGCATGGTGATTTGAATTGTGATAATTGGTTTTTCCCTATTACCCCGTTGTTGAATAAGCGTTTCAATATTCTTTTGCACAATTTTATTGGCAGGATGGCCATCATTGGTTGTATTGGATTCACCGACGCTGTCCAGGGAAATAGTCAGTTTATCCAGAGGTATTTTAATGAATTCTTCAGTAAATGAATTGAGCAAGAGACCGTTGGTTGTTATGCCAACGTTATGCCCCTTACTTTTAACGTAGGTAATCATTTCCGGCAGCGCCGGATGCAACAGTGGTTCCCCCCACCCGGTAAGGGTAATATAAAAAGGGTTATTGAGTGTTATACGGTCGATGATTTTTTTGAAAAGGCCTAAGGGGATATCTTCTTGGGACAGGTTAAACAAATCCCGGGGGCACATACCACAGCTAAAGTTGCAGCGGTTTGTAATTTCGATTTGGATACGTTCAGGTCGCTGAGGGATGATGTAAAAGGTCCTGCCCAGGATACCTTTGAGAAAATATAAGGGATTTTTCGTCATTCCATGTTAGGCAACTTTTCCAGCCTCTTTAGTCATATTTCTCTGTGAGTTTTTTTGTGTCTTCTTCAATGGGGGTTGGATAATTACTGGTAAAGCAGGCATTACAAAAATGTTCACGGGGAAGCGTTGAACAACTCATCATTCCATCTACACTCAGATAGCGCAGGCTTTCGACGTCTAAATATTTTCTTATTTCTTCGGGCGATCGGCTTGCAGCAATAAGCTCTCCCTTCTTCTGGAAATCAATTCCGTAATAACAGGGATACCGATGAGGGGGACAACTAATCCTCACATGGATTTCCTTCGCCCCCGCCTTACGCAATAAACCAAGCCGCGACTTCGATGTTGTTCCCCGTACAATGGAGTCATCAATAACAATTACCCGTTTGCCAGCCACGGTTTCTTTCAGCGCATTCAGTTTAAGCTCAACAAAGCGATGGCGGCGGTCCTGTTCCGGTAATATAAAAGTTCTTCCCACGTAATGATTCCGGATAAAGCCACGGTCAAAGGGTATGCCCGATGCGTGAGAATATCCAATCGCAGAAGAGTTTCCACCCTCAGGGACAGAAATTACTACATCGGCGTCTACCGGTGATTCCTCTGCTAATTTAGCCCCAAGTTTTTTACGAAACACATGGACACTTTCGCCGTAGATTTTGCTATCAGGTCTGGAAAAGTATACTAATTCGAATACACAAAATGCGGGTTTTATATTTTTTTGCGGGCAGTAAATCTCACTTCGGAGTCCGTCCTTGCCGATATAGACGGCTTCTCCCGGTTGTACATCCCGGATATACTCAGCCCCGACCTGGTCAAGGGCGCACGTTTCCGAGGCGAACACATATCCATCATTCAATTTGCCCAGCGCCAGAGGCCGGAAACCATGAGGATCCCGTACACCGACCATTTCACTAGGTGTTAAAAATAACAATGAAAATGCGCCTCTTAAATGTTGCAATACAAGGGACAGGCTTTTTTGCATCATATTTAAAGGCTTTGCCATGAGATGCACAATAACTTCCGTATCAGAAGTTGTGTGAAATATCGAGCCATTGGCCTCGAATTCTTCCCGGAGTCTTTTTGCATTAGTTAATTGTCCATTATGCGCAACGGCTACTTTTCCCTTGTAATAATCCACCACCAGGGGTTGGGCGTTACCAATATTGCTCGAACCAATGGTGGAATAACGAACATGGCCTATTGCGCAGGGATTTTTCAGTGCGTTGATCATATGAGGTTGTATAGCATCGCTTACCAGCCCCATGCCTTTATAACAGATAATATCCTTTCCATCCGTTGAAGCAATGCCGGCGCTTTCTTCTCCACGGTGCTGTAAGGAGTATAAACCATAATATACCCTCTCTGCCGCATCTGCACATCCATAAATACCTAATAAACCACAATGATCTTTTACTTCAGACATGTCATTACGCCCTATCTTTTTATGTAAACGACAAAATATTTATACCCGATACCTTGTATTTATCACAATGCGAGACTACAATATTATTGAAGAAAAATGGAGTTTCTTTTGTCATGATCTTAATGGGAATCAGAACCCATGTGTTTGTATAAACACACTTTGTTTGGTAGGATTATAAAAAAATTATATCAAACATTGACTGAGTGTCAACAAATTATTCATAACATGGAATCAGATAAGAGTATTCATAAAAATTTCTCCGACGTACGATTGTACGTCATCATAAGTTCGTGCCTTACGAAAAAACCGATTCTTGAAACTCTTCAGGATGTGATAAAGGGCGGTGCGGATGCGGTTCAACTCAGGGAAAAGACCCTCTCTGACAGCGATTTCATCAAACTGGCAAGGGAATTCAGGAAAATAACTGCCCAATCGAAGACCATTTTTATTATAAACGACCGGGCGGAAATTGCAAGAATGGTGGATGCGGACGGACTGCATATCGGACAGTCCGATCTGGACATTAAAACTGCACGCAAAATCATAGGCAATAAAAAGATTATCGGGGTTTCCACTCATACCATAGAACAGGCCAGAAAAGCCCGGGACGAAGGGGCTGATTATATTGGCGTTGGCCCAATATTCCCCACAGCAACAAAGGAGCATGAGCCGCCTGTTGGGCTGGAATACTTAAGGCAGGTAAGAAAAGAAATCTCCATTCCTTTTGTAGCAATTGGCGGAATTAATTTAAAAAATATACAAGAAGTGATTGACGCCGGCGGAACACGTGTTGCCATGTGCTCTTCTATTATCGGCAGTGATACCATTATGGAGACAACTCAGGTATTTAAGACCAGACTTTTTCTTTGATAATTCCTCGCGCAGCTACGCCGCAACCAAATCACCTGATCACAAGGGAAACAACCCCCTAAGTCCCCCTTTTCGTTCGACTGAGCGCTCACGACGAAGTCTAAGGGGGATTTCAGAGTTTCCCCCTTAACAAAGGGGGATTCAGGGGGTTGTATGGATCATGCAATCCTTAGCTTAATGACATTGAGTGAAAATAAAATTTAGTCACAAGATATTAGGCTTACTTGAGTGAACTAAATAACCATAAAATAGAATACTATATACCTATTCGTTAAAAAAGAGGAGGATTTATGAGAAACAATGCGTTTTTAATAACGATGTTTCTGGTCATTGTCGCGATGATTGTTGGGACATCCACGACCTTTGCGGATCCATGGTCAAAAGAGGTCGTGGACTTGAAGAGCAATGTTTTAAAGAGTTATTCAAGGGGTATCGAAGTTGATGCACATGGCAATACCCATATTGTGTACGGGCACAATAATCTTTCCCATGCCTTTTTTGTCAGGGGCAAATGGAAGTATGAGGTCGTAGACGCATCTCCAGGGGTTGGGCAATATGCATCCCTGGCAATGGATAAAGACGGCCAAATGCACATAAGTTATTATGATGCCATCAACAAAGACCTCAAATATGCCAAAGGTAATTTTGGTGCATGGTCTGTAGAAACCGTAGGGAGTAATGGCAGGGATGAAGGGAAATATACCTCATTAACGGTGGATGCGTCAGGATACGTGCATATAAGCTATGTAAGTTATGATGCGCATGGCAAAGGAACCCTTAACTATGCAACAAATAAATCTGGTGCATGGGTAACCGAAAAGGTAGCTGAAAATGTTGATTACGAGACTTCAATTGCAGTAG
>CAYJME010000248.1:0-4576 GCA_964370795.1 uncultured candidatus Brocadiaceae bacterium
GGTCAACCCATACCAATGGCGATTTACCAAAGGTTACTACACAATTACCTATTTATAACGAAAGACATGTAGTGAAACGTTTAATTGATGCTGTTGTCAACATTGATTATCCGAGGGAACTTCATGAGATACAGGTACTCGATGATTCTAATGACGAAACGCGTAAAATAGCATCTGAGTTGGTTGATAAGTATCATGCAACGGGCATTAACATAAAACAGATTACCAGGGAAAACAGAGATGGATTTAAGGCGGGGGCTTTAAATGAAGGTCTCCAAAAAGCCGAAGGTGAATTTGTCGCAATCTTTGATGCTGATTTTGTGCCAGATAAAGATTTTCTTTACAAAACCATCCCTTTTTTTTACGAGAAGGATAAAGTCGCTTTGGTACAGACACGATGGGGACATATGAATCGAAATTACTCCCTTCTGACGATAGCACAAAGCATCGGTACGGACGGTCACTTTATTATTGAACAGGGTGCCAGAACCTGGAACGGACTTTACATGAATTTTAACGGATCTGCTGGAATCTGGAGGAAGGAAGCAATCATTGATGCCGGAGGGTGGCATTATGACACGTTAACTGAAGATTTAGATTTATCATACCGGGTTCAATTAAAAGGCTGGGATACAAAATTTTTGTTTGATGTTGTAACACCTTCGGAGTTACCCGTTGATATAAATGCCTATAAATCTCAACAGCATAGATGGGCAAAAGGCTCGATACAAACTTCCAAGAAGATCATGCCTGAAATTTTCAAAACAAAGGATGGCTTAATAAAGAAGATACAGGCATTTATACATCTCAATCAATATATGGTGCATCCTATGATGATTATTCTTGCCTTGCTATCCTATCCACTCATATTTCTGTTAAAACTGCCAGTAAATCGTATGCCAATCTCTCTTGTTACGGGAATCTTATGGTGTTTTATATTGTTAGGTGCATTTGCCCCATCGTTTCTGTATATAGTTTCTCAAAAAATAGGGTATAAAGATTGGCGGAAGAGGTCTTTCTTTGTACCCGCTCTTATGTTTATAGGATGTGGTGTTGCTGTCAATAATACCCAAGCAGTGGTAGAAGCGTTATTGAACATTCAGAGCGATTTTATTAGAACGCCTAAATACGGTGTAATCACAAAAGGCAAAAATATAATGTTGAAAAATTATTCCTCGCCAAGGCAGTTAATTTTTATTATTGAAATCCTCTTAAGTATTTATTGTTTCCTGGGATTTCTGCAATATACGAACAACAGTAAATTTGTTTTTGGACCTTTTTTATTGATGTACGCAATAGGATTTTTTTACGTAGGCATACTCTCCCTTTTGCAAAATTTTAAAGAGAAAATAAGATGCTGATTCCTATCATAATAACCGGTCTTATTATTGAAATTCTGTGTATTGCAATAGCTTCCCTTGGAAATATAATGCAAAATATTCCCTGGTTTTCTTTTCTGTATACTGTCTCATTTATTGTGTATCTCTTTGCCGTGTTTTCTATTCTTAAAAATGCACAGTTACAAGGAAAAAAGAATGACAGTCCACAAAAGATTATATGGGCTATTATAGCTTTCTCACTGATATTTCGTTTGACATTATTACCTGCAACTCCATCAGATGATATTTTCCGCTATTTATGGGAAGGGAAGTTACAATCAAACTGGATCAACCCATACTCCTGCGTTCCGGCATCTTCAAGCCTGGAACATCTTAGGGACGAATTCTTCTCTGGCATCGGGCATAAACATCTTACCACGATATATCCACCTCTGACATTAATCGTGTTTGCGCTGGCCGATCTTATTTCCCATTCCTTCATATCAACGAAATTTGCTTTTTTACTTTTTGACACACTTTCAATTTTTGTCCTGATAAAATATTTAAAAACAATGGGAAAAGATCCCGTCAATGTATTAATATATGCATGGAGTCCATTAGTCCTTATAAGCTTTGCAGCAAGAGGCCATTGTGACTCCCTGCAAATATTCTTCATCATTCTTGCTTTATATTTTTACTCGGTTAAAAAAAACTTACCATCGATTGTCTCCATCAGCTTGGCTGTGATGTCTAAATATGTATCAATAATTATTGTACCCCTCTTAATCCTTAGAAAGAGTCCTAAATATCTCATCATACTATTATCAATAATTATTTTTTTATACCTGCCATATATCAGTGCCAGCAAGTTGCTGTTTTCGACTCTTTTTCATTTTGGAACTCAATATCATTTTAATGACTCAATTCACTCTCTCATCCTCTATTTAACTCTCGGTTCGCCTCTTGCGTCCAAAATGATTACGGCTTTAATCTTTGGAGGTGTGCTATTGTTGCTGTATAAGGAATATTTTAAAAATAATTTCTATCGAGATGATCATATTTTACGATTTGCCTTTTGGGCCATTGGCACATTTTTGATATTAGCGCCAACAGTACATCCCTGGTATCTAACGTGGATCGTTCCTTTTCTTTGCTTTTATCACAGTCGGGCATGGCTTCTCCTGACTGGAACAGTTGTTTCATATTATTTTATGAATTATCCTCTATTCTCAAAATTGATAGAATATAACAACGAGTGGGTATGGCAAGAAGTACACTGGTTAAAGTTACCGGAATATCTCCCTTTTTATTTTTTGCTGATTTATGGCTTTCTCAGGGAACGATTGCTGGTAAACAAACACAACCTAGTCCTTCAAAGTTAGCCATACGCAAATAAATGGAAAGAATACCTGATGAAATGTCCTAAAATTTCAGTTATCATTCCTGCCTATAATGAAGAAAAAGCCATTGATTCTGTAATTCGGGACATTCCTAAAAAAATGGTATATCAGATCATTGTTGTTGATAACGGGAGTGATGACAATACTTTCTTGAAAGCTAAAAACGCAGGTGCTTATGTTTTAAGAGAGCCAAGGAGGGGATATGGAAATGCATGTCTAAAAGGACTTTCAAGCTTGGACACAGACACAGACATAGTTGTTTTTCTTGATGGCGATTACAGCGATTATCCCGAAGACATGGAACATGTAGTTCGTCCAATTATCGATAATAAGGCAGACCTAACAATAGGTTCGCGATTAGTCGGGGAAAGGGAGAAAGGAGCTTTATTATTACGGGCTTGTATAGGCAATAAAATTGCAACATTTCTCATTCGAATTTTCTGGGGATTCCGCTTTACCGATTTAGGCCCTTTCCGCGCTATCCGGTATAAATCTCTGATTCAAATGGGTATGAAAGATAAGAATTATGGATGGACTGTTGAGATGCAAATAAAGGCCATAATAAATAAGTTTCGTATTCTTGAAGTACCCGTCCGTTACAGAAAGCGCATTGGGCACTCTAAAATAACCGGTACTATAAGCGGCTCGTTTAAGGCCGGAATAAAAATAATTTACACAATATTAAAATATCGCTTTAAATTCATTTAAATAATGGAGGAGGTTAGATTTTTACCATGCCAAAGGTTAGTTTGAAAAGACTTGAGACAGTGTGGTTTCAGGTAACAGGTACCCATTGTAATTTACAGTGTACTCACTGTTTTATCTCTTGTAGTCCAAAAAATAATTCTCATGGTATCTTAGAAAAAGACGTGGTCCGACGTTATTTGAAAGAGGCATCAACCCTGGGGGCAAAGGAATTTTATTTTACCGGGGGCGAGCCGTTTTTGCACCCTGAGATTACAGATATTTTAAAAGAGTCGTTAATTTACCATCCAACCACAGTCCTTTCTAATGGCACCTTGATTACCGATGAGATTGCACAAACATTGTCCCAAATAGCTCTTACATCCAAGTACAAATTAGAATTGAGGGTAAGTCTGGAAAGTTTTACAGAGGAAGAGAATGACCAAATCCGGGGAAAAGGTGCATTTAAGAGGGCAATAAAGGGTATTCAATCCTTGGTAAATGCAGGTTTTGGTCCTATTATTACCATCGCAGACTGGTCGAAACATGGAAGGCTTACCAAAGAAGTGGATAATGGTTTTACATCATTAGAACATACTTCGAATATACCACAGTTAAGACTTAAGAAACTACCTTTAGTCCTTTTGGGACGCTGCGCCGAGTTAATAAGACCCTACCAAAAAGGTGAACGGGTTACAGAGCAATGCCTTGAGAATTATTCTCTGGACAATCTTCAATGCGCCACCAGCCGCATAGTGACCAGCAAAGGAGTCTATGTTTGCCCAATACTTATTGCAGATACAAAGGCATGGATGGGCTGGACATTAAAAGAAGCCACGAAACCTTATGAAATGGAATCGCCTGCCTGTTATACCTGCAGAACTTCTGGACTAACCTGTAAAAACGAGGAGTCTTTTATGTCCAAAACGAATAACGCCCAGTCAGGTGGAATGTCGAAAGGTATTTTAAATTTCAGGAATTTTGAACATGCCAATGTCGAGATACCTCACTCCGTTCAGCATGATAGTGTTTGTCATTCTGAGCAAAGCGAAGAATCTGTTATAAATGACTCCGTCAGAAAATCCGTTAATAAATTTTATGCTAGCGCTGCAACACAACCTCAAAAGGAACTCTGTTGTCCAACCAGTTATAATCCGGCAGACCTATCGCATA
>CAYJME010000249.1:0-4569 GCA_964370795.1 uncultured candidatus Brocadiaceae bacterium
CCTATAACCTGCCACCGCTTTGCATAATAACAAATGTTGTACAGCCGAAGTTAAAAATTACCAAACGTGCACCGGCAGAGGTTCTGCTTTGCGGGACAATACCAATAACCCTGGTAGTAACGAACACAGGTACCGGTGTTGCGCAAAATATACAGGTGAAGGATTCTCTGCCACCGGGATGGAGAACGACAGACGGTGAAAGTAGCGTGGTCAGGAAAATTGGTATGTTAAAACCCGGAGAATCCAGGGAAATTACTTTAACAGTTAAAGCAGACAGAACCGGTAAGTTTAATAATACTGCATCGTTAGTTGCCGATGGGGGGCTGAGTTCAGAATCAGATACTACAACAACAGTCGTAAAGCAACCGGTACTCACGATTAGCAAAACGGGGCCAGCAAGGACTTACACAGGGCGTAACATTACTTATAATATCGTTGTAAACAATAAAGGAGATGGGGCTGCGGCATCATCTATTATTGAGGATATAATACCACGAAACGCTTCATTTGTAAGCGCCAGCCAAGGTGGTATACTCACGGGGAATACGGTCGCCTGGAATATTGGAACTCTAGAGCCCCGCGGTTCTAGAAAAACCAGTATTACGTTAAGAGACAACGGGCTTGGAGAAGTAAAAAATACTGCAACCGTTAAAGCAACCTGTGCAAAATCAGCGTCTGCATCAGTAACAACGCATGTACTCGGTATTGCTGCAATTTTATTAGAAGTAATTGATATAGAAGACCCTATAGAGGTCGGAGGTAATGAAACGTATGTGATCACGGTAACTAACCAGGGGTCGGATTACAGCACAAACGTCAGGATAACATGTACACTCGAGGATACCATGCAATATGTATCATCCTCAGGCCCTACGCAGGGTACTTCTGCTGATGGTAAGACGGTGCTATTTGTACCATTGCCAAGTCTTGCGCCAAAGGACAAGGCGATTTGGAAAGTTATCGTAAAGGCAATAAATCCAGGAGACGTTCGTTTCAAGGTTGAGATGATAGAGGACTGTTTGAAGAGGCCGGTTGAAGAAACAGAGGCTACAAACTTCTACAAATAGGTCTTGCAGGCGAAAATAGTAAAAGTTCATAAAGTCCGTCAAGACCATGACAAATTAGTTGGTTGTACTCGTATCATCGTGAACTTAATCGAAAAAAGGTATGGTATGGTTAATTCCAGTCGTCCTATGGATTCCTTCTGTTAACCATACCTTTTTTCCCAAAATTCCCGAATAATGTGAAAATGAGGGATCACAGGGTCTATTTTCCATCATAGGTGGGAAATAGACCGGGGGATAGAAGAAATTGGGCTGTAACCCTATTTATTCTCCTCTGTTTATCCCCCCAAGTAGCAAAAAATCTATTTTCCGGCGCGAACAGGCCATACATAGTAAGATTCGGTCTTGTGGGCAGTGTCCATAATGCCATTATCACTCAAGTTCACGATCCACGCATATGCCATACCGCCCTTGAGGGTATCACTCGACCAGTAGCCGTCCGACTGCACTCCGCTAAAGAAGCGAGAGTAGCCCGATGGAAGGGCAGGATTGTTGTTATTTGAATCAGTCAGGCTTGATAACTCATTTATATTTGGCAGGCACCAGTCTTTTTGGTGACTGCCGCCGTTGCTCGTATCACCGGCAGAAGTTCCATTCATCGTTCCATCCCTGTTCAGGTTCTCCACATCAGCCAGGGCATCAGCCCATACTCTCGCCCCTGCAACATTGGCATTTTGCAACCATATCAATCCAGTAAGGTTGTCCGTTACTGTACCGTTACTATTATCCGTAAAACGGGGGCTGGGCGAAGCTACCCCTTTATTCGAATTCGTGTCATCCCCTGTCACACAAGAAATAGCCTGGCCAGTCTTTTGTGCTGAACCCTGAACTATATTCCGAGCTTGGGTTCCCGTAATTAATCCCCAGCTGTCGGCGCTGTTTAGCTCCAAGAAGGTTTTCCCCTTGAGCACATCTGATGCCTTGGCGGTGGGAACACCTGGATAGTCGGGAGTCCCGGAGTAAGCCAAAAAGGGGGCGAGTATAATCAGGCCAATAATTGCTGTACAAAAACGTAAAAAAACCATGTAAAAATCTCCTTGCAATTTTCTCCAAAAATTCCCGCTCCTAACGATAGTGAATTGTATAGAAAATTCTATAAGTGATATTGGATTACTTTGTAGACAATATTACCCACAGGTACGCAACGGCGAGTGCCAGGTAGGCCAAAAAAGATACAGCAAGAAGTCCCTGCGACCATTTTCGAGGACGAGCCCAAAGCGGTAGATTTGGCGCTAGAATCCGGTAGTTCAAGAGATAAAGGGCAACGGGGAAAATTACCGTACCGGCAAAGCCGATAACGGCACTAGTCAGAATCAGCGTACCCGGTGCATTGAGCAGCATGGTACAGGAAGTGACCACAGTCAACACCCCCAGAAAGAAATAATACCACTGACGCAGTTCAAAGCGACGGCTTCCGGGAAAAAGGATATGTACGATGTCTGCCTGTATCCGGCTTACGGCATCCGCAGTGGCCAGCCAGGTATCAGTCAGGAAGGCTGCTGCCACGACAAGAAATATAATACGCCCTATGTAGCCCCAGCTTACTTCGAAAAATCTGCTCTGTACAACAGCCAGTTCGTATTCGTTTGGCAGGAGACCCTTGGGGAATAGCAGGGCATAGGCCAGCAGACAGGTCATGAGGGTTGTAAACAGGTTCCCACAGATGCCCGTCAGGGAGTCAACGGCAAGATAGCGTCTCCAGTAATTCCATCGTTGAGCACTTTCCGGTGATTCGTCCGGCAGATTCCCATCACTTGTGATTGTTTCTGGTTTGCCACTGATTAGGCCGGTTATGCGACCCATATGATCCGCCATGGCATTACCCTTGTCACGCACCCAATATGAGTAAAACAGTATCCAGAAGCCACCCAGGCCGGCAAAGGTAATTGCTGTAAGAAGCTTGGTGGCATCGTTGTTATCCCATGGACGCGGCATCGGGCCATGGGGACAAAAAAGCCCTTTTAAGAATGCAGGCGCAGCGTGGAATACCTCCGGTTGCATACATGCCCAGAGCAGTCCGGCTACGGTAAGTACTGCAACTGCCTTCATAAACCGTTCAATAAGCGAATAAACCACCTTACTCAAAAGGATGGCCGTAAGGAATACCGCAATAGAGGCGTAACCCCAGAATAGTGCCTGACCGCGCTGGCCCCAACCTGAAGGGAAGTGGGTAAGCGCTGCCATCGCCGTTCCTCCCGCAGATGCGAATGCGCCGAACCACAGGAATGAGAGAGTCATCAGCACCCAGAGGAATATGCCGAACCATCGGTTCAGGCGGATAAAACCATGAAAGATACTTTCACCGGTAAGAAGGGTGTAGCGCCCGATTTCCACGGTAATAGGATATTGCAGCAGGCAAGCTGGTATCAGCAGGAACAGAAAGGTCAGACCGTATTTTGCAACGATATACGGCCACCAGATCAGTTCTCCGCTGCCCTGCGCAAGGGCCATCCATACAACCCCTGGTCCGATGGCAACCCACCATCCGGGGAAGCGGGGAACCGGCTTGTGTCCGAGAGAAGATAATTTATTTTTTTTCGTTATACTTAGTTCTCGTATCATAGTAATCCATGAGTTATTCAAAGCCCGTCCGCCTGTTTAAAGTCAGTTTTGTAGTATCAATTTGGGTTTTTGAAAAAACGCAATAAGACAGGATGTGTTCGGCAGAAAAACTTGCTTAAGGATATTGATGACTGGTTGTTTCCTGTTGGAAGACTTAATCAGGATTCTGAATATTGCTTTTATGGGCTGGCTAATCGTAGCAGCGCAGAAACGATTAATCTGGACTTGTGATGTACATTTCGCTAAAAGCTTAAAACCTGTAAAACAAAACCTGGCGCAACATCAAATGGAGGGATTTAATACAAAAAAGGGGGAGACTTATATTCTCCCCCTTTTTTATAAAAAACAAATTTTTGATGATCCTTATCTTAAACTCTTTAAGGCCTTATCCATCCTTGAAATGAGAACACTTACCTCATCCAGAGCAATCTCGGGCGAGGTAATCCTTTCGCGGAGCAAAGCAAAAGTTTTATCCAATTCGTCCGTAACATTTCCTGCGGAAGCATCCATAAGCGGAAAGCGAGGAGTTGATAAAGAACTCTGAGGAGCAGATGTTGGCTCCTGCGTTTTGATCTTTGCTAACTCTTTTTCTAATTCCTCTTTTGCCTTCTGAAGATCAGACAGAGCCTTCTGCTTTTCTGCAAGTTCCTGATCGGCCAACTTCTTTGCCTCGGTAAAATAAACAAGCTGGTTCTTTATCTCATCGTTGCGCCTCTTCATGTCAGATGTCTGCATGTCTGCTTTTTCAGTAAGTCCTTTTTTCTCCTCTTCAATGGCTGCAAGCTGCTGCGTCAATTTGCCTCTTGCCACTTCTAAGGCATTAAGCTTATTTTGTTGTTCCTGAATAGTAGTCTGTAAACCGCTGATTTGAACGCCTACGGCAACCTTAATAGCGCCAAAGGTGTCGACCTCCTTCTGCAACTCAGCCGCTTTCGCCACCAAA
>CAYJME010000250.1:0-4566 GCA_964370795.1 uncultured candidatus Brocadiaceae bacterium
GTGCTGATATGTTCCGGATGCAAGACAATTTCAACAAGTACGATAAACGTTGGTTCGGAGGCGCAGCCTGCCGGGATAAAAACCCTGGCCGTCATGCGTTTCGATGATCAGGCCATCCAGGGGAAACAAATAAATGGGGTACTGTCAAAGACAATTATTAATCCGGATGCAGGCGAAGTAGTTGCAGAAATAATGACCGGTGAATTACAAAAATGGAAAAGGTATCGGGTTTTGACTCGTCCGGAGATCCGAAATGTGTTCAAGAAAGGAAACGTTAAAGAGGCAGAACTTGTCAATGCAAAAGATTACGCCGCCATTCGGAAGATGCTGCAGGTGGATACGGTAGTAGTGGGTAAAATCTCTAAACTCGAAGTATCAGACATGAAGATTTATGCGCGGGGAAATGTGTCCTTTATCGCCGAATGTATTGATACAAAGAATGGGAAAGTTCTCTGGTCAATGAACATAGACGAGAGCGCTCCTTATAAGAACGAAGTGGAACTTGCCGGTAAAGCTATCAAAGAAGCCATTCAGCAGGTAAGGCTTGAGGCGGAGTAAATCAGGGTAGAGACGCAATGCATCGCGTCTCTACCCTGATTGCTTTTTGATAGCGTTTTCTATTTCTTCTGGCCCTCAAACCTTTTTGCAATTTCGGCGAGAAGCTTTTCTTTATTAAAGGGTTTTTCCAGGAATGAGACGTTGCCCAGTGCCTGGAAGCAACGATAGGTCTTTTCTTCCAGAACTGAAGCCATAATAACAGGCACATTCTTATACCTGAAATCCTTCCTCAGGAGCGCAAATACCCTATCTCCGGTGGTTCCCTCCATCAGGATATCCAGGATTATCATGTCATATTGTTTTTCTTTTGTCTTTTTGATCCCTTCGTCTGCATTGGAAGCAAGGGTAACATTGAACCGCTCTCCCTGTAACATGTCTTTGTAAAATTCCTGCATCTCAAGGTCATCTTCAAAAATTAACAATTCCTTCATTTCCAAAACTCCCCGGCAAAATGTTTTTATTTAATAAACTTCTGGTCTCCGCTGACGGGCAAGGTAAATTTGAAACGAGAACCCTTCCCTTTTCCTTCAGATTCAACCCATATCCCGCCTTTATGCAGGTGTATAATATTCTTACAAATAGCAAGCCCTATCCCTGAGCCAAAGGCCGAAGGGTTTTCTTTGTAAAATTTTTCAAAGATAAGTTCACGAACGTCTCCTTCCAATCCTTTGCCGGTGTCTTCCACGGTCATCTCAACAGCATCGGGAAGTATCTGCGCCGATAGGGTGATTTTTCCCCGTTCGGTAAATTTTATAGCATTGTCGACCAGATGTGTTATTACGTGATATATTTTATCCCTGTCCGCCTTAATAAGAGGGATGTTTGAGGATATCTTACCGGTAAGGACAATTTCTTTTTTATGAGCTAAATCCTTCATTTCGTTAATCACCTGCGTCACTAATTCGGCGAGTGAAAAATCTGATAATTTTAATGGCTCCATCCCTGATTCTAATTTCGATATATCGAGGACGTTTTTGATGGTATTTTTCAGGCGACCTATATTATTCCTGAGGATTTCGTGGATTTGAGAGCTACGCCCGAATACATTGCCATCTCCCTTAGAAAGGGAACGTTCAAACATGTCGATAGCCATCTCTATCTTTGCAACGGGGGTCTTTAGTTCGTGTGTCATATCGCGGACGAGGTTATTTTTTAACTCCTCCAGTTTTTTTCTTTCGCTAATATCACGGCAAAAACCCTCGATGCCAATGATATTGCCGTCTTGCTTCAGGGGAAGCGCCTCAAGGGATAGCCAAACAATCCGGCCGTCCTTATGAATGACGCGGAACTCAAAATCCATTAAACTGCAATTCCGCCCATCGAATATCTTCATGACCTCTTGCTGTACTATCTCCTGATCATCAGTATGGCAGAGAGAGAGGCCGTATGCCGGGTTATCGTAAAATTGTTGTGCGGGATATCCGGTAATCTTTTCCACAGACGGGCTCATCAGGATAAATTTACCATTATTCGCGCATTCAAAAATAATATCCGGTGAATCTTCAACAACCGTCCGGTACTTTTCCTCAGCCTCTTTTATTTTGTTATAAAGCCTTGTATTTTCAATTGCCATTGCTAACTGCGGGGCAATCTGGGAGAAAAATTCGATATGTTTCTTTGAATAGTAGTCCTTTCGTTTACTTCCAAAATTTACACTGCCGATAATCTTCCCTTTATACTCAAGGGGAATCCCCAATCGTGAACGAATACCTTCTTTGAATAAGACGGAATCAGTAAAAAACCTCCCTTTGGACGTGTCATCTACAATCACAGGCTCACGAAATTGCACCACCCGCTTCATCAAACTCCCCTCCATAGGATAAAGGACACCCTCCTTGAGCGCGGTAAATTCGTAGTCCTTCGTCAACACAAAATTTTCATAGAGATCGTTGTTTTCTGTGATATGGGTAACGCTGAGTCTGTCAAAATCAATTACCTTTGAGAGCTCCTTACTCATCGTCTGATACACCTCTCTGATGTCAGGGCTCGAAAAGATGATTCTGTTGATAGTGAGAATAATCTCTTTTTTATTGATAAACATAGTGTCTCAAAAAATACTTATGGCTTTACAAGACTCTGTAAGGTTTTTTCGTATGTCTGATACGCCTGCGGACTGAAAAGCACAAAACGCACCAACCCGATATCTGTATGGGCTTTTAAATAATCTGTCACTGTTTTCAAGGCTATTTGTGAAGCCTCGTCCATCGGGTAACCGTACGCGCCGGTACTGATAGATGGAAATGCCACGCTTCTCAGTTTGTGTTGTGATGCAAGGGCAAGGCTGCTTCTGTAAGCGTTCGACAACAGTTCAGCCTCGTGTCGCCTGCCATCATGGTAAACGGGGCCAACCGTATGAATTACATACCGCGCCTTCAGGTTTCCGCCCGTGGTAATGCGCGCCTCTCCCGTTGGACATCCGCCCAGTTTCCTGCATTCATCCAGTATCTTTGGCCCGCCAGCCCTATGGATGGCGCCATCAACCCCGCCGCCGCCCAGAAGGCTTGAGTTTGCGGCATTTACTATGGCGTCTGTATCCTGATTGGTAATGTCACCTACAACAAGTTCTAAAACAGATTTATTGATAGTTACTTTTGTCATAATGTGGTCCAGTATAAAGGTGTTTTGTTTAATAATTAATTATTGTACCGCTTATTATAAGAGTTTCAAGCAATGTTTCGATTTTTTACTTTTATCTGTTTTTATATTCTTTTATACTGGAACACCAAAATGAGCCTTAAATAGTGAAATCTAAATAATTATCAGATCATAGGTGAGAAAATATGGATGTCAAAGAAGCAATTGCAAAACGGAGAAGTATCAGGCGGTTTAAGCCAGACCCGGTGTCTGATGAATTGATTGTGCAGCTTTTAGAGAGCGCACGGCTTGCCCCGTCGGGTTCTAATACACAACCCTGGAGGTTTATTGTAATAAAAGACCCCGAAACACGGCAGAAATTACAAACAGCCTGCTATAATCAGCGTCACGTTGGGCAACCGCCGGTTATTATTGCGTGCTGTGCAGATATTAAGGCGTTTGGGGAATTCCCGGAACGGATTGATGAACTTATCGATGCCGGTGCATTACCGGCAAAGACGCGTGAAGTCTTTGTTCGATCATTAAAAAGGGGTGAAATGAATGCTGATATCAAGTGGCATCTCCTCATCGCTGCAACAGGAAATGCGGATATTGCCATAGAACACATGGTGCTTCAGGCGGTAGAATTGGGTTTAGGGACATGTTGGGTAAGGTGGTTTGATGACAATAAAGTAAAGAAAATCCTCGGAATTCCAAAGAACATAGAAATCATAGCCTTGTTGCCCGTGGGCTATCCTGCCGAAGACCCGCCACAGAGACCGCGATTTAATCCGGAGAAGATCTTTTTTTATGAAAAATACGGCGAGAAGAAAAATACAAATCCCTAACCCGAACGAGTCGGAAAAGATTATCAATACCCATGAACGATACTCTATCGTTTCAACAACTAAAGTTTCTCATAATGCTGTATGATTCTTTTTTTGATTGAGTTCGGGTTAGTTGCCCAAAACTTAGAGGTAAAAGTACTACATTTATGTATAGGAATTTCAATCTTATAAAAACCGTGTGCCGAAAATGCGTTTTGTAACGGTTTTTGGGTCAAGGTTTTTAATTTTTGGTTTTACCTCGTGGAAAAGATATGTATTTCCATGTTCGTCAGTGTAATTTACAGGGACCATGAATCCAATGTGACAGATATCGCACTCTTCTTTGACAGAGCAGATTGGGTCACCAGCGTTTCTGGTCTCCAGAAGACGTACCTCCTCTGGTAAGAGATGAAACTCGTAGGAACAATGGGTACAGCGAACAAGAACGGGTTGTTTCTTTTCTTTAGAGAAGAAGTGGAAAATACCCATGGGCGATTTTCTCCTGTTTCAAGATGAGAGAGTCAGAAAAAGGTTGTACAACGGTTTGTAATATCATATATGTTTTACACTGTGGGCATCTCATGGGGTCATAGTTATAGGTAGTTCG
>CAYJME010000251.1:0-4558 GCA_964370795.1 uncultured candidatus Brocadiaceae bacterium
GGCAAGGGGTGTGTTCTTCACGGGGTGACATATTTATTTTGTTTTATACGCCGCTTTCTTCTCCGCTGCCATGAAAAGCCCTTCTGTCTGTTCTTCATAACGGACATGCCCTCTCACATCAACTTTGCCGGTGACGACCTCTGATATTAAGGCTGTGCGGTATTCTTGGAGAAGTTCGATTTCTTTGTTGGATCGGATAACCCTCTGTGTCTATGTGTTTTGCGCTCTCCATAATACTTTGCGTGATTTTTTTCTGTTCTTCAATGCTGGGTAACGGAATGAACGCATCTGTAAATGCCGACACGCTTAATCCAAATCTTGTAACACCATTTGCGCCAACTTCAAATTGACCATTGAATCTCTTGGATTGAAAGAGTCGGAGCAAATATTCTCCCAAAAACACTTCTCCATTTTGTCGAATCTGGGCTAAGTGGTATCCGCATATTACATTTTCGAAGTCTGATATCACCAATGCAGGAACTGCAATATCTTCAGGTGTTTCGGAGTCCTTAGTAACTAATACATCGCCTCTCTTAATCTTGAATTTACTAATCTCCCCTTCGCTGGCACTTGCTTCCATGAATGGAATTGATGTATCTATAAACTCATTTTTATACACATCGAGATAATTACACAAAAGAACTTTCTTTTCATTATCATAATTTTTCTTGTCCACATTGCTATTTTGAATTACTGAAACATACTTCAACTTCTTCACCTCCCAAGGCTCTGGTATCTCGCCAAGCCACTCAATGCCTGAGTCTTTCATCTTTGCTTTGGGGTTAATGCCTTTGGTGACTGCATGGTTGATAATGGCGGTGCGCTGCTCTTTGAGGAGCGCTATGAGCCTTTGCTTCTTCTCGATGAGCGTATCAATCTTGCGGGTTTTGTCGTCAAGATAGTTGGCAATGGCTTGCTGTTCTGGAGGAGGCGGTAGAACCAATTGGTATTCTTTAACAAATGATGTTGGAACTCTTTTTTGCCCCGCAGCACCCGTCATAAGAGCCTTACCCATGCTTCTAAATGAGTGACTCTTTATGATGAAGAACAAGAATTTGTTGTCAAGGTTAGACCGATTTGCTCTCATCACATGAAATTCGGTAGAACCGAACCCATACCCACCATTTAATTCCTTTATTAAGGCCGCTTTACCGTTCTCAAAGCATGGCGTAATCTTAGCAACGATAACATCATTCTCCTCGAAATAGGTAAATCCGTTTTGGAGTTCGGCCAGTGGTTTCATGATTTCAAAATTCAAATCACCCTTTTCTGTAAGGTTCTCCATAGGGAGGAATGGAACAAGAGAGTCGGCACTTGAGTTTTTAGATTCTTTGCTTGATGGATTAATAGACGCAATAAATTTCAGTCTTTTGAGTTTCCAATGCTTTGGAATCTCACCAATCCACTCAACGCCTGAGTCTTTGTATACCGGATAAGCTTTCATTAAGTCCTCTTATCTCTTCAACAAATCGAGCAATGGCTTGTTAATAAAGAGGTGGTACTTGCCAACATAGCTCTCCTGCAACACCTTGCCTTTTATAAGCTCTGCCAGGTATTTGCTCGCAGTCCTGTAGTTTACATCCAGCCGTTTTCCCAGGTTTACCGGGGTTATGATTGGGTAGGCAAATATGGCTTCCACCAGATCCGCCGAATATATCTTTTTGTGCTTCTCCTTCACTTTATCTTTCACCTGGCGGAGAAGGTCGATGAGTTTGAAGAGGTTATCTTTGGTCTCTTTCGCCTGCGAATAAAAGCCTTTGAGCATGTATATAATAAATTCGTTCCACTTCTCATCTGAACTTACTGCACGCAACACCCGGTAATACTCTGCGCGGTTCTTGTTGACGTATCCGCTGATATAAAGAATAGGAAGTGAAAGGAGTTTCTGTTCCATCAGGTAAAGCACCATCAGGATTCTTCCCGTTCTTCCGTTACCATCTCCGAAGGGATGTATCGCTTCAAACTGATAATGAGTAATCGCACACTTGAGGAGCGGATCAATGCCATCGTCTGCATGGAGGAAGTTTTCCCAATTTCCCATCAATCGTGAAATCTCATTTGACAGCGGAGGCGTGTAAAGTATTTCCCCTGTTGCAGTATTAGAAATCGCATTCTGGTTTGTTCGATAGCCATTCTTTGCATCGGGAAGAAGCTTCTTGTGAATGCCAAGAACGAGCCGGGTTGAAATGGGAAGTTTCTTGAGCTGCTCTACCCCCCAATAGACTGCCTCTCTGTATTGCAACACCTCTTTATCGGGTTTTCGTTGCTCGGCTTCGGGAAAAAGTTGCATCTGTAACACCTGTTCTACGGTTGTGTTGATGTTCTCGATGCTTGAGCTTGCCACGGATTCCTTTATCACCGCGGGAGAGAGCAAAAGCAAGGGGTTTGGCAATGAGAATGAATACCCATTTAGTTCACCCAACTCCGTCCTCGTCTTAAGCAAAAGGTCGATAAAACTATCGTGCCTGAAATTGAGTTTGGGTGGCAATTGCGGCAAGTCAAACGGCTTTGTTGGATTGAAAAGCATATTTCGCTTTAAATGTTCCCTTGTTATTATATATACATAAAATTGACTATTTATTACATATCACACCCGATATAGAATATTGTGTTACATATCCTCTTCTTCAACAATTTGCTTCAGGAGCCCTTCTGTTTCCTTCTCTAATGCCAGAATATCGGCGGTAATCTCCTTCAACGGCCTCAAGGGTTGGTACTTGTAGAAGTACCTGGTGAAACTAATCTCATATCCTACCTTATCTTTGCCTCTGTCCATCCATGCATCGGGGACGTGAGGCAACACCTCACGCCTGAAATATTCTTCAATGTCTTCCGTTAACGGGATACTCTTCGTGTCTCTCAAACCCGCATCTGGTTTGGGATTGCCTTTGTTATCTTTCACTATCTTACCCTTGTCGTCTCGTAGTGGCCGTTCAATGGTTACTTTCGTGTAGCCGAAATACTCATTGTTGAAAATCCTGCAATACTCACCTTCCTCAAACTTCGTGTAGATGCTCGTGATTTCCTGAATCTGCCTGTCGGTGATGTAATTCCGCTTGTTCCCCAAACTTTTTCGCATTTTCTCAAAGAAATTGACCGCATTGATGAGTTGTACCTTGCATTTTCTCTTTGCCGGTTTCTTGTTTGTTACAATCCAGATGTAGGTCGAGATGCCGGTGTTGTAAAAGAGTTGATCTGGCATGCCGATGATTGCTTCGAGCATATCGTTTTCAATGATCCACTTGCGAATATTGCTTTCACCGCTCCCAGCATCACCCGTGAACAAGGGTGAGCCATTGAAGACAATGGCAATCCGGCTCCCCTTCGGCTCCATCTTTGAAATCATGTGCTGGAGGAATAATATTGCTCCATCATTTACCCTTGGTGTCCCGGCGAAGAATCTTCCGTGTGGGTTGGTTGCCTCATTTTCGATAAACTCCTGTTCCTTCTTCCAGGAGACTCCGAAGGGGGGGTTAGACAGCATGTAATCAAACTTCCGCCCGATAAACTTATCCTCCGTGAAACTATTCCCCGATTGAATATTATCGGCGTTCTCACCCATTATTAACACATCGGATTTAGCAATTGCATAGGATTGAGGGTTTATCTCTTGTCCATAGGTGACAATCTCCGCATGGGGGTTTATGTGCCGGAGTATGTGCTCTTTGCCGATGGTAAGCATGCCACCCGTCCCGCATGCGGGGTCATAGAGTGTGCGTATGATACCCTTCTTCTTTAAATCTTCCTGGTTCACCGCAAATAAGAGATAGACCATGAGACGGATAACCTCACGGGGCGTGAAGTGTTCTCCGGCGGTCTCGTTTGCCTGTTCGTTGAACCTCCTGATGAGTTCCTCAAAGATGTATCCCATATCGTGATTGGAGACTTTGTCGGGATGGAGGTCAATCTCGGTGAACTTATCCACCATGAGGAAGAGCAGCTTGTTCTTGGCTAATTTCTCAATGATTTTCTCTAGCTGGAAATTATCCAGTATCTCACGGACATTCTCGCTAAACCCGTTGACGTAATTGTTGAAATTCAACTCGAGGTTTTTGTTGTCCTGAGACAATCGGTCAAGGTCGTACCTAGAAGTATTATAGAAATTCAATCCTGATGCCTTGAGCAGCACTTTATGGACGTCTGGCAGGGTATTCTTGAACTTATTGTAGGTCTCCAGCACATGCTCCTTCTTCGTTTCGAGCACGCAATCGAGCCGGCGCAATACCACGAAGGGGAGGATGACATCTCCATACTCGTGCTGCTTGTAAGAGCCTCTGAGGATGTCATCGGCAACCTGCCATATAAAATTGGCTTTATCCTGGAAGTTATTCACAGTTCAAATTCCTTTAATATTATTTTGGAACAGCGCTCAATACAAAACCCCACGGATGCATAAGACTACAAGCAGACGCAAATTTAACAATCTTTGGATAAAAACATTACCTGCAAACATAATACCTAGCGCAGCATAGCCGCAACCAATTCTCCTTTATGAAAGCGGGAAGATTGCTTCGGAAAAGACCCTCGCAATGACACGGACTATGCGCTTTGATGGTAC
>CAYJME010000252.1:0-4512 GCA_964370795.1 uncultured candidatus Brocadiaceae bacterium
ACCCAACGCAATCGTTTATGGAACCGGACTGGTTTCTATCCCGAAAATGATCCGTGCGGGTATCATCTTTGACCTGTGCGGATTCTTGATCATCTGGTCATATTTGCGGCTCTTCTGTCCTTTAATGGGATGGGGATAAAGTTTACAGCAACATCTTTTAAGGCCGTTACTCAAGCTTTCTTTTTAGCCTTTTTATCCGCTCTCTTTTCTTTTAGGGTTTTGGTAGGTTTTTTCTTTTCTTCTTTACGAGCTCCCGTTCCTTTACTCATTTTTTTCTCCTTTTTCACCCCTGAGGTTACTGGGAGTTGTGGCGTCACTCTGATCTTTGGCGTCTTCTGAGCCCTGGCAGTCTTGCGAGCCTTCTTAATCTTCGAAGTTGTGGGACTCTCATCAATATCAATACCAAAGAGATCCGACAGATTTTGATCTTTGATTACTGCGGATTTTGCAGGTCGTGCAGATTTGGTGTTGAGGTTGACATTATTCACAAGCTCCATGTGGTCAACTTTTCGCAATTTAAACAAAAGCTCTGGCTCGTGGTCCAATCTGGCGCCAATACCATAAAGTACAGCGGCCACATGCTTACACATATCTGCCCAATCCGGGCAGGAACAATTGAGTTTTATTTCTTCGGGAAGAGGAAACAACCCTTGTTCTTTATCGGTAATGGTCATCATCACAGACGAAGAGAGCTTGCCTTGAAGGAGTTCCACCACAGAAGCAATCTCACCCGAACATTTCCGGGAGATTGCCTGCCACTTTTTCTGACTGACGGCGCTTATATCAATCTGCACCTTGTACAACGATGAGCCCTGAACCAGCGCTTCAATTTTCCCCTTTTCCAGGTCCAAATGCACAACGGATCCGTTGCGCAGGTAAGACCTGCCACGAGGAAGCCGGTTCTCGTAGTCGCTGAAAGACTCAAGATGATCACACCAGGCCTTACCCCAGAATGTGTTGGCCAGTGTTCGTCCCTCGACTTTTACAGGAGAAACTTTTTGCCCCTTTTTTTTCATTTTTGCCACAACCTGTTCCGCCTGCCTCTTCTTTTCGCCCACCGATACATATGGTCGCCAGCCCCATCCGTACATATATGTCCTCCTTTAAAATATTCTAAATGTCACTTTGCGCAGAATTTATATCCAAAGAAACTATTTTTAACAATTCTTCATTCGCCAATTCGGTCAACACCGCGATGTCTCCACTCTCCAGTACCTCGTTAGACATGCTTTGTTTGGCTGAAATCATCACGTCGATTTTCTCTTCCAGTGTACCCTTACAGATAAACTTATGGACCAACACATTCCTTTTCTGACCAATCCTAAATGCCCGGTCAGTAGCCTGATTTTCTACTGCCGGATTCCACCATCGGTCAAAGTGAATAACGTGCGAAGCTTCTGTTAGATTTAGTCCCGTTCCACCGGCTTTTAATGATAACACAAAATAAGGTGGGCCTTCGTCCTTTTGGAACTCCTCAACCATCTCCATTCGTTTTTTTACCTGCGTTTCACCATGTAAAATCAAACCCGGACAATTAAATATGGTCTGCAGGTATTCGTAGAGAGGCTGAGTCATTTCTTTGAACTGGGTGAAGACCAAAACTTTTTCCTGCTTTTCGGATATGACTTCGCAGATTTCTTTAAGACGCACATATTTACCACTATCCAGGGCAGAAAACTTCCCGTCTTTTACGAACTGTGAGGGGTGATTGCAAATTTGCTTAAACCTCATCAGGTAAGACAAAATAACACCACGCCGCTTAATACCCTCAGCTTTCTCAATTTCTAGCGCCAGGGACTCAACAGACTTTTGATACAACACTATCTGTGCCTTTGATAGTTGGCAATAAGCTCTCACTTCAGTCTTATCGGGCAAATCGCTGATAACACTCTTGTCTGTTTTCAAGCGTCTCAAAATGTACGGCCGAACGAGGGAACGCAAAGCCGGATACGGACTGTTGCCACTCTTGTTTTTTCTTTTGAGAAAGTCTTTAAAATCTTTTGATGAGCCAAGTAAGCCTGGCGATACGAAGTCAAAAAGCGACCATAAATCCGACAAATGATTTTCAACAGGTGTGCCCGTAAGCGCCAGTCTGTGATTACTTTTCAGTCCCTTTACGGATCTCGCTTGCTTTGCTGCGGGATTCTTAATCGCTTGCGCCTCATCCAGGATAATTAAATTCCAGTTCTGTTCGGAAAGCCACGGAAGTCTTACAACTGAACCATAGGTAGTAATGATGATATCAAAGTCGGAATCGGTCGGTTCTTTATTTCCATGAGCAGAGGGGTGTGCAATCCAATATTTGAGAGACGGAGCAAACCGATCCAACTCTGATTTCCAATTGCCTATGAGCGAGGCCGGAACAACCAGCAGGGTTGACAACCTTTCAACACCAGGGCTTTGCTTCTTCAATAAAAGCAATGCAATTACCTGAACGGTTTTTCCCATGCCCATGTCATCGGCAAGAATTGCTCCTAACCGAAGCTGATTCAACATATTGAGCCAGACAACCCCTTGATTTTGATAGGGCCTCAGGTTGGCCATTAAGTGTGTAGCCAAAACTTGATTTATCTTATCATTCGTCTCAGGACTCCTCATCTTCGAGATTGTTTCCTGAAGCCACGTGCCTGAAATGACCCGAGTCAAGCTCGCAGTATCGCCTTCCTGATCACCGGTAGACTGAATTCCTTCAAGCCCTGATAGCCAACGCAAGCCCTCTGCGAAACTGACTCCCTCATCTTTCACTTGTTTGGCCACAGTCTTCCACTTACTGAGGAGATCCGTAAGCTTCTCTTTATCAACCTCAACCCATTGTCCCTTAAAAAAAACCAGGTTGTCACTTCGATGTAAAAGATCCTGGATTTCTTTTTCGTTAAGTTGCTCCTCTCCCAGAACGACTGACATTGAAAAATCGAGCAGGGCATCAAACCCAATACCGCTTGGCTTCTTTTCACCAATTCGCACCGCGATCTGCGGTCGATTGGGTTGTTTTGGCTTCCACCAATTCGGAACCTTTACGACAATGCCCGACTTTTCATAGTAAGGGATATCTTTGAGAAATTTATAGGTCTCAGATGCCGTCCATGCAAGCGGGTGAAATATTTCACCCGAATCAACATATTCCTTTAAAAACTTACTTTCCAAAGAAGCCTTGTGAATCGGGGACAGCAGGCGCAGCAACAGATTTTTTTGCTTTACGCCTGAATATTCTTCAAGGGCTTTAGACAATGGCAGATGCTGTGAGTTACCCTCCCTTGAGACCTGGTGCGCATAGGTTGCCAAAAAAGCGAATGGTGTTTCCTGAGACTTCTTATTTTCCGCTAAATGAAAACAAACCCGACCAAGCAAACTCCAGCCAGAATGTCTTGAAGAAAAAAACGAATCCACGTCTTTATCATATTCACTGAGCTGTTTGTGAAGAGCTTCCTCAATTTCTTTCCAGATTGAAAGAAGGCATTCCCGATTAACATACTCAGCGCCCCTGAATGGAGGGACCGTGAGCAAAAATCTTTCTAAATCATCTTCGGGTAGATCAATTTCGATAGACTGGTGTTTAAAATCAATTCGATCAAGATTTGGTGTGGCAGAAAATAATGAGAGGTAAAGACGACAAAAATCCTTCCAATATGCAAATGATTCTTCTTCCGAATACCCATTCCTGGCCGTATCTAAAAACAACAAACCATAACCCGGTCCTCTGCTTAATGCGGCTTCCAAATCACTAAAATTATTTTGCCCGTTGACCTCAAGATAAAGACGTCGATTGGGTGAAATCAAAATCTGCGGCATCATTGAATTATCCTTTTTGGAAGGATATTACGGAATTCCTATTTTCGTGTCTGTCAGTTTATCTGAGTGTTCCAAAGGATTGTCCTGCTTGCTATTTGTAGTGGCGATTTTAGTCGTTTCTTTTTGATAATACTATATACGGTACACAATATTGTCAAGGAGTTATATTTGCGTTGGATAGCGACTTGTTCACTGCCTTCCAAAGCTTTAAAGGAATACTCAAAATCTCCGAGAGAATAACGAAACAGAGCGTTAAATACTTGCTCCTTGATTTCCAATGTTGGTTTATCGAAAGCATTTTGAGGTTTTCATAACGGCAAAAAGGAAGAGGAGTTACTGAGAAAAGGGAAGGGAAAAAGGGAAAGACAAGCAGAGATATATGTATCAAAAATCATGAGTAATGCGAAGAATACAGAAATTGGGAGGTATTTTGGCATACAAGGGTCAACAGTAAGTGAAGCTCTTAAGAGAGTAGAAACCAGGATAAAAAGAGAAGGTAAATTCAGGAAAGAAATCGAAGTATTAAAAAAACAATTCGTTATTGAATAATGAAGGTTTGACCCCGAACGTTTCCTCCTGTTGGAACGGGTGGTATCTGAAATATTTCCGAGAGTTTTTTTGGACGTCAATAATGGTTGCCGCCTGTTTGAGTTCCTTTTTAAGCCGATTGTTTTCTTTTTCCAGTTCAGCAATACGACAAACGGAAGGATTGCTGTTTTTCGT
>CAYJME010000253.1:0-4486 GCA_964370795.1 uncultured candidatus Brocadiaceae bacterium
ATCTAACGCAGCGCGGCAGTAATCAAATCCTTCTTATCATGAGGGGGGTTGTAAAAAACTTACAAAAAAAGAGGTTTTTATACAGTAATACTATAATTGTCAGTACACCTTTACTTCCTCTACCTCAAACCGCTCATCCACCTTTTTAAGGTGACCCATCCGCACCTTTGGGTCGTGCTGAAAGATGAGTAACCAGTGTTCATCAAATGCCTGTTTTAATATCTTCTTTTTGTTTTCCAGGGTTTCCAGAGGGTACAAATCATATCCGGAGATATAGGGGAGATGCACGTGTGCGACTGTGGGTATAAGATCGGATAAAAAGAATGCTGTCTGCCCTTCGGATTCTATCTTTACACATTGGTGATGACGCGTATGGCCGCTGATTTTAACAAGAGAGACTCCTTTGTCAACCTCTACATTATCCTCATTTACCAGGGAGAGGCTGGTCTCTTGTATGGGTAAAAAGTCCCTTGTCAGGTAACTCGCCCTTGTCCGCTCATTGGGGTTGAGCGCATCCTCCAGCTCCCCTTTTTGAATAATATAACGAGCTTTGGGAAATGTTGGAACAATCTCTCCCTTTTCCGTAAAGACCGTGTTTCCGCCCGTATGGTCGAAGTGAAGATGGGTGTTAATAACAATATCGATTTCTTTGGGTTGGTGGCCAAATCGGTAGAGGGACTCCAGGAGATGGGATTTTTTGTCAATTCCATAAATCTGGCAGAATTTATCGTCATGCTTGGTTCCCATCCCCGTATCGATGAGGATGTTATATTTCTTTGTAACGATCAGGGGGCAATGGAGTGATAATTGGATTCTGTTTCGTTCGTCAGGCGCATACGTCCTTTCCCAGAGGACACGGGGCACAATTCCGAATACCGCTCCGCCATCGAGAGAAAAGGGGCCATCGGTAACAGGGTAGATTTCAAATTTACCAAATTTCATCTTGTGATTCTTGAAAAATGAAAGGGATTGCATTTAATTTTTAAAAAGGTATTATATAGCATCTTGAATTTCAGTCAACACAAAGATTCTTTATAGGTGTGTTTGCTTTGTTTCTAAAAAATTTTTAAGAAGGAAGGAGTATTATGGTTAATAAGAGACTTTTGGGTAGTTTATGTTTTCTCATGGGTATCGTTACGCTCGTTATTACAAATGCAGCGTCAGCCTCGTGGTCAAAGAAGTCAGTAGACGCTCCAAAATGGTTTAGCTGGTTTTATTCAAGAAATATCGCCGTTGATACCAAGAACCATCCTCATATTGCCTATGGCTCCGACCATCTTTATTATTCATATTATAATGGGAGTAGCTGGACTACAAAAACGGTAGATTCATCACCTGGTGTCGGCTCGTATGCCTCTCTGGCGCTCGACTCTGCCGGTAAGGTGCACATCAGTTATTTTGACGCTACAAACTTTACCCTCAAATATGCAACCAACGCATCGGGCGACTGGGTAAAAAAGACGGTGGACAATAGCGGTTATGTGGGTATGTACACATCTATAGCAGTTGATAATTCAGATAAAGTGCATATTAGTTATCTTGACATTTCCAATCAGGTGCTCAAGTATGCCACGAACACCAACGGTGATTGGGTAACAACAATTGCCGACAATACCAAATTTGTTGGGTATTTTACTTCCATGGCAACCGATTCAAATAACAAGGTGCATATTAGTTACTGTTATTACGACACCGTGAGCATGACTATTGCGCTTAAATACGCGAACAATGTTGCAGGGTCATGGATGAACAGTACCGTGGATAATAGCGGTGGTTCCGGCTGGTATACATCTATAGCAATTGATTCTCAGAATAAGGTTCACATCAGCTATTTTGACGATATGAACTATGATCTCAAATACGCCAATAACACATCAGGGTCGGGATCCTGGACAATAAAAACGGTAGATAGTCAAGGGGATGTAGGTTACTGCACTTCTATAGCGGTAAAATCTGATAAGGTATATATTAGTTATTATGACGATACCAACGACAACCTCAAATATGCCCTGTATTCGTCGGGTTCATGGACGGTAAAAAAGGTTGATACCAGTGGAGATGTGGGATTCTTTTCCTCTATAGCAATTGACTCCAATAGTAAAGTGCATATTAGTTATTTAGATGCAACAAACTTTTACCTTAAGTATGCTACCAATATCACGGGTGAATGGGTAAAAACAAAGGTAACGGCCGGCGGCGCTGTTGGTACGTATTCGGACATGGCGATTGATTCATCAGGAAAGGCACATATTGGTTATTATGATGAGGCCTTTGGCGTTTTGAAATATGCCACCAATACCTCAGGCTCATGGGAAAAGACAAAGGTGGATAAAAGCGGAATGGTAGGGGGCCATGTCTCACTTGCTATTGATTCCAAGAAAAAAATACACATGAGTTATTGTAATCTGTATCAGGTTGATGAATCATGGTATCCCGATTCGCTTATGTACGCCACCAATGCATCCGGTTCATGGACAACAACCGTTGTTGATACTGATGGCGATGTTGGTGAATATACCTCAATAGCCGTTGATTCAAATGATAAAATCCATGTCAGCTATTATGATTCTACCAACACCTGTCTCAAATATGCCACCAACACCTCTGGCACCTGGACAGCAACAATTGTTGATAATAATGCAGATGTAGGTAAGTACACTTCAATAGCAGTTGACAAGTCGAATAAACCGTATATTAGTTACTACGATAATACCACGTATGATCTCAAGTATGCCAATAAAGCATCTGGTTCGTGGGCAATAGAAAAGGTTGATGCCACGGGATTAGTAGGTAAATTTAGTTCTCTGGCAATTGACTCACAGGGTAAGGCGCACATTAGTTATTATGATGCTCTTTACAGCGATCTTAAATACGCCACCAATGCATCGGGTACATGGGTAAAATCGAAGGTAGACGGTAATGACGTGATGGTTGGACAATATACGTCTCTAAAACTTGATTCGTCAAACAAGGCGTACATCAGCTATTATGATGAAGATAATCATGATTTAAAATATGCTACGGATGCATCAGGGTCATGGGCGCCATCAAAGATAGACAGTAGTGGAGACGTTGGCCAGTATACCTCCCTTGCTCTGGACAAATCGGGGAATGTTTATATTAGCTATTATGACGTCAGCAACAAAGACCTTAAGTATATCAACAACAAACCGTAGTTATAACGATTCTCCGAAGGCATGTCCTGCAGGAGAGCGGACATAAAACTGTCGTTGCGAAGGCCATTCGATTAATTCCGGACATGCTTTGCCTGAAGCAATCTCCCGGAGAAAAGATTGCTTTGCTCCGCTCGCAATGATAAATTAAAAGAGATATTTTTGGTTAAGGAGTAGCCACAATGCATCTTTTTAGTACCCTTGTTGACAACTGCGTGGGAAAATTGCTCATCGCAGCCTTTCTGGGTGGAATTATTGGTTGGGAACGGGAGCGACGGGGACGACCGGCAGGATTGAGGACACACATCCTGGTTTGCATTGGCGTGACCTTGATGATGGTGGTCTCCGAACATATCTTTGAGAGATACAAGACATTTGCCGCCGATTCTATTATCCGTGTTGATCCCGCCAGGATTGCCGCACAGGTGGTAACGGGTATTGGTTTTTTGGGCGCGGGCACCATTATGCGATTCAGAACGACGGTGCGGGGTCTGACAACCGCAGCATCACTGTGGGTCGTGGCAGGTATCGGTTTAGCGATAGGAAGCAGTTGTTATATGCCAGCGATAATCACAACCATCCTTGCCCTTATTGCATTGCTATGGCTGCCCCGTTTTGAGCGGGATATTAAACGGGATAAATATAAAACACTTCGGTTATGTATCTCAGGTTCTGAGCCAAATTTCGGATCTATTCTCGATATATTAAAAAACAATTCCATGGAATTTCAATTTTACGGATTTGAAAAAGACCTTGTGAAGAATGAGGTGTTGTACAATATTAATGTCAGGTACAAGGACGAAGCATCGGTTCCAAAGGTTTCCGATGAAATTGCGCGGTCAATCAAAGAGGTGCAAAGACTTGGCTGGGAGTAATCACGTTGTGATTGTCTAACTATTTATATAATAAACATTTGACAATATATAGCCTATTTGATATATTTCCCTAAAATGTCGGCTGGATTAAGTGTGGTGTTCATAACAGTTATGCCATTTAACGTGGACAAATAATCTAATTTAACGATAACCATTTTCATGGGAGACGCAATAATGATAAAGAATCTAGTATCGCCATTCAAAATTTCAGTACTAATGGCAGTATTAGTTTCTGGAAGCTTATATGGATGTTCCAAAGCTGATATGCCTGATGAGGTTATTAGCGCATATCAGAAAGCCATCCTCATAAACCCGGCGCTGGCCGAGGCGCATTACAACCTCGGAATGGCCTACAGCAACCGTACCATGATCGATGAGTCTATTGTAGAACTCAAAAAAGCTACAGAGATTAATCCCGGCTATATGGAAGCGCTGTAC
>CAYJME010000254.1:0-4462 GCA_964370795.1 uncultured candidatus Brocadiaceae bacterium
GCAGTGTCTCAGTCCCAATGTGGCCGACCACCCTCTCAGGCCGGCTACCCGTCTTAGCCTTGGTAAGCCTTTACCTTACCAACTAGCTGATAGGACATTAACCCCTCCTCAAGCACAGGGAATCTTTCGACTCCTAGCTTTGGCTATCAATACCACAGCATCAATAGCATCATTGGGTATTAGCAACCCTTTCGGTAGTTCCGATTGCTCGAAACGTTGTTATCCCCATCTCAAAGGCAGGTTATCAATGCATTACTCACCCTTACGCCACTCGGTTTGTATTCCTTTCGGAACACTCCCTCGTTCGACTTGCATGCCTAATCCACGCCGCCAGCGTTCGTTCTGAGCCAAGATCATACCCTTCATAAATAATTATAAAGGTGTCAGGCTATACGCCTGACAATCTCAACTTTTTTACTACTACCTCAAAATTGACTTTTGAGCTTTTTACTACTCGCACGCATTTGACTTCTAAATTTTAAAAGAACAAATTCACTTCACTTCAGAGATTTACTATTATATTATACTTTTCGTATAAATCAAGAGAAAATTTAAAATTATTTTTTTTCTATTCACTATTTTCTTTTTTTCTCTCAATCAATTACTTAAGTAATTATACTTTTTAACACCTTAAAAGCAAGTACAAAAACGTATTTTTATAAAAGCATTTATCTAACCAAATAACATACACTTACATCATATCTACAAAACGAACAGAAAAATAATTGTACGTGCTTAAACTTTCGAATAGCTGCAATAAGCGTATTTATAACTGGAATAGATAAGGCAGGGGCTGGGAGTTTTGCTTTATATTATTTTTTAACAGACCGCAATAATATATATTGCTTTTTTCTCTATATTATTTACACTGAGAAACGTTTTGCAATTTATAATATATGCATAAAAATACAGGAGTACATACAAATGTTAATGTTTGTTTTAAAGAAACTTATTTCGCAACTGTTCTACCCGGTTCCTTTATGTTTAGAAATTCTTGTTGTTGGGGTGATACTCCTTCTCTTTACCCGAAAACAAAGGGCTGGCAAGTTGGCGACTCTTGCCGGTGTGGTTCTGTTTGCGATTATGAGCTACACGGCCATTCCAAACATGCTTTTAAAGCCGTTGGAGTACCGTTATCCACCTATTGGAATAGCCAACCCCGCAATTGACGACCCTTTACCACCGGTTAAATGGATTGTTGCCCTGGGAGGAGGACATACATCCGGTCAAAAAATTCCAATAACCAGCCAAGTATCAGGGGCTTCCCTAGTCCGTCTCGTTGAAGCAATCCGGTTACATAAAAAAATACCGGGAAGTAAATTAATTCTCTCGGGGGGAAAGGTTTTTGATCCCACCCCGGAGGCCGAAACCATGGCCGAGGTTGCAAGGGTTATGGGTGTTCATAATGAAGACTTGATTCTGGAATCGGATTCAAAAGATACGAACGACCAGGCACGACTTATTCAACCAATTGTTGGAGATGACCTGTTTCTTCTTGTTACCTCAGCCGCACACATACCACGTTCAATAGCACTGTTTGAAGGCCTGGGAATGCATCCTATTGCAGCCCCTACAGGTTACCTGACGAATGAAAGTCAGAGTTTAAACCCCGATAAATTATTCCCCGGCACTGAAGGTCTTGTTAAAACAGAATGTGCTTTACATGAATACCTGGGACGCATTTGGGCAAAATTAACAGGACAGATATAATCCTTTTGTTATAGTATTGCTCAATGAAAACTCAGTTTTACCCCTTCAATACGAAGGGGTAAAACGTCGGGTTGGTTAACCCGACTTTCGCAATTCGCACTAAAAAACGGTTATTTTTGGGCATGTATCGCCAGGTAACCCTTGATTTCAAAGGGATGATTTTCCAAAACGGCTTGTAGTGCCGACCTACCCTATTGACGTATTCAAGGGAAAGTGCGAAAATGCTTGCATGTTTTTACGAGAAAAATCACGGACGAAAGACGGGAAAAGACACCGGTATTGGAGCGTAGTAGAGAACCGTCGGGTCATGGGAAGAAGAGTGGTACAGCGGCAAGTTCTCTACCTGGGAGAACTCAATGACAACCAACGGGCGGGATGGATTCGGACAATAGAGGCGTTTTCGGGTGAAAAGACCAAGGCAAAACAACTGGCATTGTTTCCGGATGACCGGAAAGAGTTGCCCGTATTGGCTTGTGAGACCGTCCGGGTGCAGTTGGACAAAATAGAATTGCGCCGTCCACGGGAATGGGGCGCGTGTTGGTTGGGATTGTATGTGTGGAATCTTCTGGAACTGGACACATTTTGGAAACAACGTTTGCCATCAAGCCGTAAGGGGACAAGCTGGTTGAATATGCTGAAGGCGTTGACCTGTTACCGGCTGATTGATCCGGGAAGCGAATTTCGTTTTCACCGTGAGTGGTATGTGCGTAGCGCAATGGGGGATCTGCTGGGGGAAGATTATTCGCTGGCACAGAAGGATAAGCCGTATCGTTGTTTGGATTTGTTGCTTGAGCATCGCGATGAGTTGTTTGTGTTTTTAAAAGGACAATGGGGCAAACTGTTTGGTGCGAAGTATGATGTGCTGCTGTATGATTTGACGAGTACGTATTTTGAAAGCGAACCACCGCCGGCGGGTTCAACGAGTAAAAAACGTTTTGGATATAGCCGTGACAAACGTTCGGATTGCGTTCAGGTGGTTGTGGCATTGGTGTTGACGCCGGAAGGATTTCCCGTGGCCTACGAAATATATCCCGGAAATACAAGAGATACCGCAACATTGGAGGCATTTCTTGGCCGGATAGAAAAGCAGTATGGGAAATTTCGGCGCACCTGGCTTATGGATCGGGGTATCCCAACGGAGGAACTGTTGGAAAAGATGCGTTCTCGCGGGATTGATTATTTGGTTGGCACCCCCAAGGGACATTTGACCCATGTTGAAAAACGGTTGCTCGAACAGCCCTGGATTCAGGCGCGGGAAAGTGTCCGTGTTAAAATACTTCAACAGGAATCGGAGTTCTACGTCTATGTGGAAAGCCATGACCGGGTAGCCAAGGAACGTTCCATGCGTCGCCGCAGACTCAAACGTCTGTGGGCAAGTCTGCACGAACTTCGCAATCGAAAGAGCATCACCCGCGACGACCTGCTGATGCATATCGGGGCATTGAAGAAAGAAGCCGGGCGGGACTTTGGGCTGGTTTGTATCTCTCTTCCAGAGCCGCAAGAACCGGTAAATGAACACACGTTCCATTTCAGCCTGGATCGTGAACGATTGCGGCGAACATTGCGGCGTGAGGGTCGCTATCTGCTTCGTTCAAACATGCAGGCTGCTTCGCCTGAAACCGTCTGGGAATCTTATCTGCTTTTGACCCGCATGGAACAAGCATTTAAGGACTTGAAGGGGTCGCTTTCCATCCGCCCAATCTGGCATCAATTGGAAAAGAGAATTGAAGCCCATATTTTTGTTTCCTTTTTGGCCTTTTGTCTCCACACGACGTTGCGAAATCTTGCGCGTGGACGAGCCGCAGGGCTGACATCCGAAGCCATTCTGGAAAAAATGTCGAACATTCAAATGATTGATGTTCATTTACCAACTACGGATGGCCGTCACATTGTCATGAGCCGCTATACCCAGCCGGAAAAGGATGTTTCTCTCCTTTTGGCTCACCTGGGATTGACACTTCCTGAACAACCGCCACCCAAGGTTTATGCATCAGGACAGATAGGTCTGTAGTGCCGACCTTTTAAGACGACCCCTTGTATTTACTGGCTTAGCGGCTTGTCTACCCCTCGAATTGCGAAGGTCGGGTTAATTTTACTACTGTTATGTTACTCGCTCTAGGTAATATCCGTTTCAACCATTTTAGTTTTATTCATATGATGAAATATGCGATAAAGTATTGGTAAAACAATCAAGGTAAGTACGGTTGATGACACAATCCCACCAATAACGACTGTGGCAAGCGGACGCTGTACTTCTGCCCCTGTCCCGGTTGCCAGGGCCATTGGAAGAAAGCCCAGAGAAGCAACAAGGGCGGTCATCAATACTGGGCGCAGGCGCGTGATTGCACCGTGAAGGATCGCCTTGTCCAATGGATTGCCTTCTGTACGCAGTTTATTGATAAACGAGATCATGACAAGTCCGTTTAATACCGCCACACCGGAGAGCGCAATGAATCCAACACCCGCCGAAATCGAAAGTGGAATGCCCCTGAACCAGAGCGCCGCAACCCCTCCTGTAAGGGCAAGAGGGACGCCTGTAAAAACCAAAAAGGCATCTTTTATGGTTCCAAATGTTGTAAAAAGCAAGAAAAAGATCAGTGAAAGTGCAATGGGCGTAACAATTTGCAAGCGTTTCTTGGCTGACATCATCTGCTCGAATTGTCCTCCCCAGGTGAGCCAGTAGTTCGCCGGGATGGCAACATCCTCTTTAATCCTTCTTTCAGCCTCTTTGACAAATGAACCTATATCACGG
>CAYJME010000255.1:0-4397 GCA_964370795.1 uncultured candidatus Brocadiaceae bacterium
GCGTTGCCCAGCGTAAACAGCATGAGTCTTTTTTGGATTTCATCAAGAGTGCTGATATGGCGCTCTATCGTGCAAAGAATGCAGGCCGTAATAAAGTATGCTCTGAAGAAAATACATTCTATGAAAAATAACACGGAAACGGATTTTATTAAATTCCTCGGTACAGCCGGGGCAAGGATCGTTGTGTCTAAGCAACTGCGTGCATCAGGCGGGATGTGGTATTCCCTCGATGGCTATAATGTGTTAGTCGATCCCGGGCCAGGATGTCTGGTAAGGTGCGTTTCAAGCAGGCCAAAAATGGACCCGATGGAGCTGGACGCCATTATTCTCACCCACAGACATCTTGATCACGCCGCAGACGTCAACGTCATGATCGAGGCCATGACTGAGGGTGGATTTAAAAAACGCGGTATCCTGTACGCGCCTGAAGATGCATTAACAGAAGACCCTGTGGTGTTTAAGTATGTGAGGAATTACCTATCGCACATCGAAATTATCAAAGAGGGTGGACGGTACAACCTGACAGACACCGTTTCTTTTGAGACGCCGGTAAAACACCACCATCCCAGCGAGACGTACGGTTTGAATTTCTTTACCCCCCGTTCTACCATCTCGCTTATTGTGGATACCCGCTACTTTCCGGAACTGGTAAACTTTTATAAAGGCGATGTGTTAATTATTAATGTGGTTCGTTACAAGGTAGATAAAGATATGAAGACATGGCTCTACCATCTGAGCATTGCGGACGTAAGGGAGATGGTAACAACGCTGAAACCGAAGGTAACCATCCTGAATCACTTTGGTATGACTATGGTCAAGGCGCAACCACGCAAGGTTGCCGAAGAATTGTCACAGGAAACCGGATTGAAAATAATTGCTGCGGGAGACGGCATGAGGTTTGATTTAACAACTCTTTGAAACCACAGGTTACACAGATAAAAAATGTGTAATAGTTCATGCAGAGGCGCAAAGAAAAGTATTAAAAATGTGAATAAATCTGTGTAATCTGTGGTTCCCGTGTAAAAATATCCTTTATCCTATTTTTAACTTTGTAACATTATCAATATCGTTCTTCATTTCCTTAACTTCTTTTATCTCGCTTTCGACACCTTTAAAACCCTTCCTGAATTCCGCAAAACTTTTTCCTACAGATTTCATGGTATTGGGGAGTCTTTTTCCAAAGACAATAAAAACGACAATGCCAATGATAATCCACTCCCAACCGCCTGGCATACTAAACATAACAATTCTCCTGCTTTTTATGTCCTTCGGGTTACAATATAATCAGCTAATTCCATTAATGCTGTTTTGTATCTGGAATCAGCCACCGGTGATATCTCATCCTGCGCCTGTTTTACAATATTTTTTGCCGTGTTGAATGCATATTCTATCGCATCATGTTCTGTTAATAACTCTAAAATGGCATTCTTTGAATTACTTCCATCATGATGATTAAATATCAGATCACGTGTCGTTTCAAGCTCTTTTCTTGGCAGAATATTTACCAACCGGATCAGGGGTAAGGTAAGCTTTCCCTTCTGTATATCGGTATTCAGCGATTTCCCGACTTCATCCTCAGTGCCCAGAAGATCGAGGCAATCATCCACAATCTGAAAGGCGATGCCAATCTTTAAGCCATAATTATAAAACATGTCCGCAACTTTACGAGGAGCGCCTGCAAACGTGGCCCCCAGACGGCAACTCGCAGCGCATAACGATGCAGTCTTTCGTTCAATAATATCAAAATAATCATTTTCATTCAGTCCAATGTCATATCGCCTTTGAAGCTGAATAAGCTCGCCTTCTGACATGATATTAACGGTCTGTGAAAGTAAGAGTGTCGCAACCTGGGAATCAAGAGCAGCGAGGATGGTAAACCCGCGGGAAAACAGATAATCACCAAAGAGGATAGATATTTCCCTCCCCCATTTTGAATTCACGCTCTCAACATGACGTCTCATGGTTGCCCCGTCAATAATATCGTCGTGAACGAGGGTCGCCGTATGCACCATTTCCACAACAACGGCAATATCAATATGTTGAGGCACGACATCGCTCACGCATTTGCCAGCCAGCAGCACGAGGGCCGGGCGGAGCCGTTTCCCTTTATATTTGCTAATATGAGCAATAAGGTCTGCTAAAGAATTACTTTCGGGCCGCAGTTCTTTATGAAAGCGTTCCTCAACCTCTTCCAAAAGAACCTTTATCGTGTCGAAAGCCCCCACTATCTCCACAGTTAAAAATCTCCTCATTCAAGCCAGGTAAATAAAACGAAAAGTTATAATATCAAGCATTATTTAAAAAGTCAAACTTCTTTTACACGTTAATGTACAAACGGCACGAAAAACGTCATCAGGGGTTATAGCGGTAATACACGTAATATGGTCACAAGACCTTTTTTCGCATGGACTGCAGGGAATGTCTTTTCTCACAACAACGGCGTTTTCATCGTGAGGGGCATAAAGAACAGGGTCTTTGGGACCAAAAATCGCAACGGTGGGAATCCCCATGGTTGACGCTATGTGGGTTGGACCCGTGTCGCCCCCAACATAAAGCTGGGCGTGGCGGAGTAATGCAATCAACTGTTTCACGGACGATGTTTTACATGCAATGGTAGCCTTATTACGCATAAGAGATACAATCTCTTCTGTCAAGGCGTATTCCAGCGTTCCCCAGGTAAACAAAACAGAGTAACCGAGTTCCTGTATTAACCGGTCTGCAAGGATTGCGTAATTCCTGGCAGGCCAGCGCTTAAACTTGCCAAAGACGCTCGTACCCGGATGAATTATTGCAAGGGGTTTTTGGTGGAGGCAATTCTGATAAATAAAGTCATGAATATAACTACGGTCTGTGTCGGGAATGGAAAATACCGACCTTTGATAGCGTGCATCTATCCCGACACCTTCTAAAAGGCTCAGGTATTTATGAATCCTGTGTATCCTCTTCCGTTGCGGAGTAATTCGTATATGGGTAAAGATATAATTAAATTCCTTGCAAAACCCCCGGGAAAACCCAACCCGTGTCCTGGTATTGCTGAGGAACGTTAGTAAACCACTCTTGAAATTTCCATGGAAATCGAACACAACATCGTATTTTCTCAAACGTAATTTCTTCAGGAAAGTCCTCACTTCTGAGATCAGCTTACCATAGTTCAAGGGATGCTTGAGAAGGGATTGCCACCGCTTTCTCGGAAAAACAATAACCTCATCTATATCCGGAACACCATCAACCAGGTCTTTCAGTTTATCCTCTACAAGCCAGGAGATATGGGCGTTTGGGTATACCGTTCTCAAATTTTTCACTGCAGGTATCACATGGATGATGTCGCCCAGAGCGCCCAGACGAACAACCAGGATATTTTCAGGATTCTTGAATTGTTTTTCCATTGGTTTTGCAATAGCAAGGTTTGATAAAAAGACTTGAATTATTACTATAATTTACCGGTAATGTCTTTGCAATAACATTCCCATGCTGGTAATATTTGTAGCATACACAAGGATGGCTCAATAGTCCGGATCAATCTTAAGGTATCGCGGGTAAATGGGTCGGTGTAGAGACGCAAGATTTTGCGTCTCTACAATATTGAAATTCCTAAACATTAACCTACGAAAAATACTTTGTGGTTCTCTTTATTTTTAAACATTAAATATGCACGGACTTATCGAAGACTTATCGCTCAGGGATCGACTCTACGCCTTTCAAGATAGAAAAGAAGCCGGAATGCGCCTTGCCCTGAGGCTTTTAGAATACAAAGGCACGGATAGTATCGTCCTCGGCATTCCATCCGGTGGAGTGCCTGTAGCTGCTGAAATAGCAAAAATCCTCGATCTGCCCCTCGATTTAATCATTGTCAGGAAGATACAAATTCCCCATAATACCGAGGCCGGTTTTGGCGCTGTTGGGCCTGATGGCAAGGTGTTATTCAATGATGACCTCCTTTCCAGGCTCGGTCTATCGCGGAAAGAAGTTGAACGACAGGTACAGATAACGAAAGACACCATAAAAAAAAGAAACGGACTCTTCAGAAAAGGACTGCCATTTCCTTCATTGAAGAACAGAATTGTGATCATTGTGGATGATGGGCTGGCGTCGGGTTACACCATGCTTTCTGCCATTGATTTTGTGAAAAGAAACGAACCTCAAAAGATTGTGGTTGCCGTTCCAACCGGTTCACAAGGCACCGTTGATTTTATCCTTCCTCAAACAGATGAACTGGTTTGTCTTAACGTGAGAAGCGGCTATCCCTTTGCCGTAGCTGATGCGTATGAGAACTGGTACGACCTTGATGGTAATGAAGTGATGTCAATTCTGGAAAATTTGTAACACTTTAGTTATTTGCAATAACCCCGTAGACATTCTATGTCAAGCTCTTTTTTTCTTTTAGAAAAAAAGGAGTT
>CAYJME010000256.1:0-4356 GCA_964370795.1 uncultured candidatus Brocadiaceae bacterium
CCGTGACAACGTGCAGTGTACCATCAAAGCGCATAGTCCGTGTCATTGCGAGGGTTTTTTCCGAAGCAATCTCCCCGCTTTCATAAAGGAGAATTGGTTGCGGCTACCCTCTGTGCCAATATTAGTTGGACACTTTACCCCCTATAGTTTAGTGTAGGGCGTAAAGGAGAAAAACTATGAAAAATAATAGCGCTATAAGTCTGAAAACAAATAACACGCCAGTGGAAACGGAAAGAGCCCGTGGGGCGACTGGAGTTTCCACTGGCGGCACAAATCTTCATTGATTTTTAAAGAACTTTTTAATTATTTTTTTCTGAAAGAAAAAATAGCTTGACATAGAATGTCTACCAACTTATCATTCTATCCAGCAGTCTATGCCCCTATCCGATATTATCGTCCTATAATTTTCCACCTCCGATTGGTCAACAGACAGATTCCTTGACATGAGATACTCGCGGCCCAGGGCATCGTATTTAAACTCGCCAAACGGGTGATACGGGAGCAAACGTATTTTCACTATGTTTAATGTTCTGCAATGTTCTGCTATCCTGGCAATCATCTCCTCAGACGTATTGATTCCCGGTATCACCGGAATTGTAACGATGATCCTGGACGGGTCGATCTCAGCCAAACGCGCGAGATTCTTCAAAATCGTCTCATTCCCACAGCCGGTAACAAGGCGGTGAACCTTCGTATCCAGGCACTTTATATCGAAATAAATGAAATCAAACTTAACGATAAATGCCTTTACCTTATTCCAGTCAAATAAACCACAGGTTTCCACCCCGACGGATAAACCGGTCTTTTCGCATATACCAAGAAATTCTTCGACAAACTCCGGTTGTGCAAAGGGTTCGCCTCCAGACAGAGTAACACCACCTTGGGAATTGCGATAGAAGAGCGCATAAGCGCTGACCTTTTCATAGAGGGATTCCGATGTCCAGTATTTGCCAACGATCTTAATGGCCTTTTCAGGACATACCCTCTCACATACCCTTTCCGTACAGGATTTACAAATTTCCTGCTTAAATACAGGATAACCATCCAGATTAGGAAAGACACCCTCATGAGTGCATGCTGAAATGCAGTTGTGATGCCGCTTGCACAGTATCCTGCAGTGCATCAATTCTGGATGCGGCGACTGTCCTTCAGGGTTGGCGCACCACCTGCACCTCAGCGTACACCCCTTCAAAAAGACCGTCGTCCGAATACCCATTCCATCCTGGACGGAATACTCCTGGATGTGAAAAATCAACCCCAATACCTTACCATGCTTCATCTGCATATATATCCACGCAACATGGATTTATCCAAAATACTTGCATTAGAAACCATACTCCGTTCGGGCAATGATCTGGTCTTGAATGGACTTGCTGAGTTCCACAAAAAATGCGCTGAATCCTGCTACACGGACGATCAGGTCCCGATAATTCTGCGGGCGCTTTTGGGCATCTCTCAGCATCTCACTATCCACCACGTTGAACTGGAGTTGGAAGCCGGGATGGTCGAAGTACGTCTTAATCAGCGCAAGGAGCTTCCTTGATCCCTGGATGCCCTTCAATGCAGAAGGGTGAAACTTCATATTGTGCAATCCGCCACGGATCCTGGTGTGGTCAATTTTGCTGGCGGAGAGCAGGGCGGAGATGGAACCATTGGTATCAGTCCCCGGAAATGGCGAAGTTACTCCATCGCAAAGCGGCTCTCCGGCATACCTTCCATCCGGTGTTGCCCCGCATACCTTGCCAAAAGGGGTATGCGTGCTGATTGCCAGCATGGATGGGTCGTACGGCTTCCCGAGATAATTCATTCCTTCACCTGCATAGTCACAGTAAGTATCAAAGAGGTATTCGTATATCTTGTCAACAAAATCATCGTTATTTCCCCACTTGGGGACGTCTGATACCTTCCTGCGTAATTCTTCATGCCCTTGCCAATTCGTGTCACAGGCGGCGCGCAACCCTTTCAGAGTACAAGCCTTTTCGTCATCAACGAGCCTTTTTACAACGGCAAGGGCGTTGACCACGTTAACCATCCCGCTGCTAAGGGTTGTTGGGGTGCCGTTCCAGACGGCGCCCCCATCATCCAGTGAAAGTCCCCTCTCCACACAATCCCTCACCAGCGCCGAGGAATAAATCAAGTCGCACGTCTGACGATGGGCGGCCATCACATAGTTCCAATAACGCTGCCAGTTGTGGATGGCGTTCCTCAGATGGAATTTATATACGTCAATCAATTCTGGATAATTTGTTGGTATCCGGGTCTGGTCGAACTGAATTCCGGTTCGCGGGTCAATACCGCCGTTTATGGCCAACTCAAACACCTTCATATGGTTGATAAATCCGGCCTGAACGATACCATAACTCATCCCTTCCAGCGTAGGCTCTGTACACCCCCCCATTGCTGCATATCTGCGGATAACGGAGAGCGGCAATCCACTCCTCTGGAGTTCGTGCTGGAGATATACCTTCAGATTGAACCATGCGGGAAACCCGCACCCCGATTTGACACATTCGACGGCCTTTAAGAGAAATTCTTCACTGAGCGTATCATCGTACCAGATGGAAAGGGTCGGCTGGGTCGTCTGGCAATTGATGGCAGCCTGCAGGATCAGCATCGACAGATCGTTGTCTCCCCGCTGGCCGTTTTCGTCCGTCCCTCCCAAGATCATGTTCTGGTAAAGGTTTCCAGAGCCAAGCCCCTCCCAGGAAAATGAGGCAACGTACTCAATCTCCGTCATCTTTACCCGGAGGGCCTCGATCAATTCAAGGACGTCTTCCTTGGTAATCCTGCCTGCGTCAATATCTCTCTTATAATACGGATACATGTACCGATCAAATCGACCGGGGCTGTAGCCGAGATGCGATCCCTCGATATGGCCTGCCAGGTAAATAAACCAGAATGCCTGCATGGCCTCCCGGAAATCACGGGGAGGACAGGCAGGCACACGTTCGCATCGTTCGGCAATCCTGAGAAGTTCCTCTTTCCTGGCTTGATCCTTCTCAACTTCTGCCATCTCTCCGGCCTTTCTGGCATAATTATGCGCCCACTGGATCGCGGCTGTAAGCACCCGGATACCGGCCCGCCAGAAATATATCTTTTCTGCAGAATGGTAGTCAGTCACTACGGCCGCCCTTATCTTGTTCCTCATCCTCTCAATAATCTTGTTGAAACCATCCGAAAGCGCCGTCTCGAAATCGAGGACATACCTGCCTTCAGGGGCGGGGTCGTGGGGGGCAGTGTAGAGGACGGCCTTCCAACCGTTCTCTATGTAATCAGCCTTCTCGTATACCTCCTTCCACAGACGGTCGCCGACGTCCTGCATACACTTTCCATGCCAGTATTCAGCGCTTTCCTTTAGCCACTTCTTGTCTTCTTTTGAGAGGAGGAACTTTTTGGCAAAGAACTCATACCCGCCACTCTCCGCCATCTGCCTTGCTTTTTCTATGCCGCCGCCCGTCCCCAGGTCTGTTACCCTGTCCTGTGCCTCATGTTCTTCCCTCCGAAATTCCTTTAGGATATACTGGCATGCATAGTTACAATACGGAATGGCGCCACGAATATATCTGGTTTTACTGCCAACAAACAGTTCCGCATCCCTGATAACCGGGGTGATATTTTCCAGTGCGTATGCATGACACTCGGCCCTTCGTTCCAGGACATTGAGTCCATCCGTCCTCTTATGCGCTTCTGTATAGCATTTGATGTACTCCGCATCGATCATCAACGGCTCGGAGAGATAGCGGGCTCGTATCGTTTTTATAGAGGTGGTGGAGGGGGAACTGGTGATTTCACGTGACACATATTTTTGAGTTTTAGGGGTAGTTTTCATTGCCAAGTCCTCGCAATTAATCAGAACACAGATTCACAACCCAAAGGAGTCGGAAAAGAATAACATTACGTGTTTCTTTCCATGAAGGAACGAAATTATTATACGCTCATTCTTAAATAAAGCAATCGCAGAATTTTCGTTTGTTTTGCGTGGTTCGTGGGTTATCATAATTATAACCCGAACGAGTCGGAAGAGATTATCCATAACCATGAAATGTTATTTATCGTTTCAATCACTCAACATTTCTCACAGCACAATATAGTATTGGTACGAAAATGCATATTTTCATGCACTTTTGTGAGTCTACGGCTCATGAATGTTTACTCTGTAAAAACCTCTTTTTTTTGTAAGTTTTTCACAACCCCCTTCCCCCCTTTGTTAAGGGGGAAACTCTGAAATCCCCCTTAGTAAAGGGGGACTTAGGGGGTTGTTTCCCTTTGATCGGGAGAATTGGTTGCGGCTATGCTGCGCCAGGATTATTTTATTTGATTGAGTTCGGGTTAGTCGCCTGAAAGCCTGGAAATAAA
>CAYJME010000257.1:0-4335 GCA_964370795.1 uncultured candidatus Brocadiaceae bacterium
ATGAAAGTGGAGTAAAGGGCGTGACATGGTCAGACGATCTGGGTAGAAGTGGTATAGCTGATGGTACTACAAATTGGACAATTTCTGACATAGGTTTACCACTTGGCAGCATAACGATCACGGTAACATCGATGGATGGCACAGGGAATACCGGGAGTACAGGAATTATTATTGCATATGGTATGGCGCCCACGGTGATGACCGTATCAGCGTCAAATATAACTTCGGATTCAGTGACGTTGGGTGGCAAGGTAAATGCTTGTGGATTATCCACAACGGCGTGGTTTGAATATGGAACAAAAAGTAGTCAGTATGATAATACCACCCCACCACAGAACCTGGAAGGAACTACCGATAGTGTGATAAGCGCAGGTATAATGGCGTTATTGCAAGGTAAGACTTACTATTATAGGGTGGCAGCCAAGAACAATGCGGGAACAACGTATGGAGATGAAATGTCATTTGATATATTAGACACAACAGATCCATCAGTATCAATTACGGATACATGCTTCGAACCAACATACACGACAACACCTTCTTCGGTAGAAAATGTATCAAAAGTAGCCAGTGGAAATATTGTTATAGATACAGGGGTTTTTCCTGTGGCAATTAATAATGGTTTTTTGCCCATTAGTTCAACGCCAGATAATGCTCTGAATAATAACGTTGATAAATCGTCAAGTGCACAGAAGGTAACTGAAACAGTCATAGAGCACAAGAAAGTTAATAATGTTATGGACAGTATGACTACAAGTGTGGCTGTTGTGCAGGAAAATTATGTAGCACCTAAGATAATCGCAAAAGAGGAAGCATCGCCAGATCCCGTTGTTTCTGAGGCAGACAAAAAAAACAAGAACATCAGAACACCAGAATCAGCAAAAGAACGTGTAGGCAATAAGAGTGAAAAAGCGTCCGAATCCGCTCATATCAAAGACACAGACCCGCCCGATGGTTTTATAACGATAAATAATGATGAGAAATATACAGACTCCCGAAGTGTTACCGTAAATCTCTCTGCCACCGACAATGTTGGGATAGTGGGATATTATATTTCTATGGACACTGCCACACCATCGCCTTTTAATCCGGGATGGAAATATATAACTTCCACACCCCGGTTAAAAGAAGATGTTTCTTATATCGTAAGCGGCAAGAGTGGGGCGAAGATCATATATGCATGGTACAAGGATTTCACGGGAAATGTCTCAAAAGCCACGAGTGATGATATCATCTTGAACATTACACCGCCAGTCGGTTCGCTAACGGTTAATAAGGGTAGTAAAGTGACGCATTCAAAAAATGTGGTAGTAAACCTTGCTGCCACGGATGACGTTGCAATTACTGCTTATTACATTTCCCTCGATGTAATAGTGCCAACATCAACAGACCCCGGATGGAAAACAATTACGCCCACGACTTATTTTACCGGAGACATTCCATACAATCTGAGTGGCGATGATGGATATAAAACGATATACGTATGGTACAGGGATGTCACTGGTATGGTATCGTCTGTTTCCAGTGGCGGCATCATCCTGGATACGAAAACAACAAAAAAATAAGATACGCCGTTGATTTCTCTATCCTCGAATATCCTGCCTTCCTGGACACCATTTCCATACCTGATAAGTTCATCTGCCAGATACTCCGATAGTGGGATTGATACCAGCTTGCCGACCTTGCTTTGAGTAATGGTTATAATCCCTTTGGTGAAATCTATATCCTTGCAACAATATCATCATTGATAGTGCCGTCCTTCACCTGGTCTTTCTCTTTAGAAGCACAAACACGGCTAATTTACCAGTAAAGCCCGAAGCAAACCAGCCGTATCCATGTAAATTAGAAAAGAAAGTTTGAGATTTTTAATATGCCAATAACCAAAGAGTTACAAAACATAAAGAAATTTGAATCAGTGGGATTTACCCATGAACAAGCGGAAATCCTTACCGATGGCTTGCTATTAGCCTTCAAGGATGGGACGAAAGATTGATAAAATTCATGAATATTGAGATTGTCAAGAATTTTTTTTGTCCATTCCCAGCCGTCCCTTCTAAAAGATAATCAGCACAATCCACAAGGCTTGACATTTCTTTTGTCATTAGTTCTTCGCTCTATTATTTTCTCTTGCCGTTTTAAACCTTATTCCAATTTAACTTTTACCCACTGTTTCCTTTTTCTTTCTCAAAGGTTTTATATCCTTTAAAACAGCCGTCTTTTTTTCTTTCACCGCATAAAGGTCATATTGATTTTGAAGATTTAACCAAAGTTCTGCTGATGTACCAAAATACCTTGATAGCCTTATCGCCATTTCAGGGCTGATATTTCTTTTCTCGTTCACGATTTCGTTTATCGTTCTAAAAGTAGTATGAATATCTTTCGCTACCTGTGATTGTGTTACCCCTAAAGGTTCTAAAAATTCCTTTTTCAAAATTTCCCCTGGATGTGTTGGCTTCCTCATTACATTAACCATTCTTTACCTCTTTCAATGATAGTCAATAATTTCAACATCATAAACGTCTGAGCCTTCAAATTTAAAAACAACCCTGTATCTGTCATTAATTCTGATACTGTATCTACCTTTATAATCACCCTTCAATGCCTCCAGTTTATTTCCTGGTGGTAATTTTAGATCATTCAAGCTGTGTGAGGCATTTAAGTAATCTAACTTTCGTAATCCTATTTTACAAACGGCAATGTCAAACTTTCTACTCCGGCCGGTCAAATACAACTTTTCAGTCTCTTTGTCTTTGAATGACTTAATCATACATAACAATGTAACACGTAAGGTTATAATAGTAAATAAGGAAAAGAATATGCCACGGTGAAACTTAGCCGAAGTAGTTCCCCGCAAAGAGCCACATAAATTATGGAGGAGGTATGAGAAATTTAGCCATTTTATTAGCACTCGTTTTTCTGACATCTTGTGCACAAGTCCCAAAAGAACATGCTTACCGACTTAACCACCAGGCTAAAATGCAAGCCAGCCATCAATTGGAACTATTTAGCCGGGAAGACAGCTGCAATGGTGAAATTGAAAATCGTAAACGAAAAAGGGCAAGTTTTCATGTCTGATGTAGATCATTCGCCATTCGGCAGGGCAATGAGAACGCTTCTGGCTACAGAACTCAATCACCGGGATTTGGTTCTCACCGCAGAAGAAAGTAGTCCTTACAAACTGGTTTTTGAAGTTCAGAAAGTTTTTCATAAGTTTTCTCCTTTTAAAACGAAGCGCATGGTTATGCCATGCTGGTTATTACAGTGTTGATACGATAATATATTTGAAGCACGGAAATTTATTCCCCGTTCCCGTTTTATATGGGGATATGGTCAATTGCCGGCAATACCTGTCCTTCCCGACTACGGACGGGGAAGGGTTAGTCGCTACATTTTCACCTGAAAATCCATTTTCATGATAATCCAACTGATACAACTGACACCGTTTAAGCACAGGTCTTGGATGCGGTCTGTGCAGTTTAATAATATGCTGAGTCTCAGAATGTATAAAAGCCACCCTTGACCCAGCCGTTTTACCTGTTCTTACCTCTTGATAGCCAAAAGCCCACACCTGCATATTTTATTCTAAGGGTATCAGGCATACCCCCATAAGCGCTAACTTGTTTTAGATGAACTCGAAGTATTTTGAGATCTGCATCTTTCGGGTTCTTGGATTTTCCGATAAAGAACAAGCAATGTCGTTCCAGTACTTAAGAACTTCCTGTAATGATAACGCTGGTTCTATAGCTCGTTTTACCTGATGGAGCATAAAAGCAAATTTACGCCATTGGCTTTGAGTCTTCTGGCTGGACCATGATGTATCCCCAGGGGGAAAAAGACTTGGCAAAATCTATGAGTTTTTCTGTTAAAAGAGCAACGAATAATTTGCCATAAAGCCAAGCTTTTGAGCTATCATCATCGTATTTAGGTAAGTGTCCAAATTGTGCTATTTGTTTAAATCTTTTAAAGACCAGTTCAATTTGCCATCGAATTCGATACCATTCTAAGATATCAAAAGCGGTAAATTGATTTTCAGGAAACGTTGTGAATACAATTACGTACTTGGCATAAATAAGGGTCTCCGGTTTCAGTTCAATGCCCTTTTTGCTTGCATGTCTTTTAAGTTTTTTATGAGCTATTTTAATAGCTTCTTCTGTTTTGCGTATTACACAAAGACGCCCTCTGACATATTCGGTATTATTGACATTTGGAATAAAAACGTTCCATGATTTTATAGCAAGAGGTCTTTTTAGATGTTGGATTTCTTTCAATAAGGAAAGGGATTCTTTTCTTCGTTGAATATTCGTATAGATTGCGAATTAACTCTAACACTAAGAT
>CAYJME010000258.1:0-4273 GCA_964370795.1 uncultured candidatus Brocadiaceae bacterium
GGTCCAGCCTTCTGTATTGTTGCAAGGTCGCGTTCTCTTAGATTAGATCGGAGGCTCGGAAGTCCGGAACGACCAACATGGAGGCATACGATTGCCATGACACAGCCTCGTATTGTTCGATTGATGACCGCCCAAGGCGGTCGCCTTTACCTTCTGATCCTAATTCTTCTGACGCTTCAAGTTGCCGACAGTTTTGCGCAGGAGGAGGAGGATTCGTTCGAAGGATTGATGACGGTTGATCAGCCGCTGCCACTCGAACCGCGACCGGATCTGGGGAATGAGGTCTTTGATGAACGGTTGATCGGGTTCTGGGAGCATCGCAACGGTGAAGGCACGATCACGCTGGAGATCCCGTCAGATCAGGAATTGATCATCTCCGGAAAGCACGTGAAATTGGAAGTGTATCCGGGACTACTCCGAGTGAACGATGGCTCGGAACACGCCTTTGATTATCAATACGAATTCAAGAAGAATCAACTCGTGCTGACGTTCGGCGATGCAGACGGCAACAGTCACGAATTATCCTTTAAACGGATCAACTTAAGTCTTGATACTATCCCCGCGCTCAATTCAGAGTCGAGCGAGGGGCAATGAGTATTTGAACTATTATCGCAAGAATGAAACGGCGATCGGAAACGATCGCCGTTTGCTTTGTTATGATATGGAAAAGACGGCTGCAAGCCGTCTTTTTGAATCTACTCACATTCGTTTCCCGGTTCACCGAATCAGTGGCGTTGCATGATTACTGATCTGGGACAAAAGCGTCTGCACGTCGAAGAACACCTCGATATCGTGGATCTTGTCGCCGTTGGAGCGAAAGGCGTGCATCACGGGTAGAGCGATACGCCGGCCTCCGGGGGCGATGCCGCCATAGGCCGCGCGGTGCGTTCCGCGATACGTCGCGCGTATGACGGAAAGACTGCCATTGGCCAGAGAATAATCAACGGTCACTGACAGATCCGGGAAGGCCTGATGAAGCTCATGCAACAGGCGCTTCATGGCAGGAATACCAACGGCAGCAGACCGGGGAGACAGGTAAGAAAAATCGGCAGAGCACAATTCCGGCAGATGGTCAAGTCGCTTTTGGTCTATCACCTCCGTGAGGAAGAGAAGAGCCAGGGCACAATTTTCTGCAGACATGGTCGCACCTCAACACGTTGCGTGGACCGATAACGCCCGCGAGCGCCACAATTAAGATACTGAGATTGTTTCTATATGTTGGCCCAGCGGAGACAGAGATTCAGACTCTGGACGCGGGGTAAAAGTATAAAATATATCCTTTCCCGATGGATGTCAACTCAGTGCGCGGAGGATGTGCGCGGCGAAGAGCTGGCTTATTTATTGCATTCCAAGCTCTTAGAGCCATCTTCTCGGGCGCCGAAGGCACGATATGTTACGGAAAAACTTATGCATGATATAATGACCAACCGCCATTTCCGACTCGTTCTTCAGCTCTGCGGCACTATCCTGCTGGCCATCGGCCTGATTTGTATTGCGGGGTGGGCTTTCGGAAACCAGGTGTTAAACCGATTCTCCCCTCAATACGTTCCAATGGCACTGGACACGGCAGCGGCATTTGTTATGTTCGGTGTTCTATTCTTGACCTACAGCTCCCCAATCGCCATTCGTGTGCCGCTTGGCGCACGATACGCCCTCATGGGCATCATCGGAGTGTATGGGCTGCTGAAGGCGATTGAATTCCCTCTCGGCAAAGATCTGACGTTCACCGCGGTCTTGTTTCCGGCGAAGGAGTACTTGGGGCAGTACGTTATCGGCCGAATGTCGCCGGTGACGGGGGCCTTGTTCTTTGTGTCCGCAATTGCCGCGCTCAGTTTGTTGATTGGCACGCGCAGACAGCGATTACTGGCCGGGTGGATTGGCATCATGGTCTCCTGCACCGGCTTTCTGGCAACCTATGCCTACGCTCTCGGGGCGCCATTTCTTTACGGCGATGGCATTCAACCCTTAGCGGCGCCGACTGCGGCCGCGTTCTGTTTTCTTGGTATCGGGCTGGTGGTAGCGGCAGGACCGGGCGCAGTGCTCAAACCGTTTGTGGGAGTCAGCACCAAGAGCCGAACGCTGCGACTCCTGGTACCGTTAGTCGTACTGACATGCTTTGCGCAGGAGATCTTGCACCACCTTGTAACGGAGGATGGCGAGCTTCCGCGGGTGGTGATCATTCTGCTTGTGCCACTGACCGCAGCCCTAACGGCGACACTGGCGGGAGAACGGCTGGTCCGGTACCTGGCGAGACGCCTGTCCGAGTCGGAGCACCGGCTCACGGAAAGCGAAGAGAAATTTCGCGAGTTCTTCCACAATGCTCAGGTTGGGATGTTCCGAACGGTGATGGACGGCTCACGATTGCTGGAAGCGAATGACAAGTTTTTGGAGATACTGGGGAGGACACGCGATGAAGCAGCAGACCTGCCGCCTACGACATACTGGGCAGATCTCAGCGAACGCGATGAGTTGATTCGACGGCTCCGAGCGGAAGGTGCGGTTTCGAATTTCGAATGCCGGCTGCTGCGGAAAGACGGCGACATCCGTAATTGCATCGCGTCGGCGCGCATTTACCTCCCACAAAAGATCGTAGAAGGCAGCGTGCTGGACATCACGGAACGTCAGCGTTCGGAAAGCGCTCTGCGCCGACAGAATGAATACCAGGCGGCGCTGCAAAAGACCACTCTTGATCTGCTTGCCGAGCACGATCTGGATCGTTTGCTCGAGGGAATTCTCACACGGGCCGGGGAGCTTGTCGGAACAGCGACCGGTTGGTTGGACGTTCTCGAGCCGGGAACGGATCGCTTAACGCCCAAGTTCGCCCTCGGGGTGCTGAGCACGGAATCCCGCCGCTTTGCCGTGCAAAAAGGAGAGGGCATCAGCGGCAGGGTGTGGGAAACCGGCCAGCCAATGGTGGTCGAGGATTACGATGCCTGGGCGGGACGGATCCCGGACCATGGTCAGAACATCATCCGATCCATTCTCGCCGTGCCGTTATTTTCGCATTCGGAGGTGATCGGTGTTTTAGGCTTGGCGTATGAGCGGAGCATCGTCCGCAGTTTTGACGACGCCGATATTAATGTGATTGCTCAGTTATCGCGAATGGCCGGCCTTGCCATCGAAAATGCCCGCCTGATTACGGCCGCAAGACAAGAACTGGCCGAGCGGCTGCAGGCCGAGGAGGAACAGGAGAAACTCGAACGCCAATTGCGCCAAGCGCAGAAGCTGGAGACCATTGGTACGCTGGCTGGTGGAGTCGCCCACGACTTCAACAACATTCTCACGCCAATACTCGTCTATTCCGAGATGGCGGCGAAGCACTTGGGAAGCGAGCATCCTACAAGGGCCGATTTGGAGCACGTCATTACCGGAGCCAATCGGGCCAAGGACCTTGTCAAGCAGATCCTCACGTTCAGCCGGCAGTCGGAGAATGAGAAAATCCTGATCGAGCTTTCGCCGATTGTCAAGGAAGCTCTGAAGCTGTTACGGGCATCCCTGCCATCCACGATTGCGATTGAGGATCACATCCAGACCGGCTGCGGCGACGTGCTGGCCGATCCATCGCAGATTCATCAGGTATTGATGAACCTGTGCACGAATGCCTATCACGCGATGCGGGATCATGGCGGCATCCTGAAGGTGAGTTTGGAATCTTGCCAGGTCAGCGAGACGATTCCCATCGGGATCCCGCCGCTCGCGGCCGGCGAGTATGTCCGAATCACCGTTTCCGATACGGGCTGCGGAATGGACACGCATACGCTGGAGCGAATCTTCGAACCTTTCTATACGACCAAGAAAGTGGGAGAAGGAACCGGGCTTGGCCTGTCCGTGGTGCATGGAATTGTGAAAAGCCACAACGGGACGATTACCGTTCAAAGCGACGTAGGAATAGGGACGGCATTTGACGTCTATCTGCCGCGAGTCCAATCGTCGCGCGAAAAGCACGTGCGCGAAGAAGTACCCGTTGTCGGAGGCAACGAACGAATTCTGATTGTAGATGACGAGCCGGAGGTCGCGGATGTGTTGAAAGACGTCCTCGAAGAACTCTTCGGCTACTCGGTTACGGTGCGAACCAACAGCCTGGATGCGCTCGCGTTTCTGCGCAGGCAGCCGAACCGCTTTGACCTGGTGATCGCCGATTTGACGATGCCGCATCTGACTGGAGATCAATTAGCCCGCGAGGTTGGAACCATCCGCAAGGATCTGCCTGTGATTTTGATGACCGGCTTCAGCGAGGAATTCAACGACGAGCGTTGTCGTCAGTTAGGTATGG
>CAYJME010000259.1:0-4225 GCA_964370795.1 uncultured candidatus Brocadiaceae bacterium
CCTTTACAAAGGGGGTGAAGGGAATTGTAAAAAACTTACAAAAAAAGAAGTTTTTACAAAGTAATACTATAAAAACTATACGGATAAAATTTTTATCCTTAATTCTTCTCGTAGCACAAGAGCATGTTGCTTTTGCCTTGGGGAAACGGCTGAAAGTGAGTATTTTCTGATAAGAGGCGGGTTGGGTTATGTAAACCGAAGCTCAGCATCAACTATCCGTATGTTCACAAAAGAGGTTAAATCTTCATGATTAATATCCCGCCTGCTTTATCCACCTTCATTGCTTTTATAAATGGTGGGTTCGCTCCGCTTAACCCACCATACCGAAAATCCGCAAATTGAAAGTTTACGGGATGGAATAATAAATACCTTCCTTATCGTGTAATATTTACATGGAAAAATGTAAATATTACAAAATTTTCAATTTTAAAAGCCTTTAACACAAGGTAAAAAATATTTATAACTACAATTCACCACAACACTTAAACATAATTCTATATTTCTAAGGTATTTGGCAATCCTATTGCTATGAAATATAAGTAAAAGATGTTAACCTGATTTTGAGAAAAAGGTGTTAGCAAGTTGAAAACAAAGAAAAGCAATAGTATAATGTAGTTGTTCTTTCATTTAAAAGGAAAACAATGTGAAAAGGTAAACTAACCGTGAGGTTAGGGCGCAAAGCCATTGGTCTTCATTTATTGAAGAAAGCATGGTTGCCATATTTGTTATCTTCTTTATGCAGATAATATAATACTTGATATTTCGATTGTAAAATCAAAGATACCTCTATCGATATATCGGCTTCCTCATACAAAAACTTACATCACTATTTTACTCTCTGTGCATGTAAGCAAATTTGTAATTGTGCACCGCGCTTAGCGCCTTCTCTCTCACACAATAACCTTAGTATTCAGCATTCACCTCTTTCAACAAAGACTTGCGTTATTTTCATTATTTTATGAAAATTCTTTTTCTCTCTCTGTATTGAGGAGGATATTATGAGGGCAGGGCAAAATTTAATGAGTTATATACACAATTTGATAATAATTAAGGAGATTAGTTATGGCAATGGCGAACAAGACTATTTTCTGTGGATTCATGGGAATATTGGGGTTTGTTTCTATGGTGACTTTTGGTGGTAATGCATACGCCGATAATAATAATGTGCATAAATTGCATACCCTGAAACCATCAAATAAGGATACTGACCATGACGGTCTTACAGACAAGGAGGAACGTAAATTAGGGACTAATCCAAGAAGTGCAGATACAGACCATGACGGTCTCAGTGACGGGTTAGAAGTAAAAACCCTTCATACAGACCCAAAAGATGCCGACTCAGATAACGACGATCTAAATGATGGCGACGAACTTGTCAATGGCACCGATCCGTTAGATTCAGATACAGATAATGATAATTTAACAGATGGCAAAGAACTTGGGTTAGGACTTAATCCCTTAGATTCGGATACAGATGATGATGGCATACAGGATGGCGATGAAGATTCAGATAACGATGGTATAAATAATTCTGATGATAACAACGATGATGATGATAATAACGATGATAATGATGACGATAACCAACAATAACGGATACATCTATATTTTTGTTTAATGATATAGATGAATATACCTCATCATCAGAACAATTTATTTGATCAAACAAGATAAAATCTAATGATTATCTTGATATTAATTGTCCATCCCAACTTTAATAGCAGGGAAATGAAGTGTATAACTAAGTCTCCCTGCTATTCCATTCCGTCACCATTCTCATACTTGACCCATAGGATATCTTGTTTTTTTCAATGTGAAAAACCAGCCCTTTTATATTGAGAACAATTTTTTTAAAAAGGTTCGTTATAATGATTCGGATTGTTCTTGAGAAAATCGTTCATAATGGCTTTCTTGAGAGTCTTGAAAATGCTGACAAAATAAAAGAATATAAAAAACCATAAAAACACATAAACTCAAGAGAAAAGCCTTGAAAGATTTAGGGGTATATGCTACTATTTTTCATACATAAATTTTCATAACAAAATTATGATACCACAAGATTGTGCTTTTTTTGAGGCTTGCCTGCATAGCCAGGGGAAAGATCTTTTTTTATGGGTAATGAATTTCAGGGAAATTTAATCGGTACGGGAAAGACATTTGGTATCGTCGTAAGCCGGTTCAATAATTTTATCACGAAACGACTGCTGGACGGGGCCATTGACGCTCTTGTAAGGCATGGAGTAAAAGAAGATGATATTGACGTATTCTGGGTGCCAGGCTCCTATGAAATACCCGCTGCAACACTGAAGGTTGCCCAGCGCGGCAAATATAATGCGGTCATTTGTCTGGGCGCCGTCATCCGTGGCGAAACTCCCCATTTCGATTATATTGCAAGCGAATCGGCCAAGGGTATTGCACAGGTTGGATTATCTACCGGTGTTCCGGCTATTTATGGAGTAATTACTACGGAAACCCTGGAACAAGCTATTAACAGGGCTGGCGCAAAGACCGGGAACAAAGGAGCGGAGGCCGCTTTATCAGCTTTAGAGATGACAAATCTTTTTGACCAGATACAAACAGGCGTAAAAACAGATAAAGGACGTTAACCACTCTATCCCCCAAATCCTCATTCTCCCTGTTTGTAAAAAAGAGAATTTTGAGATACGTAAAGTTGTTTCATTCGTTTATTTTTAACTGCTCTTAATAAAAACTATATATTTCATGCGTAATAGAACGATTGCCCGCGAACTTGCCCTTCAAGCCCTCTACCAACTGGACCTCCGCAGCGACGGCATTGCCGAAGAAATTGACGCCTTCTGTAAGAAAAGCACTGACAAGCAGGATATCTATGAATTCACCATATCCCTTGTTCATGGTTGCCGGTCGCGCGTAAAGGAAATAGATGAAAAAATTTCTGTTGTTACAGAACACTGGGAATTACGCCGAATGGCTATTATTGATAAAAACATTCTCCGTTTGGGTGTCTACGAATTACTCTTCAGAGATGATATTCCCCCGAAGGTTTCCATTAACGAGGCTATTGAGCTTGCCAAAAAGTTCAGCACGAAAAACTCAGGCACATTTGTGAATGGAATTTTAGACAAAATTTATACCCAGTTTGGCAACGGGAAATTCAGGAGTTGTGAATATCCATCTCTCTTGCAGAATGTGAGCGAAATTGATTATGGGAATTCAGACCTCCACGTACACACAAACTATTCCGATGGTACGATGACTCCTGAGCAGGTTGTCGATGAAGCCATACGGCTTGGGGTTTCCACTATTTCTATCACCGACCACGATACGGTTGATGGTATCTCAATTGCGTGTCATTATGCACGCGGTAAGAATATTAATATCATACCTGGCATCGAGCTTTCAGCGTATCTTGAACCATCGGAGATTCATATCCTCGGATATTTTATTGATATTCATAATGAATCTTTACAAAAACTATTAAAGCAGGCTCACGAAGACCGGATCGAACGGATTCACGCGATGGTGGAAAAATTGAAAGGACTTAATGTCACCATAGACCCCCAGGAGATCTTTGATCTTGCAGGCAAGGGTTCACCGGGCCGAATGCACGTTGCTGAGATAATTTATAAACATAGGTATTGTAATACCATTATTGATGCATTTACGCGGTACATAGGCGATAATGGCCCTGCCTACGTACCGAAAAAAACCTTTAGCCCCCGGCAAGCGATTGAGTTGATTCGGGATGCACAGGGCGCCGCAGTGCTTGCCCATCCTGGATTAACGCAGAGAGACCATGTAATTGAAGAATTGGTGAGATACGGCCTTGCGGGAATAGAGATACATTATCCTACGCACACACCGTCTGCGATAGAGAAGTACCTCAAAATAGCAAAGAAACACAATTTAACGGTTACGGGCGGTTCGGATTTTCATGGAGAAAGAAAAAACGATACCCCCATTGCTAAAAAAACGGTGCCGGGTAGTCTGGTAAGGGAACTCAGACAAAAGTGTCCATCGAATCAAAGGGACTTTTCAAAATTATAACTTTAAAATAGGTTGCCTAAGGCAACTATTCTGGTAGGAGCCGTCTCCTGATGCCGATGGGCATGCCCGCCGGCGAGCAAGCCCCGGTCGCCAACAGGAGTTGGCTCCTACCAAAAACATTGAAATTCCTATACGTTAAATTAGACATTCTACGTAGGGGCGAAGCATTTGCTGTCCAAGATATAAGACAGTATTCAAG
>CAYJME010000260.1:0-4200 GCA_964370795.1 uncultured candidatus Brocadiaceae bacterium
CTCCTGCGCTATGGCATGCCTAACGGTTGTACCTTTCCTTTCCCGATATTCTTCCCCATGTTAATTATTCTCTTACTTTCCGAAGAGTTGTTCGTGCAGCTTTATAGACAAATCTTGTTTGACACTTTTTGATTCTAGTGATTTAATATATCACTATTTTTTTGGGTTTCGTGAAGAAGAAATACGGAATTTGGGTTATTAGGATTTTTTAAGGAATATTTTTATGGCTGAAATGCATTCATTTGATATTGTATGTAAGGTAGAGATGCATGAAGTGAACAATGCAGTCGACCAGGCAAAAAAACAGCTTGCGGTAAGATACGACTTTAAGGGAAGCAAATCGTCTATTACGTTAAACAGCGACAATTCGATTACGCTGATTGCTGACGACGAGTACAAGATGCAGAGTTTAACGGATATTTTAAAAGAAAAGTTTGAAAAGAGGGGGATTCCCTTAAAGTCACTGAATTTTGGAAAGGCGGAAAGCGCTTTAGGAGGCGCCGTACGTCAGGTTGTTACCTTCCAGTCTGGCATACCTATGGAAAAGGCCAAGGAACTCGTCAAATTTATTAAAGGTTTAAAACTCAAAATACAGGCGCAAATACAGGAAGACAAGGTTCGTGTGCAGGGACAAAAAATTGACGACCTCCAGGCAATTATGAAGGCGATTAAGGATCAGAATTATGATTTTGCCATGCAGTTTATAAATTATAAGTAAGGGCAAAAAGCGATCTTTGGAGACATTGATCCAAAAGGGTGTTCAGAGAAATTTCGGTTTGGAAAGGATGGAAAGCCATTTTACATACAGGGTCCCAATGAAAATAGTTCACAGGCACAACAAATCGTTAAACAGCTTGAAAAAATCTGTGGTCATGATGGATTTCATTATTCCGTTAGTGTTTTCTAGCGGAGTTCCTTTTTGTCAAACACAACTTTTCAATAAAAAATCTGCGGAACCGGCGAAATCTGTGGTTTCCTGAGTTTTGATTAACTATGCACAATTTTCCAAATCTCTTGAAATGATATCGTAAACTTTTTTCAGGGGGATACCTTTTTCTTCTGCGATCTGCTTGCAATCCTCATATTCAGGTGAAACACTTTTAATCTCACCGTTGAATGTGCCAATTTTGACCTTTATTTTACCCAATGAACTCTCCACTTCCTTAAATTCCCGTGTAAGGACGGTGCGGGATGCCTTGTATTTTCTTGTTCCAAAGGTGGTTGTTTGATTGAATAAGGCAGATTCAACGGCAGGTACTTGAGTTTCAGCCACAATGGCGCTCACCATTATTCCTGGCCTGTTTTTCTTCATCTGAATAGGGGTAAAATAGACATCTGCAGCGCCTGCATCAAATATCTTGTCCATCACATACCCCAGCATCTCGCCCGTCATATTATCTATGTTTGTTTCGACAACCCACATTTCGTCCGTGGCAATTTTTGTGATGGTTTCTCCAAGAATGATGCGTAGTAAGTTAGGTATGGTGGGATTGTCGCTACTGCCGGCGCCATAACCAATCTGAAGTACCTTCATTTCCGGCATGCAGCGCTGACCTTCTCCGAGTGCGGTTATAATAGCGGCGCCTGTGGGTGTGGTGAGTTCCTTTTCAATATCAACGAATTTCAGGAATTGTCCTTTCAGCAATTCTGCCGTTGCCGGTGCAGGTACCGGGAAGATGCCATGTTCGCATTTTACATAACCATGCCCTGTGGGAACGGAAGAAAAATATATCTTTTCTATGCCGAGGTGCTTTATGGCTATCACAGAGCCGACGATGTCGATAATCGAATCTGTCGCACCGACCTCGTGGAAGTGGACTTTCTCAATCGAGGTATTGTGTACCTTTGCCTCTGCCATCGCTAATCTTTGAAAGATTCTTATACTATCACGCTTGATATCCGAACAAAGGGCGCTCTTTTCAATAATTGCCTGTATGTCGGAGAGGTTGAGATGTGTATTGTGGTGGTAATGGTGGTGGTCTGTATGATGGCCAGCGTGAGTAATATTTACATGAACCTTTGTACCGCTGATTCCTGCCCGTTTTACTATTTCTGCGGATATTTCATATCCGTGGAGATGGAGTTGTGACAGGTGTTCCTTTAAGAGAGTTATATCCATTCCTGCGTCTACACATGCCCCAAGGGTCATATCCCCGCTAACGCCGGAAAAACAATCAAAATATGCAATCTTCATAAAATCCTTTACGATGATGAGTTTTTTAGCAAGGCTAAAGCCTTGAGTTACTTGAAGTATACCGAAACTATGCCGGCACAAAGTATTGATTTTGGATACTAACACACGTTTTTCCCATCGTCAATGAAAAACAAATCCATTTTCATTGACTTATCTATATTCAGTTATATAATTCAATTTTACGTTTTTTTTAATGTTTGATTTAAAATATCATGGACATCGGTATATTCGGTGGTTCGTTTAACCCAATTCATATAGGCCATCTCATTGTTGCGGAAGAGGTCTTTCAGCAGAGGGCTTTATCAAAGGTAATCTTTGTACCAACAGGCATATCTCCCCATAAAGAGCCCCGAGACCTTGTTGACTCCTTCCACCGGTATCAGATGGTGAGTGATGCAATCAGTGATAACGATCATTTTGAGATATCTGATCTGGAGATTAAACGGTTGGGAAGGTCTTATACCGTCGATACCATCAGGACCTTTAAGGAGATATACGGGGAAACGTACAATTTACATCTCATCGTTGGAACAGATATGATGAATGAAATAAGCGCCTGGAAAGATATTGTCACACTTTCTCAACTGTGCTCTTTCGTTATGGTCAACCGTTCGCCAACCTCAAAAAATGGAAGTTCCCTTAAATCTTTTAATAATGTTCTTTCGCCAAATGGGACAGAAAGTGATTCTGTAAGGTTGAAGAGGATGGGGATATTTTCAGATGAAAAAGTAGCAGAGATGGAAAGGTTGAAGGTTGCGATACCGCCGATTGGTATTTCATCGACTGAAATCAGGGACAGGGTTTACAATGGGCGCAGCATACGGTATTTGGTTCCGCGATGTGTGGAAGATTATATTAAAACTCATAATTTATACGCAAAGCGATAAACATGAAACATATTCAATATTTTTTAATAATAGTGGTATTATTTTTCGTAAGTAAGGTGTGTATTGCCCAGTGGAATATTGCTGATTACTTTTCAAAAGATCCCAATGCATGGGAACACACAAAGAGAATTATTCATAAACCACCAATAAAGATTGTCGTTACGGATGGGTTGGAAGGTCTGGTGTTTAACCTTGCGGAACTTACCGAGGGTGATGAGGTGGCATTGATTTTTCTTGAAACCCATACCTCCGAGAAATTAAAAAAGGAAGGCTGTCTGGATGCGGTTGGCAAATTGCTTCCCGGGAAAAACAGGGTTGTATCAGTAATTACGAGGAATTCGGGTAACCGCACGCTGTTTCATTATAAATTCATGCTCCAGAGAAATGTGAACGGTACCCCCATTTCAATCTATAACAACGGGAATGCAGTATTGGAAAGTGAGTACGATGGCAGTAAGCCGGTGAAAGACATCTCTAATTTGTCAGGAATTGAGATGTGCGAGATTGATATCCGATAATTTATATAGAATTGAAACCACAGATTACGCAGATTGCACAGATAAAATGACAAAATACAAATTCCAAATAAATTCCAAAACCCAGGGTTATTAGTGTGTGCTAATCGGAGCGAACCCGCCATTTTCACGGCAATTCTTATTTATGACGACAAGTGCAGTCTGTGTCGCGGCTGTATGAAATGGCTTGAATTGCATGCCATAAGAAAAGATGCCTTTAAATTTATTCCATGCCAGTCGGATGAACGACGGAAGAGATTTCCACAGATAACCGATGAATCATGCCAGCAGTTCTTGCACCTGGCGCTTCCCAACCATCGAATCTTAAGAGGCGATAATGTCTTACCGGAGATAATGAAGCGATTGAGAGGTTTCCGGTGGTTATCATTCCTCTTTAAATTGCCGATAATCAAGATGGCTTTGTATGCAATCTACCGATGGGTTGCCAATAACAGATATATTATTTCACAAACGATAAAGCCGCTTGTAGAGGATTAAATCATGGGAATATTAAATAAACACATCCATTGCCACATGATGTAAAGGAATTTCAAGTTTTTGGAGGAGCCAACTCCTGTTGGCGACCTCGCCGCTGGGTGTATCC
>CAYJME010000261.1:0-4197 GCA_964370795.1 uncultured candidatus Brocadiaceae bacterium
TCCTTGATCAACCGTACACGGAGATAAAGAGAGGGTTATTGTTTTATGTACGAAGTAAAAGAAATTCCGAAGATTCGTTCACGAAAACCGGATACCCATAAGGGGGACTATGGGCGGGTGTTCGTGCTGGCAGGTTCCCATGGCATGACAGGCGCGGCGTATATGTGCAGTATGGCAGCCCTGCGTGCAGGCGCTGGCATTGTAACGCTGGGGATTCCGGAGAGTCTTCACGGGATTGTGGCGTCAAAATTGACCTGTGTTATGACTCATCCACTCCCTGAAACACTGGCAAAAACCCTGTCGGAGTTGGGACGACAGGACATCCTTGATTTCTCCCAACGGTTTGATGTTGTCGCCATAGGTCCGGGTTTGTCTCAGTATCCGGAGACCAGGAAGTTAGTGCAGTGGTTATTACAAAATGTGGACCGTCCTCTTGTGTTAGATGCCGATGGTGTTAATGCCCTTGCTGATAATCCTGAAATACTGTGTCGGATAAAGAAGCAGATTATTCTGACTCCGCACCCCGGAGAGATGGCTCGCCTTATTGGAGCATCATCCACCCGTGAGGTGCAATCGAAACGGATGGAAGTTTCGCAAATGTTTGTGAGGGGAAGAAAAAATGTAACCCTTGTATTGAAGGGCCACAAAACTATTGTTATGGATGAAGAAAAGTTTTATATTAATACGACGGGTAATCCCGGAATGGCTACTGCCGGCTCCGGTGATGTGTTGACGGGTATGATTGCCGCCCTTTCAGTTCAACAATACACCGCCTTCGAGGCTGCGCAGCTCGGTGTGTTTTTACATGGATTGGCAGGCGATCTTGCTGCGCAGGAGAAGGGAGAAATCTCCCTGATTGCAACCGATATCCTTGATTCTTTGCCCAGGTCTTTTATGACATACAGGGGAAATGCGTATGTATAAGCGATTAATTATTTTTGTAATTCATACGCTGGTTTTATTCTGGTATATCACTTCTACGTATGCATCAGATGAATCTCACTTTACGCCTGGCGGTTCTGTCAAGTACCGTGTAATTGAGGGAATTGAGTATTGCAGACGGAATATGGATATCTGTATCCATGATTTTGCAGCCCTGGATATTGACAGAGACCTCGAACATGCGCGAAGCAGGGGAATTCGGGTGCATGTAGTAATCCTTGAATATGACAAATCAACTTCGAGGGGAAAATTGGCAGAGGCATTAATTCAAAAAGGATTTGACGTCAGAATCCTAAAACTTTCACAGGGTGCGGAAAGAGGAGAGGATTTTATTATTCTGGATGACCGGGTAGTTATAACGGGCGTCTTCAATTGGCTGGCATATCGGGACAGAAACATGGATAATACCATACTCTTTTCTTACGATAATGACAAAATACGCGTATACAAGGACACATTTTGTAAACTTTTTTCAGAAGGAGAGCCTTCGTCGTTTTTGGTGAGTCAAAAAGACCTGGTTGTGCAGGGAAGTTTACCTGTATCTGATGCAGGTTCTGACAAGACGAGCGCTGGTCAGGTATCGCAAGGTTTTCCCTTAAGCAAGGGATTACCGGAGAACGAATCTTCAAAACCTGCACAGGAACCAAAAGCAAGGGACTTTATAGACCTGTCACTCGAAGACATGTGGAATCAACTGGGTAAGGGAAGCGCCCTTTCCCGTTCTGAAAAGAATGAACTGTGGAAAAAATACAAGGATAAATATGTTCGATGGCACGGGGTGGTCGTTTATAAGGGAATGGGACGCGTGGATTGGAATAGGGTTGGAGTGGGTCATCAGGGTGGAAAAGATGCCGAAGTGGAAATTGTGTTTGATTGGCAGATGTTTGAAAAGGTTATGAGTCTAAGGCTCGGGAATACGATCACGTTTACGGGTAAACTAGTTTCCCGTCCAGGTTTTAATGCCCCTTGCCGGTTGGATGACGGGGATATAGAGTAGCAGATTAAATTAGTTTTGATATTTTAGCCTGGAAGAAAATGTAACATAATGAGGGAAATAGCATATTGGGAGGATAAACATGAAGAAAATTACTGCAATTGTACGAGAAGATAGATTTTCAATGATTAAAGATGCACTGTTAGATATTGGGTATCCTGGAATGACGGTAACTGAGGTGAAAGGACACGGCCATCAGAAAGGTATTACAGAACAGTGGCGTGGAAGAACATATAAAACAGACCTTTTGAAGAAAGTACAGATAGAACTGGTTGTTTCTGATAAGACCGTTGATGAAATTATCCAGTGCATTGTCAAAGAAGCCCAGACGGGAAACATTGGCGACGGTAAGATATTCGTCAGCCCTATCGAGGATGTTGTTCGTGTTCGAACTGGCGAAAGAGGCGAAAAGGCTATCTAGCCGTTCTTTATCAAAAATTTTTTATCATCTGTATTTTACCAACCTATTGCGCGTGCTACGATTGGCCTGAGGGCATGTCTTTTATGAAAAACACCGTGAGCTGTATTCTCGGCAGATTTAATAGCTCCATCTCGAAAGCGCCTATTTCCCTTTTATTTGCTTTGTTCATAGTTTGTAATGCATCGTTGGCTGAAACTATCCAGCAGGTTTCTGCAGGATGGGAACATACCGTTGCCTTGAAATCCGATGGAACAGTTTGGACTTGGGGAGCTAACAAATTTGGACAACTGGGAGATGGAACGACCATAGCTAAGTCGTTACCTGTGCAGGTTGGTGGGCTTTCGGGAGTTGTTACTATTGATGGTGGTGAGGGACATACCCTGGCAGTAAAATTAGATGGAACCGTCTGGGCCTGGGGGTTAAATAATTATGGACAATTGGGAGATGCGACGACCGAAAATGAAAACATACCCGTGCAGGTAAACGGTCTTTTGGATATTATTGCCGTTGCATGTGGCGGTAATCACTCGGTAGTGCTGGATCGGAATGGGGATGTCTGGGCGTGGGGGGCAAATGAATATGGCCAACTAGGAATTGGCGGGGAATCTTCCCTGGGAAGCAAAAGAAATAAGCCGGAAAAGGTAAACGGACTGAGCGGAATTATTGCACTTGCATGTGGCGGAAGCCATACTATTGCATTAAGCAAAGATGGCGAAATCTATGGCTGGGGATGTAACCAAAAAGGTCAAATAGGAGATGGTACGTATATTAAGAAAACCGCGCCGGTGAAAGTAAACGGACTGAGCGGGATTATTGCTATTACATCCGGCGGCGCTCTGGGCGTAGATACAAACTCGCATAACCTTGCATTGAAGTCTGATGGCACAGTCTGGGCATGGGGAAGTAACAGCGATGGCCAACTTGGAGATGGGACAGATATTGATAGAAATACACCCGTACAGGTTGGTGGTCTTTCCCATGTTATTGCAATTGCCGGCGGCGGCGCTCATTCTGTAGCCCTGAAGTCGGATGGTACGGTCTGGGCATGGGGATGCAATTGGGCTGGCCAATTGGGCATTGGAATTCCATTCAGTGCAAAAAGCAAGCCCGTACAGGTTGAATACCTGAGCAATGTTATTACTATTACCAGTGGATGGATGCATTCCATAGCGGAAAAGTCAGACGGCACCTTGTATGCCTGGGGGTATAACGAACTTGGAGAATTGGGGGATGGGACATTTACGAATCGGTCATTACCCGTGCCTGTTAAATTGCCTTTATTGGAAACGGACACCGCCAGAGACATAACATCAAATACGGTCACACTCCACCCTGCATCTACGGTAACAACAAGGGATAAAGCGGGGAATGATGGTAACGACATCATTGAAATAACAGGTAACAGAGGTGTTCTTGCACCAGCAACACCAGTGATTACCCAAACTAACCCTGAACCGGTTGATGCCGACTTGAAAAGTGTAAATAGTACAGATAAAAATATTCCGAATGGGACTGCAAAAATTAACAATAATGCCGATCACACAAACTCTTGCTCTATAACGTTAACCCTTTCCGCTTCGGATGATGCAGGGATTGCCGGATACTTTATTTCTATAGATTCAACCAAACCATTGATAACCGATTCAGGGTGGAGACCAGTACCATTTACAACCAGTTACTCCGAAGATGTTCCTTTTACTCCCGGTAAAGGTGATGGTACAAAAACAGTGTATGTGTGGTATAAGGACACCTCTTAAAATATATCAGAGATTGCCAGTGATTCAATATATCTGGATACGACACCACCCGTTGTTAATATCACGACTCCAGTATCCAGTAA
>CAYJME010000262.1:0-4156 GCA_964370795.1 uncultured candidatus Brocadiaceae bacterium
TGAAAATATTGAGTGGGTATAGAACCTAACCCGCCAAGCGATTACCGCAACTGGGACGTGGTCACCCATTGGGATGAAGAAGTGGCTGAGGCGTTGTAAAGATAATTGACACTGGAAACACTCTTCGTGTACAAGGATGGTGAAATATATAAGCACCCATTAGTTTTATGTGGGTATGAGGATTCGAAGAAATAAGGTGGATTAAGGTTATTAGTGAGGTCGTTTAGGCGGGGTTGCGATTGCATAAAATATTAACTTATATTTATCTACCTAATTCTAAACCTAAGAAAAAGAAACGGAATTAAATTGGGTTCGAGTAATCGAGCCAACCATAATTTGAGGGTGAAACCATATACTTTTTATGAGTAACACTTTCCTATCTAGTCAGACCTCACCAATCTTCTTTTTTAGTATCCATTCATGAGCGTACGCTTTTTCTTCTCCTCTTTTGCCCATCTTATTTAATTGATTAATAGCCTCCCTGGCCTCGCTTAACAATTCTTTATTGCTCCTATTTCTCGCAAAGCTGTTTAACCACATTATCGAATCAGAAGCGCTCAAATCCCACAACCTTAAATCGACTTCAAATTCTATTTCAGCCGGATTATAGGGGATTTCTAATTCACCGCGTTCAGCTTTCCCATTTATTCCATCGAATATCACATAAGCCACCTGATTGGCTCTGTTTACATCATCAATTGACATAAATAAACCGCCTGCGGAATGTCGAATTTGCCATTTCATGATGTTGTAGCCGCTCTGTTTAAGTGCATCCATCAAAATCTTCTTACATAATTTTCTAGCTGATTCTTGCATATTAATCTCCTTTGTGCTTAAATGAGTCCTAATTTCTTCCTAAGTTGTAGAAGGTGGTCAGCTGCTTGATCATACTCGAGCATATGTAGTTCTTTAAACCTTATAACTGCAGACCGTAAATTTTCTATTGCTTTGGCATTCCATCCAGTCATTTCATAATAAAGTCCAAGTGTCCACTTACTTCGCGCCGTAACATCACGTGCATTTATCAAACTAGAGATTTGAATAGCTTCTATTAATTTTTTTTCTGCCCTATCAGAAGGTTTCATTGAAAGAATTAACATGGCACAATTTGATAGAGACTTCGCCAGCATCAACTGATCACCAATTTCACGGGCAATCGATTCTGCTATTTCTAGATCATTAACAGCCTCATTAATGTTTTTTAACTTTGTATGTGGCCCACTTATGGCCAAGTAACAGTGACCTTCTGCTTGTCGATCACCTATTTGGTTTGCTAACTTAATTGCATTAACAATGTATTTTATTGCCGCCTGAATATCTCCCAATTCATTATATGTAACTCCAATGTTAACCAAAATTTTGATTTCACCAGAGCGATCTTTTGTTGTTCTATTAATTGAAAGAGCGTCTTCTAGGCACGATAGTGCTTTTTTATATTCCTTTTGTAAGCCGTAAAAACTACCAAGGTTTCCCAACCATACGGAGACGTCAAGTGGATAGTGTAATTCTTGGAATAAATTGACCGTTGCTTCTAAATGTTGCCGTGCCTTCGGCAAATCAAAGATACCGATGTACGCATTTCCAAGGTTCCCTGTATGTAAAGCCATTTGGTAAAGGTCACCTAATTGTTTGAATATCTGGATCGACTCTTCATAATGCATAATAGCATCTGGGAAAAACCCCATATTCGCACAGGCTACACCCTGGTCGGCTTTAGAAAGCGCATTTATATGACGAAACCTCTGTTCCTCCGCGATTTCTGACGCCCTTTTATAACATTCTATTGCAGAAGTGAAGTCCGCCAGATTTACATAAGACGATCCCAGTGCTAGGTAAGATTCAGCCTCCTGAAGTTTTTTCTGTAAACTCACGTCTGTTACAATTTGCTCATGAGGTGCAGAATGGTTTAATAGAAGCTCGTATAAAGCACTTATTTCACTCTCCAGATCTTTCCATCCAGAAAATCTGTTATTAGGATTTGGATTGACACATTTTTTTACGACATCAATTACTGGATCAGATAACCCACTATTAATTACATTTGAGTATGGTACTCCGTTCATATGAGAATGGAATATATTAGTTAATGAATCATAGCCAATGGCAATTTCTCCAGTTAACATTTCATAGAAAACACAACCAAGAGCATAAATATCCGATCTGCAATCTACCTTTGGAGTAAGCCATTGTTCTGGGCTCATATAAATGGGTGTCCCCATGCCGGCTACACTTTTTATGTTTCGACTACCTGGAATAATGGATTTTAAATTGTCTACTGTATCGAAATTAATTCTTGCCAGACCAAAATCAGTGATCTTCGCTGTGTAATCCGAAGCAATTAAGATGTTTTCTGGTTTAAGATCGCGATGCACCAAACCGGGAATTTTTTCAGTCGCATACTTCATTCCGCGAACGCACCCAAGGCAAAAGTTCATGGATTGTTCCAGTGGCATTGGTTGACCAGGTATCAACCAAGAGCGCAAGGAAGGATTTTTATTTCCTTGTATGGTTGGAATCATCTGTAATATGATATAAACCGATTGATCCTCTGCTATATGTAAGACCGAATAAGCCTGAACTATATTGACATGGAAACCTAGGTTGACCCATATTGCAGCCTCGCGTAAAAACCTATCGCGCGAGATTCTATCGGATAAAAATTCTGGTTTGAAAGTCTTAATAGCAACCGGTAGATTGTTTTGTTCTTGATCAAGGCAAAAATATACAATTCCCATTCCGCCGCTGGTGGTGTTAATTACTTTGTATCGGTTTGCGATGATTTGAGGAGGTTTCAGTGCCATGCTCTCCATATTACAATTTTTGCCCCCAACTCTACTGGGTGAATAGCGACATATTTATTTTACTCTCGCAATAATAAAATACGCATCTAACCTAACCCTAAAATAGCTGTAAAATCATTATGAGGATATTCTATTCCTCTCGCCAGGATTAGCTGTCTCTTGTTTCTAATAACGTCAGGCATTGTTTGGTAGGCATTTAAATTAAAACTAGCATGATCTCTATTACCTCGACCCTCTTCCTTGACGAAAGCGAGCTTCAATTCGACTTCATTCGCGCCTCGGGTCCTGGCGGGCAGAATGTCAACAAGGTCTCCTCAGCCGTTCAACTCCGCTTTGATGTTTCTTCCTCCCCTTCTCTGCCAGCGGACGTCAAAGAACGGCTGATCAGGCTGGCGGGCAGCCGCATGACCGAGGACGGCATGCTGATCATCGAGGCTAAACGCTATCGCAGCCAGGAAAAAAACCGGAGCGATGCCATCCAGCGCCTCGTTACCCTGATTCAATCGGCCGTCGAGCCGCCAAAAAAGCGCAAACCGACCCGCCCAAGCGTGACCGCCAGAGCCGCGCGGGTGGGGGCCAAGCGGCAGCGCGGTGAACTCAAACGCACGCGCAAATACAACCCTGATGAGTGGGAATGATCAGGTTGTAATCGCATATTATATAAAATGGTACAGTGGCGGAAGTACAATCCACCGGCTACAGCTTGCGGAACACGCGCTGTCCACGCCCCGGGCGGCCCACCAGCTCGCCATTGCGAATAACATACTCCCCGCGGCTGATTACCGACTCAACTTTGCCCTGAATCGGCCAGCCCTCGAAGATGCAAAAATCGGTGTTCTGGTGCAGAGTGCTGGCCGACATCGTCCAGGTCTGCGTGGGGTCGAACAGCACCACATCCGCATCCGCGCCCGGGTTGAGGTGACCCTTTGCCGGGTACAGCCCGAACAGCCTGGCCGGGGTGCTGGATGCGGCAGCCACTAGCTGTGGTAAGGTGATGCGCCCTTTGCACACCCCTTCGGTGTACAGGATCGACAAACGAGTTTCGATGCCAGTGAGGCCGGAGGGCACCTTGTCGAAGCGGCCCTGACCGATGCGCAGGTTATCGGCGGGTAAAACACCGGCATCATCCGAGGAGACAACCTCGATTGCCCCGCTGCCCAGGGCATGCCACAGCGCATCGATATCTTTTTGTTTGCGCAGCGGCGGGCTGCAAATGAAAAGTTGGGCGTTCGGCCCTTTCAGTTTTTCTTCGGTGAGCGCCAGGTAATGGGTGCAGGTCTCGGAATGGATCGGCAGCCCTTCCAGGCGCGCGCGCTGAATGATCTGGGCGCTTTCAGCAGTTGAGGTATGTACGA
>CAYJME010000263.1:0-4055 GCA_964370795.1 uncultured candidatus Brocadiaceae bacterium
GGCATGGGCCAGGTGTAAAAGCCCCTCTTCCTGAAGCCCCTGGAAAGTGTATGGATTGCTCCGGGGTTTGAAAGCGCCTCCCCGTAATGCCGTTGCACCTGCGTCTCTCACGCGTTTAGCAATTTCAACGATCTGTTCCTTGCTTTCAATAGCACATGGTCCGGCAATAACAGCAATCTGCTCTCCGCCAATTTTTTTACCATTACCGAGGTGTACGATAGTTTTAAAATCTTTACCTTCCTTGCTGGCTAATTTATAAGGCGCAAGAATTGGAACTGAACGTTCTACGCCGGGGAGAACATCCCAGAAATCGGCGGGTAGTATCCGTTCATCCCCAATAATTGCAATGACATTCCGGTTCGTCCCTTGCAGTAATACCCCTTTCAGGCCAGCCTTTTCTACCTTTTCAAGAACATGGTCAACATCATTTTTTGTAGAATCGGCCTTCATTACAATAATCATGCGCTACTCCTCTTTTACATAAATATTTATGGGCAAAAAAAAACCCTAAAACGAAGGTTTTAGGGTACTCTATAAATTATTAATTATTTTTTATCAGACCCTAAGACCGTCCCCTTTTATAAGAGTATCTAAAGTAATAAAAAAAAGAATAAAATTTCATCAGAAAGCTACCTTAAATATAGAGTGGCCATTACATAATCTATTAAGTAAAATATTGTGAAAAATCATTTTCAGTTTACCTGACATGGTATATATTGTCAAGTGTAATATCTCACTGTCGTGCGCATAACCAAATAATGAATCCGGGAAGGATAACGACTAAAGTCGTTACTACAAACTACGCTTTTTTATCACGAGAATTTTCATAGTATCGCCGGATTATGGCTGCACAACAATTTTACTGTTTCAAATTATGGTGTGGTTTTATCGGCAAGGTGAAGGTAAAAGCGCTTCCTTTGCCGTATTCGCTCTTTGCCCATATCTTACCGCCGTGTAATTCTACCAGCCGTTTTGTGAGCGTCAGACCGAGTCCGGTTCCCTCGTACTTGCGGGCGTAGGTGGAATCTAATTGACGGAATGCCTCAAATATTTTATCCATATCTTCCTGCTTAATACCTATCCCGGTGTCAGTTACCGAGATTTTTACATGGTGGTTCATACGTTCTGCAACGACGGATACCCTGCCATGTTCTGGTGTGAATTTGATGGCATTGGACAACAAATTAAACATAATTTGTTTGAATTTTATTTTATCGGCGGATAGAGAGTGGATATCTTCGTGTATGTTAGTATTTATACCAATATTCTTTTTATCTGAGAAACCCACGATGGTGTTTAATACCTCGTTAATGGCTTCTTTTACAGAAAACTCCTCGTAGTGGAGTTCCAGTTTCCCGGCTTCAATCTTTGAAAGATCGAGGATACTGTTAATCATATTAAGGAGGTGTTGACCGCTGCTGTGGATATCGCCGATATATTCCTTTTGTTCAGTATTGAGCGTCCCGGTGATTTCGTCCCTCAACACTTCTGCAAAGCCGATGATGGCGTTGAGCGGCGTGCGGAGTTCGTGTGACATGGTTGCCAGAAATTCTGATTTGAGCCTGTTGGCCTTTTCAAGCTCAATATTTGTTATTTGAAGCTCTTCCGTTCTCTCTGCAACCTTTTTTTCCAGTACCACATTTAAATCCTGAAGCCGTGAAATGCGGATAAAATCGAGCCAGGAAGCAACATCTTCGTATTCGGCGACATTCAGCCCTCTCTTTTCCTCCTCTGCGCTTACCCGAATACCTAAGGTCTTTTTAAGACACCAGAAAAAGAGCATACCCACTCCAAATGACCATGCAAAGGCAACTGCAACGCCCAGCGCCTGGATCCCCAGTTGATGCAAACGGCTGCCGCTTTCCACGAGGAGTGTGGATTTTTCAGCAAAGATAGCGACGCAGAGGGTTCCGAGAGCGCCGCCTACCCCATGAACTGCAACGGCAGCGACTGGGTCGTCTATCTTGAGAATCTTTTCAATAAAATCCTGCGCCAGGACTGCCAGGATACCGGAGATGAGGCCAATATAAACAGCGCCATGGGGATTTACCTTGCTCGAACCAGCGGTAATAGCTACCAGGCCGGCCAGTATGGCTGTAAAGAGTTTTCCTGCGTTGAGTCTCTTTTCCATACAATAATTAAATATGAGCGCTGAAAATCCGGCAGCGGACGCAGCCATATTGGTATTGGTAACGACAAGGCCAATATCTGCACTTGCCCTTAAAAGGCTGCCTCCATTAAAACCAAACCAGCCAAACCAAAGGAAAAAGGTGCCTAAAGTAGCCAGTGGGACGTTATGTAAACCAATTGGATTTGATGTACCGTCGGGATTGTACTTACCTGTTCTGGGACCTAAGACTACTGCCCCCGCCAGGGCAAACCATCCGCCAATCGAGTGTACTACGGTGGAACCGGCGAAATCAATAAATCCCAATTTTTCCAGCCAACCGGATTGTTCGGGATAAAAAAGGTCTCCCCATACCCAGTGACCGAAGATAGGATAGATAACGGCTACCATGAATGCAGGGCCGATAACGTTAGGAATAAAGCTCGACCGTTCAGCGATTGCGCCGGACATTATTGTGGCGGCCGTTGCGGCAAAGACCAGTTCAAAAAAGAAAAAAGTATAATCCAGGTTGCCAGGGTGTGCTCGTACACCGTTGGTGAAGAAATGGTTCGTCCCAATCCAACCCATATAACTAGCGCCAAACATAAGCCCAAATCCTATGGCATAAAACGTCAGCGATGATACGAGGAATTCCACCAGGTTTCTGATAGATATACTAATGGCATTCTTGGATTGAGAAAAACCCGCTTCATACGAGGTAAATCCAAGCTGCATAAAAAATACCATGGATGCCGCTGCCATGACCCAGACATGATTAACATTTAATTGAATAGTTTCCATAAATTGTGAGCTCTTTCTTCACCTTTACTCAGTAAGTATTTTATCTTCCGGAAGCGCCTGGAGTCCAATACTTTGTTGAGTTCCATTTCTCATCCACTTGACCTTGAACCTTCCGATTTTCAGGAAATGATCCAACACAAAACTGGCTGCGCATGAATCTGTCGGAGGCATACCCTGTATCATAACAATTTGTCCTTCGCTTAAATTAAGCTGAGTTTTCAATTTGAGAGATATACCTTCACGGGAATAATTACAAAAGGTTGCATCAACGGATACCGTAGCATCGGATTCCAAACGGATGGTAAGCGTTGGGTCATTCCATATCCAGGGTTGACGGGGAAATTTTCTTCTATCGAAAGAAAAGGGCTTTTCACTTCCTTTCGATACATACAAAGTACCGTAAATATGTTTTAACCATGCCTCGTTGGAATTAAATATATCATTAATGATACGACTGTGGTCGTTGATTTGAGCCTCAACGTGAAATAAGTCCACGTTTGACGTTAACCATATTTTCGAAAAATGGTCTTCGATATTTTCGAAGGGTTTTCCTTTTGATTGCATTTGAAACTTGAGAACCGGCATGGTAACGCCCGTGCATTGTTTCGGCACATTTTTTTGTGTTCGTCCCATTGTATATGGCTGGAAATACGCCATGTCGTCAATAACCATCATCCAGCAGGTTGGCGTGTGTGTGTAAAATCTTACAGCAGGACGTAAACTGGGATAACCCCGCAACCGGTCACAGGCATGGATAAAATCACTGTAGAGCCGTTGATGGAAAAAGGGGTCATTTGGCTGCATCTTTGTCCTGTCGACATTAATAATATTTTCTACATCAGAAGCATTGCATTCGAGAAGGGTGCGGAAAATAGCTGCCCCGCGCAATGCATCAAGAAGCAGAATCTTGACGTCAAGTCCACGGGCTATCTTTTCGTCGAGTGTAGGGAGCAACTGGTCGAGATGCACATTTTCGGAGAGTGTAATACCCAACAGCCACGCCCTTTTTTCGGCATTTTCAATAACATCGTAGATGTCGCTTTTTACATCCTTGCGGGAGCAGTAGATGTTTGTCAAACCGCAGGATGTTGCCGAGCCAATGAGTTGGTTTGTGGGTTGTTAGAAATTTTCCAGCGAATTTCTGTTC
>CAYJME010000264.1:0-4009 GCA_964370795.1 uncultured candidatus Brocadiaceae bacterium
AAAAACGCCTCAAAACAAAAACCACGCCAGTGGAAACGGACGGAGCCCGTAGGGCGACTGGAGTTGGCCTATTCTCTGATGCCAAACTACGCACGCCTGATTGCGGTTCCGCGCTTCGGAAGAAGCGCTTAGCCAAGCGATTGGCGAAGCGCTGCGGCGTTACACGCGTCGCGTGAACTTCCGGGAAGATTGGCGAGGACTCCTCACGGTCCCATCATCTTTTCTTTTTTTCCCGTTCCAAAATCAATTGAATTAATTTTAAAACAACATCCTTGCTATCACGGTACATTTTTATGGCCTGCCAACGAAAGTTGAGATACCTGTGTGCCAGGCGATTCCTCTGGATAGCTAATCCAGACAAGTTTTTTTGCGCACCTTCTGATAATCCCAGGAATTTACTGCACTTCTCTAATACCTCTCCATAATTTTCAGCCCTTATTCCTTCCTCTGCAAGCACAGTTCCACAAACTTCGATGAGAGCGGTAAGGATGTTTTCAACCGTCCTGTCCATTAATTTTTGGAGTTTTTTATCGTTCTGGTAATCACTTAAAACCTTACTTGCATAGTCAGATTGAAATTCTTTTATCTCCTCTGTTAGAAACTGAACAGACTCTTCTATTCTGCCCCTGGCGTATCTGAACTCAGGCATGTGTTAATTCCTTTATATTTTTCTCTGCAACCGCCAATTGCCATCCAGTGCCGAAGATGCTAAAGTCTTCCATTTGAAATATCGCCTCATTCAGTAAGGCGGCGTATTTATCTTGATCTCTGATAAATACGGGTATTCCCAGGACTATTGCATTATAATAGAGCATCGGTTTTCTAAAATCCCAAAAGATCGGGATGATATTTACCTCTGACTTTATTTTCCCCATGAAAGAAAGTGTTAGGTCAGTTATCTTCTCAAATACCTTCTCTTCGTCATTTGTTTCAGTGAAGACAACAGCTATATCTACATCTGAAGATTCTTTTGGGTATCCCCTGGCCCATGAACCGTAAAGAAAAGCCATTTCGATTCCACAAGCATCCGATATTTCTTTAAAGTGGCATTCCAAAATATTTTTTATTTCATCCTGTGTATGCATTCTTAAGCTACCTGACAATCTTTTCTACAGTCTGTGTAATCTGTGGTTATAAACTCTTTTATTTATTACCGGTCAGAAATTTCCATCGATAGGCACGTAATTTTAACACATTCTATTCAATTGATAAATAAGGAACTTCTGTATTCGCATTCTCATGCTAAGTTGCATTCAATGCTATAATTCCAGGGACACATTACTTAATTATTAACAATTCTGGGAACACCATACCAAATTTTTAGAGTATTTCGAAAAAACCTCTAAAAAAACACTTAAGGTAAATCTGGATTATCAGGATCCCAGATTAATTCTTTTCCGGCCTGCTTATTCGGCCATCCTGCATTTGTTGTTCCATCTGTATCACCATTATGTATGCACTCTATATGGCCATCCACAAAAAGGACATTTGCTGCCTTCGAATGCCTTTGCGCAACGCTGCCATTCGACCCTTCAAAATTATTTGACACTCCGGCGTTGTTGATGCGTCCATCGAATAATAATACTGTCCGTGTGGGATAATTGATGGTGTCAATTGACCGCTGACATTCAGAATCAGGTACCAGGTGTTGATTCATCTTTATGGTGCGGGTGTTGTCCTGCTGTGCTAAGGATACCGTTTTAAAGATGGGGTCTTGTTTTATGAGCGAGAGCCGTTCTTCGATTGAAATTTCCGCTCTGGCGCTGGGAAGTTGCAATGCCGTTAAATAATTGTCTATGGCTTTAAACCAGACTTCAGCGCTGCAATTTCTTGTGCCATCCTTACTGGTGTCGCTGTTATTGGGGCGGGGGAGGTAGCCGTTGTTATCATTTGTATATTGTTGAATAGCAAAGAATACCTGTCTCAGGTTATTGGCGCAAACAATCTGCTGTGTTTTCCGTTTAGCAGCGTAAAGCGCCGGGATAATGATACTGACCAGAATCGCAATAATTACAAAAACTACGAGAATTTCGATAAGTGTGAAGCCTTTATTTTTTGTGTCGGTGTTCATAGTTTTGTCTGTGGATAAAAGAGGTTTTGTTAAAAATATTTGACTTTTGATGATGTAATGTTACAATCTTTAAATATTCATAATCTCATCAGATACAAGCAATTCTGTATTATGCGGAAGTGGTGGAATCGGCAGACACGCTAGCTTGAGGGGCTAGTCCCAATTAAACGGGGTGGGGGTTCAAATCCCCCCTTCCGCACCATATCAAAAAGAACAGTATACATGCTTCCTTCTTTAATTTTTCTGCGTCCCCGGTGGTGAACTATTACGTTTTATATCCGCAAAAATAATAGCAATTTTTAAAAAAATTGTCTGTGATGCACATCACAATTTTTAAAATATGTTGCAACTCATGTTTTAGTAATCATTTAGAAATTGCAAAATTGCAGAATTTACGTATACGGGTTTGAAAAAATACGAGGTAATGCCGTTTGCTTTTGCCAGCAGCGGAATCAGACGGAATGTAACGGAATAGGTAGAATTGGAAAGGTGTTCTCACTTTGCAAAATTGCATACTTGATTTCTCTGTATTTTCCCAAAATCATAAGTTCCTGGCTTTGTTGCATCGTCTCATTACTCCTGGTGCAGATATCATTGCGAGGAACGGAGAGACGAAGCAATCTCTTGTATTGAGAGGGATTGAGATTGCTTCGCTATCGCGCTCACAACGACAACAATACTGTAATGGTTTTAGTGAAACGCCCTAATTACTATACACTTACATGGTTTCACAGATGCACAATTACCAACTTTCCCTATCGAACTTTTGGTCTTACAGTAAATTCAAAATATAGGGTCGACATTAACCCGATCTCCCTTATTGAGTAGTAAATTTCTTTTCTTCTCCATAGGTGGTACCGGCTTCATTCTCTGCGGCTATTCGATAAAAATAAGTCGTTTGAGGTGACAATCCATTTATTTTAATACTTATCCTCGTGTCTAACGAACGCCACTTTTTTAATGTCTTTATTGATGAAATTGCTTCATAAGAGCCACTGACCGTTCCATACTGGAACCATACGCTTGTTGTCAATCCATGCGGATTTGCCAGGCCTCCCAATGTTGCAGAATTTGACGTTATATCTTTTGCACGCTTTGTTAGCGCCAGGGGAACATCGGTTTGAGACGTTAACGTAAAAATGTACCCATTTCCTTTGATCTGACCGTTACTTGAATCCAAGTCAATGTTTACGGTACTTTTTAACCGTATTTTATTATTACCTATTATGATATCTTTGACGCCACCTGCTGCTTCCTTAAAAAATCCATCGGCTCGCATTACAGAAGTCACCGACTCCCCTTCATTAAACCTTATAATACCCTCCTTCGTCAAAAATACCGCAAACAGCTTTCCCGTCTTCGGATGTCGCGAATACATTACATCACTGCTGATAAAACTTTTCGGACTTTTATATTTACTTCCATCCCATGAGCGATCTTTTAAAGGAACATTGTTTAAGTTGTCCCAGTTCGGTATGCATCTCAAGAGCTTTAATCTCGGATATACATCGGTAATACTCTTAAAATCAGGCATTGACCCCAGACCACTAATACCAAATTGACCAAACCAATTATACCACGAGCCGTTAATCCCTGCCTTTGCGGCGATAAGGCGATTTGTACTTTCATCAACTTCCCTTCTTTGTTCACACCCAACCCTGTCTCTCGTGATATTTACCCCTGAATTAAAGATGTTATCATCGTCTGCAAAATCGGTAACCGGTCCTTCCTGTGCTATCATATCTGGTGTTAATGCGTCTTTATCTGCACGGTCCTTTATCCTGTGTATCCATTCATCTTCAAAGGTAGTGCTATATATCCGTGCCGGGTCTATAAACCATTTGGCACCCGGAAATTCTTCCCTCATTCTCTTATTTAATTTTTTATAAAAGGCAAAGACCCCTTCGGTATAAGTTGCATAATCCTGGGTCATATTGC
>CAYJME010000265.1:0-3992 GCA_964370795.1 uncultured candidatus Brocadiaceae bacterium
AGGGCGACCAGGCTGGTCGCCCTACAATGAGAATGTAGACGAAGTCCTAATTTAATGTTTAGGAATTTCAAAGTTTTTGGTAGGAGCCAACTCCTGTTGGCGACCGGGGCTTGCTCGCCGGTGGGCATGTCCATCGCCGTCAGGAGACGGCTCCTACCAGAGTAGTTGCCTTAGGCAACCTAATTTGTTTTACTGAAGCCGACAATCGGCGCGTGATGAAAGCCCAATTGCCTGGCGGAGATTGACTCCGCCAGGTATCGACGTTGTCGGTTGCATTATCGTTTGCAAAATGTCAGGGCGCTGGGTTAAAACTAAGCGCCATCATGTGCCTCTGGATCACGAAGGTTTGGTCGCTGATGGGCGCTCCGCCCAGAAGAACCTGTACCCGTATCTCGCCGCCCTTGGGGGCCATGTCGCCCTTGAACCGATTGTCCATGATAGCCGCCTTCCATATCCCGGTTCTAAAGTCGATCTCAAAGGAAAGCCCCGGCCTTTTGTACTTCACGCTGCGTTCTTGCGTGACGTCTTCCAGAAAGTTATCATGGGCGAGGAGGGGAATGAACACCAACGCTCCGTTGATCCGCAGCTCTAAGTCACCGAACGAACTGACGTGCCTTGGGATATGTCCCTCCAGCCTGAGATTGCCGACGCCCGTTTGCGAGTTGTATGCCCCTTTGATCTCATGGACACCGTAGGCATCCCACGTGACCTTCTTCTCCTTATGGTACCAGGTTGCGTCAACGTCGTGCTTGAGCCACTGACTAAACCAGTGTGATCCCTGGACATCAAGGGATACAAGAATGCTGTCGTCTATCGTCCTAATCTCCTTATCCAACATCCTGGTAAAGACATCGAACGACCATGTCTTGTTTGCAAAATCCAGTTTTAGGAGAAACGAGTCCTTTGCCCCCCAGCGTGTGCGGTACTTCCAGACGTCGCCTTTCCTCACCCACATGCCCTTGCCCTTGACCGCCGAAAAGGCGTGACCGTTCAGGAAGACGGTTGCTCCATGATCCGGGTCAAATTCGTCCGCCGTCATCGGGAGCGAGGTCTCAACGCCATCGCTGTCCACCCATGCCAGTCGTCCCGCCACGACTTTGTACCTGTCCAGCCCATTGCCTGTACCAACCTGTATCCTTCCCGATGCCGAGACTGGTGACCGGGCAGTCCCCGCCGTGGCGCCCCCGACCGTGCTGTATTGGAGAACCCTCCATGTGATGCACCACGGCAAGTTTCCATGATAACCCGGGGAAATCCAGGGCGCATTTGCCGTCTTCGCCTGGAGCCAGTATGGCTGGATCGTCATGCTCTTCACATAGCCGGGGGTGTTGGGAGGAATGGGCATGTTCAACGAGCAGGAGACGCTTTTCGTAATGGTGGATTCCACCTCGGTCTCGGTCCCGAACTCGCCGTCATAACCTACGGTCACCCCGGATTCGAAGCCTTCGAAGGCGTCAAACGAGGCTCCGGCGCTGATGGAAAAGCTGTTGCTGTTACCCTTGGAATCCAGGGTGCTGTCAGTCTGGGTGTACTGCTGCGTAATGCCCGTGCCAACATTCAGCGTCCCCACTGCCGGGTTTGATCGGTCGCCGAAAATCGCCGCCCAGTCGGACCCGCCGTTGTTCCAATCCCGGATACCGAACCAGTGGGCAATATCCGTGGAATTGGGATAAATTGGAAAGCCCTGGAACAAGTCCTGGATAGCTCCTTCAGAGGGGTTTGCAAGAGTGAAGTATGCCGTCTGCGGGACGACTGCCCCCACGCTCGTGGCGTAGATGTCCTGGTTGAGGTAGGTGCCAGCGCCAGTGGATTGGTTGTAATCATAGGCATAAACCTTGTACTGCTGCGTAACAAAGGTGGGGGCGTTGAAAATAGCCCAGCCGTGGGTGCCCTGGTCGGGCGGGGTCTCGTCCATCGGACCGAAGGTATAGAAAGTCGAGGTATCAACCGTGTGCGTAGTGCCGTGGCTGGCAGTCCAGGCGTGGGCGTAACTCAGATCAAGGTTGAATTCGCCGAAGCCGGCCTTGATCTTGTTGTTCATGGCAACACTGATTGTCTGCGAGCTCGTGTGTGTCGTGGTCACGCTCTGGCTCTGGTCAATGCCGTATTGTACCTGCGAGAGACCGCTGCCGTCATCCGCGCCGTTCAAGGCAAAGGGAGGCGGTCCGAGGACAATGCCCACCAGTGACCATAATGCCCGGAGTTTTTTGGCGTCATCGGTGTCACCCGTGGCGGTAGAGGTCACTGTGGGCGCACCGGACCACCCGTATACGGGGTCATAATGCTGGGGTACCATCCAGTCGGAGCGATTGGTGTACCACCGCGCGGTATTCCCGAACTGTACCTCAATGATATGCGAGAGCCGCATCGTGTAGTTGACGTCCATGGTATCAAACCAGGGCCACACGCCCAATTTATAGATGCTCCCACCTTGGGTCCAATCGTAAAAGGTCCAACTCTTGTTCGTCAGGTTGTACTCCCAGCGTCCCAGATGTTGTCCGTCACAGTTGTTGTTCCTGGTGAACCCATAGAACTGCACACATGGAGACCTGGCTCCCGGTCCGACGGTACCTAAAACAAGATTACCCTGATCTACCTTGCCCCAGAGACAGGGTGCCACAGGGGGCCATGGGAGGGTGGATGTTTCTCCCATCATATCCGGGGGAGCAAATACCCATGAATAGAGAGTACCAAGAGCGTCATAATAAATGACCATGAGGCTGGCAGGGCTATTGTCCGTGGGGTAGAAGGTCACGGCGTCCAGTAGTATATTGCCGATATGGCCTCCCCATCCAGCGCCTCGATATGCGTAGCTCTTACCGTCTCCCGACGTGAAGATCCAACCACCACCCGCAAAAACGTACATTGTGTCACCACAAACCGCCGCTGCGGCGCCATTTGGTATATCGGCGTAGATTTGCATGTACTTTGCTATCGCCGTGGGACCGGTTATCGCCTGCGTAGCGGGATCAACCGTCACGTAATAGAGCGTGCCGTTATTGTCCGTAGTCGTGAAGAAGCAATAGAGCAGACCGTTGAAGACACAGGCGCCCAGGCTGCCCACGATGTGCTGAGATGCCCAGTCTTTGGTCCACTTGATGTCCCAGTCATTGTCCTTGGTACTCCAGTACCGCGCGGTAATACGAAATGGGGGGCTTTGTTGGATGTAGTTCAGGAACTCGAACTCGTACGCAAGCCCGCCATAGTACAGCCCCTTGGCTTGACCGAACACCTTTGGCGTTACGCACAGCGTCCCAAGCGCCAGCGCCAACACCAGAATGAACCGTCCAAATCCTGAAAAAACCTGCCCGCGACGGCAATCGTTCAGGTCTGCCACGTCGCTTTGCCGTGGCTGCTGCAACTTGTTATCCATTATTGCCTGACTCCTTTCTTAGTTTAAGATTTTTTGGTTACCGGTATGAAATGTTTGAGATCAACCGCCCCTGCACTATGTTTGAGCGCAGGTACGATTTCGCTCACACCGATGTTGGTTCCTATCGCCATACTTGAGTTCGCCGCGTTACGTTTGGGAGCCGACAAATGATGTCCGGTGAAACGACGCGCTGACCGGCAGCGTTTCTGGCAAGACGGTTACGGCGAGACAACTGGTTCTAACGGTAAATTCCGGTTGCTGGCACAAGGCTGGTCGGAACCTGGTTTTACCAAACAGTTCAGCATCCGCTAATGCTTTGTGTTCATATTCCCTTCCTCCTTTCTGTAAATGTTGTTCATTGTTTGTAGTTGCGACTTTAGTCGCTTTTTACAGAATGTATGACGACTAAAGTCATCACTACTAACGGACGACTAAAGTCATTACTACCAACAGACGACTGAAGCCATCACTACCAGCAGGCGACCGGCATATTGGCTTCGAATTTCGACCGTAGATAGTATGTTGGCTAGAGATAAAGCTATATAGTATTACTCTGTAAAAACTTCTTTTTTTTGTAAGTTTTTTACAACTCCCATTACCCCTTTATCAAGAGGTACTG
>CAYJME010000266.1:0-3950 GCA_964370795.1 uncultured candidatus Brocadiaceae bacterium
TCTCCCGCTCCACCACGGTTACTGGTTTGAGAAGGATTCCTTTTTCCACTGCCTCAGCTTCAAGAAAATCTCCTTCGTTGAGGTTAAACTTCTTACGTAAATCGGCGGGCAGCGTTATTTGTGCAAATTTTCTCAGTTTTAAGAGACTCATGTTCTCATTTCCCTTTCAATAAATGAAGTTTTGTTAAAAGTATAAGAATTTAACAAAATAATAAATTAAGAGATTCTGGTATTATTATATGCCTGAGGGGAAAGACGTCAAGTGAATTAAGGCAAACAAATTTACTGTTATGCTGCGCCCATAAATAATGGATATAGGTAAGAGGGAAAAAATAAGGGGTGAATATTCAAGGAATATGTAAGGAAGTGACAGGAATACAGCCCTAAAGCCCTACAGCTCTTCTGATTCCACAATAATGAATTTTGGTTTTAACAATGTTTTACGTGACAACATATAAATTCAGGTCAATCTCTTTTTTTATAATATCAAAGTGTTTATCAAGAGTAAGGAGTTTTACATTATTTGAGCTTGCAACTACGGAAAACGAGAACCTTATCCGAATCTTTCATCTTCATGCCTGAGTTTATCGGCGGATTTTATAAATTCCATACTCATTAACTTCTCAATCCCTTCTACATCAGGTCAATGATTCCTGCTAGGACTTACTAAGACGATGGACGACAGACGATGGGCGACAGACGAGAAGTCAGCTAACTTTGCAGAATGAGTCTGCTTTTCGTTCCATTGTAATAAGCTTGGCAAAAATATGTTCATATTTTTCGTCCAACATTTTAAATGTTTCGTTGTTAATATAGTTGCACTTCAATGCAAACTCCAGCCATGTTTGCGTTTCTGCCGCTTCTTGCTCTGCATCGGTTAATTTATTAATAAATACCGCCTTATATCTACGTTTTCTCCAGCCTTCTGCAAGATTAACACATACTGATCTTGACGACCTACGAATTTGATCGGTTAAAGAATATATCTCCTCTTTCGGGAAACTTTTCGATATCTCAAAAATCTCCGTTGCAGATTCAAACGCCAATTTATAAACCTCTAAATCCCTCACGCTATCTATCCTTCGCGTTTCTTTTTCTTCGTCCATCTTCCCTTCTTTCTCGTCCTTCATCCCTCGTCCCTCTTTTCACGTCCCTCGTCCTTCTTCTCTCGTTAAAAGTCTCAATCCCTTATTCATCAGGTCAATGATTCCCACAGCACCCCTTTTAAATTCTCCAAGCACAAACACTTACAAGGCAATTTCCTGTAACCTCTATTTTTGGGCATAAATTTTTATCTTCACCTCCTTGAAATTTTCAAAAAATCATCCATAACCTTCCACATTACAAATACTTACAATTTTCTTGTAGCCTGCCCCTCTTTTTGCCTCTTTTTTGGGCTCCGCTAAATCATTTAGATATACCATCTTACACAAAAATTCCTGTTTTTTGTAAGTTTTCTGTCATTTTTACAATTCTTTATTTTTCCGTCCATTCCATTATACAGAATTTGGATTCCAGGTGTACAAAAATATTTTTGATAAAAATTGAGAACCACAGATTTATTAAACAATATAAACATCCTCATTTTTAGTAACTTTTCCCTGTCCAATAACTTTGATGACCCCTTCGCATTTTGCGCAGAGAGCATATACCCGTACACGGTCGAATTCCTCTGCAATAATTTTGTTTATTCTGAAAATCATTTTGTTGAGAAGGTCGCTATCCAATATACATTCAAAGACGCTGTATTGTACCCTGTCCCCAAAGTCCTCAAGCGCTTTTGCCAGTTTGGTTCTCCTTTTATTATCGGGTATGTCATAAGAGACGATATAGAACATACGTTATATTTCCACCTCAAATGGCATATAGGGACTATTACTTTGAAGACTTGACGCAAGCTTTTCTGCCTGTAAACGAAAGCATTTTCTATAGGTAGTTTTCTCTTTTGTCTCCGGATGGATGAACTCATTGTTGAGTGTGCCTTCGTATTCTACAAAATAACGCTTTAACGATTCGTGTTTGAGATAAACACCTTCTTCGGGATTCGTGTAAAAATCCTCCGGTTTAAAGATTCGATTATTCACAAGATTGAGCGTAAAACGGTCGGCTATGGGGGCACGGAATTCCTCCATAAGGCCAGATGCAAGGGATGTCCTGCCGTAATCAATACTATGGTAGTAGGCAAGATATGGGTCAAATCCTAATCCGTCAAGAAGCGATGATATTTCATTAAAAATCATGGTGTAGCTTAATGAAAGAAGTGCATTCACCGGATCCGTGGAGGGATGCTTTTTCCTTCCGGGAAAACCCAACTTATCAGGAAGCATCCTTCCGAATGCTTCAAAATAGACCTTTGCAGCGCTCCCTTCCACCCCAAACAATTGATCAATCTGGTTCACAGACTCCACATCTGAAAGTCTTGCCTTCAAGGAAGCAACTTCGGTCTCAAAGCCATACTCGCGGTGGTTGTAGGAAAACAGACGGATTACACTGAGACAGTTCTTAATCTTTCCGGACACAATTCTCTTTGAAAGAGATAATCTGAAATCATTATCCCAATATTTTTTAAACTGCTGGAGACGCAACACAATATTCTTTGTTGATGGAGAGGTTATTTGCCCGATGAGTTTACCCGTCGTTGTGAGAATAGCCATCTCTGTACCGTGTTCGAAGAGTTCATGCACAACCTGCGTAGTAAACTGGACGTTTCCAAAGATAAGCACGGCATCGATCTTGTGGCACTGCACTTCAAGAAGGATTTCATCGCCTTTTTGAATAATCAGCCGATCCCCGCTCTTACGGAGAATGGAATTTTGTTCGGTCAGGTAAAGATTAGCCATAATCACCAGCCAAAATTATTCAGCCACAGAGGGCACAGAGTTATAATGTTCAATTATCAATGAGCAAATTATCAATTTGTTTTTAATTCATGTAATTGTTCATTGTTAATTACTCATTGATCGTAACTATTCAGCGTATTTTCACCCACAATCGCTATGAGCGAACAAAATCAGGCAACTCGCCGTGAAATAGCATCTTTAATGCCTGGCTCAAATTTACCCCTTGTTTTCGGCAGGTTGAGAGGTAACTGCGAATATGGCAGAAAATCCTGGCTCCGTTCAGAGAACGGAAACAGCCCGATATTTTCTGCTGAACCTTTGTCATCCTGATATCGTTTTCAGCCAAATTATTCGTGAAGGGGACGTTTTTATTGTCCATAAACCTCAGTACATCATCCTCATACTTTCGTAATCGTTCCAGAAGATTCCTGGCTTTTGTCCTTTTCACCCGCCCCCTTTTCCCCTTACGGTTTGTTTCATCAGGGGGAGGGTTTTCGGCTTCTGCGTTTTTTAATATCCCCCGGTATCTTTGCCGGTATTTTTCAGACTCACCGGCTTCCAACATTCCCCCCAGCATTGCTTGTTGCACGATTTATCTCTTCGAGCAATGCCTTCATCTCTCTCGCCCACTGCTGCTTATTATCCTCTTCCCACACCCCCTCTAATTCCCTCAGGTGGTGTGCATTACAGAGCGCGTGTGTACAGCTGGTATATGTGTAATACGACTTCAAATGGTCGTGACAAAGAATCCCCCGAAATTGGGGCAGTATCCCAATACTATCCATCGCTTCCCTCCCCCGCCTCTCGTGAGGGAAAAAGTACGTCCACATACTATTGGATGCGCTATGCAACCAATATCTGTCCCCGTTCCTGTTAATACTCGTTTCTTCCACATGCAACACATCTGATGATTTGGCCAGCTCTGCCTTGTCTTTATCATCGAAGGTTTCCAGGTACTTGTATGCTTCCTGATTAAAGTTGCAAAGGGAACCTTCACTCACCGGTATCCCCATCTGTTCTTCAAAATACTCCTAGATTCTCTTATAGGGTATCAATTGATACTGTGACATATATACTGCATGCGCTTTCAAATCCGCCCCATACTGCGCC
>CAYJME010000267.1:0-3943 GCA_964370795.1 uncultured candidatus Brocadiaceae bacterium
TAAAAGAAAAAAAGAGCTTGACATAGAATGTCTACGGGGTTTAGATGCTCCGGCGCATCTTTTTTCTATAATCATGTCATCCCTTCGGGATTCTTCCTTATTATCCGCTCCGGCTCTTGGTTTTAGCCGCTCTGTGAAACTTGTTTTTGTCATTTTTCGCAGAATAGTTACGGTTTCGCTGCGGTATTGATATGTTGCAGTGCTTAAAGTTAAAAAATGTTTGACAAAAGGGGTCGGTGTGCTAAAATCTCCTGTAGTTTATTCCTGTCTGAATACAAGACGACACAAAAATATTTTTTGTCGTGTGGAAAAAGGAAGTTGTTTATGGTTCTTATGGAACTATCAAAGATCATAATAACAGAGACAAGCGATCACCAGATCATTGTCTTGAAGGAAAGAGACGGACAGCGAACCTTTCCCATTGTTATTGGTCTTCACGAGGCATGGGCAATTGACCGGGCAGTAAAAGGAATTACTACCCCGCGTCCTTTAACTCACGACCTCATTGGTAACATTATAGAAGGTTTAAATGCTGGAATAGTAAAGATTGAGATTAACGATCTCAGGAATAACACGTTTTATGCGAAGATTATATTGCAGCGAAACGGTTCGCTTGTTGAAATCGATTCCAGGCCAAGTGATGCAATAGCGCTTGCAATGCAGAAGAATACGCCTATCTTTGTTGCCAGGAATATTTTAGAGGAAGTTTGCAAGCAGGGGGACAGCCTTTAAATTATGGAGGGATGGCCGAGTGGACTATGGCGGCAGTCTTGAAAACTGCTGGAGGCGAAAGCCTCCCGTGGGTTCGAATCCTACTCCCTCCGCCATTTATCGTGAGTTGAAAAAAGGAGAGACGCAAAATCTTGCGCCTTTCTTGTTATTAAAGACATTTCAAGAGATATGGAGAGGTGGCTGAGCGGCTGAAAGCGACGGTTTGCTAAACCGTTGTAGAGACTAAATCTCTACCCCGGGTTCGAATCCCGGCCTCTCCGCCATGTGTTCGGGTAAAAAAGCCTTCCCTGAAAATATCAAATCTGTGTTATCAAGTGGAGTGCAATTGGCGCTGGAAAAAATATACGACTACTCAGTAAAGAAAATGTTTGTGGTTGTTTTTTATGAAGATTGGAATTGTTGCAGATACACACGACAATATTATTGCAGTTCAGAAGGCGGTGCAGTATTTTAATACACAGGATTTAAATTATGTCATTCATGCCGGTGATTATGTAGCTCCATTCTCTTTAAGAGGCTTTACGAAGCTGAAAGCTAAGTTTATAGGGGTGTTCGGAAATAATGATGGAGAGCGTAAGGGATTGCTGACCGTTTGTAAGGATATCCATGATCCACCATTTGATATCATATTGGACGGTAAACATATAATGGTGACCCATACGATTGACAGTCTTTATAAAAGGTCGCTAGAGTACACGGATATTGTGATTTATGCTCATACGCATATTCCCGAGATAAAAAGGGAACGTACTCTTTTTATTAATCCCGGTGAGTGTGGCGGGTGGCTGCATGGTAAAAATACTGTGGTGATTTTGGATATCGAAACATTTCATGCAGACATTATTGATCTTTCTTCGGTAGTTTAGGACAAAAGGTACAGGTGTAGATTGTTCTTTCGGTTTTCTTTGTTTGTTGCATGTATTTGTTTAAGTCCTGGTATCTTCTGCGGGTGTGTATTAAGAACGCTTACTATCGATTCCCATCCTTCCGGTGCCATGGTTTATTTAGACGATGAGCCTGTTGGTGAGACGCCTGTGACGACATCTTTTACCTATTATGGAACACGAAAGATTTCCTTGGAAAAAAGGGACGCAGAAGGCAGGCTTCTCTATGAAAGAAAGGTTATTTACGAAAAGATTAAGCCGCCTCTTTATCAAGTCTTTCCGATTGATTTTTTTTCTGAAGTTGTGATACCTGCAAAGTTTAAGGATGAACATAATTTTACGTATCAATTAGAACCCTTAAAAAAGATCTCTAAAGAAGAGAGGCAGAAGCAGGTTTTAAAAAATGCAGAAGAACTGAAGGGACGTTTAGAGACACCGTAAACCGATTAAGCCGATTAAGCTGTTTAAACAGCTTAAACCGCTTAAACTGTTTGAACCGCTTATCGCCGAAGGCACAATTAAATATGCCACCTTGTTAAATAATTTTTACCATGTCTTCTATGGGTTTGCGAAAGGTAGGTTCGGGAATAACCAATGGGTATCCCAGAGGCGTCATCGCTAAAGGTTCAAAACCAGGTGAAAGGTTCAAAATCGATTTTACGACGGATGTTTTAAAAGCGGCTACCCAGCAGGTAGCCAGCCCTTCAGCAGTTGCAGCAAGGATGAGATGGTCCATAGCAATCGTTGCGTCGATATCCGCATAGTTCTTCCCGTCGCTTCGTTTCCATGCCTTATCCGGCACACTACATGCGCAGATAACCACGGGCGCCGTATAAAACCATTCCTCATTATAAGCTTTTTTTAAGGATTCTTTTATTTCTTTGTTTTTGATAACTATAAAATAGACAGGTTGCCTGTTTGCGGCGCTTGGGGCAAGCCTTGCCGCTTCTAATATTTTGTTGAGTTTTTCGTCCGGAACAGGGTCTGATTTATACGAACGAACGCTCCGTCTTTTTTGTATGATTTCGTAAATATCCATGAATTCTCCCATTAAAATTCCATTATCTTCCATTTATGCACTTTAGCATGAAATAAAAGCAGTGTGCTCGCATTTACTGCTACCGGATTGCCTACCATCCGCATAAATTTTGCATCCAGATATTGATTCGCAAAGGCATACGAAGAGGAAAGGTCTATGTTATACTCCGCAGCAAGACGGTTTAAAACTTTTACTTTTCCACTGCTGTAAGCATGAATGCCATCTATTTCACCGGTAATTTTACCGTTATTGTCAACGCCAAGGCTTGTTCCAAATCCGATATGGGCATTACAGCGCTTTACGAAGCAATCCACCAGAGGGCTTAATGTTCCCGACATTAATATAATGAAATAACCGTCTCTTCTCAATCTTGCAATTTCTGCAAGGGCGATGGCTGAGATATGGAGAGAAATGCGTTCCTGGAAACATTGGTCCATATCAGAAACAATGTGCGCATATTCCCTATTTTTTAAATAATACTTATTTCTTCTCAGATAAATACCTTTTAGATTAAAAAGGTTTTTGAGAAATACTCTCGCAAATTGCAACAAATCTTTAAAGGTGACAACCTTTTTTTCCAAAAGGTACCGAAAAAACACCCTTTCTGAAGAGAGATTTTTCAGTATCGTCCCATCGATATCGAAAATAGCAGCCTTTTTCACGTATCGAATTTTACTAAGTACCTGAATATCTTTCAACGAAAAAGTTGTTCTCTCAAAGATATATTATGTACAACAGATTGACTTGTTTAAAAATCATCAAATAATCATAAGTAGTTATAAAGAAAGTATTTAATTTTCAATATGTTGTAGTGTAATAAAAAATATATACAAAATGTAGTGTTTTTTCCCTTGACAATTTTTTCTTTTTAGTATAAATATTATACCTCTGTATGTACAATATGTTGTAATGTAAGAAAGTTTAAACTATAGGAATGGAGGTGATAAAGGCAGCGATATGGTGTGAAAAAAGCGGGTTTATGGATACGGTTATTAAAGGTCTTTATGGTGAAAATGTGGTGTTATCAAAAAGGGCTTAAACTTGAAGCGATGTAATTAGACTATTAAATAAACAAAGAAGGAGAGTAACAAAATATGACAACCGCAATGCTTGAAAGACCCATGGTAATGGGTGAAAGAGGTAGTGAAACGGATATTCAGTGGCTTATAGAAGAGAAACTGAATGCCTTTGATGCAGCAATTGCAGGGCATGATTTTTTAGAGGTAGATGGCGATATTGAAGGAGAAACGCCCCAGGAACATCTGCTTAAAATAATCAACCACAAGTT
>CAYJME010000268.1:0-3936 GCA_964370795.1 uncultured candidatus Brocadiaceae bacterium
CCCCTATAGGTGAGATTATAATGACCGGAATTACACTTGGAGTTCTTGGATGGGAAATGTATAATCATTTTGCAAAAGAAGAAAAGTGTAAGGAGCCTTGTCCACCATGTAATCCACCAGTAGGAACAATTGCTTATAGAATAGATTATGACCATTATCATGCTGGGATGAAACCGCATGTTCATCTCTACCAAATGCACCAAAATCCTAATGATTGCCGGTGTTTCTGGAAAAAACTAAAAGTTGTAGCTCCACCTCCACCATCTGGTGCTATCCCGATGCCATAACGACCTAGGAGCAGATCGATGAACTATGACAAAGACAAATATGAACTGTTAGGTTTTGACATTCGTCTGAGCCCTGGAGATTATGTTGAAGTATTATGGGATCAAGAGAGACGAGATATTCATCTTTTAAAACCTGATATCGCATGGCCATTGTCTGTAGACATAATGGTTTGGCCATCATTCTTTTGTTACTCACGGGATCGCCCTGGCCCTGCTTATTTTCAGTTCAATGAGGCAATTGATATAACTCCTCGCAATACTCGTCATTTAGCCCTTGAACTTTGGTCAAACTTAGACGAAATGAGAGCATATTTCTTTAACCAAAAGAACAAGCTGACAAAAAAAGGAGTTCCAATAGCCATTGTTTTAAGGAGGGATAACTTTTTGCGAACCGACGATTTTTGGAGTGCTGTACTTGATCCTCCTTTATCAATAGATGAACTTCCGAAAGATTGGTTGTTTTTAGGCTATGACATAGCTGACCGGGATATGATTAGTGGTCTATCAAATTGCGGATATAGTGCTGATGAGAAGCCTTTATTGCAGCAGAAATGGTCCTCTCGCCTTAATGAATACGGACTTTTTATGATATTGGAAGATGCGGTGGAGTTCCAGAATATAACCGAGCGCAGGATACCAGAACACGCGCCATTTTACGTTTATGGTTTATTTCGGGCTCCTGAGATTTTAGAGGCAGGCAGAAAGGATCACCCATTAGTCATGTAGATTGAGTTGTATGAAATAAAACCCAACAACCAAGGCTGAAATGTTGGATTTCGTTCATTAACCCAACCTTATATGTTATCCGATTACAGGGGCACTATTGTTTCGACGTACCGGTACGACTCGTTTGGAAACCTGACAGCCTCAACAGGTTCGATCTCCAATCCTTTCCGCTACACTGGCCGTGAGTTCGACGCCGAAACGGGTCTTTATTTCTATCGTGCCAGATATTACAAGCCCTCCATCGGCAGGTTCATCAGCGAAGACCCGATACGAGATGGCAACAATTATTTCGTATATGCTGCCAACAATCCTGTGCGATATACAGACCCAACGGGATTAGCAATTTGGATATGTAATAGGACAGCTAAAGGTTCAATAGGTTGGATAGGAGGGAATCACGCTTACCTCTATGACGATCGTCCGGGAGGCGGTTCCTGTGGAATGAGGGGAAGTTCAGGAAGAGGGGGGAACAGCAGTCCAGACGATAAAGGTCCCTTTAATGGGGGGAATTGTACGATGGTGCCTGGCAGTGACGGAAGAGAAGATGGGATTATGAAATGCTGCCGAGAGACAGCAAATAATGGGATATGGGTCCCATTCGTTAATGATTGTCACAATGCGGTGGATAGGTGCATAACAAGTGCTGGTTTGCAAAACCCTGGTGCACCAGGTGGAAGGGTGGGAAAATGTGATCCATGCAGTCATGGCGCAAGTGGGAGCTGGTAACTGGTATGATCACATCAATTCGAGTTGTACTTATTCTTGTGAGTCTTAATCTTTTATGCATAAATAGCTGTCGTGCTGAAAATATGAGCCACCAATATAACAATGTACCTCACCTCTTTGCATATAAACATGATGATCTACTCAACCACGTTAAAAAAGCAGGCTATTCTGATTTCGGTCTCGATGAGATAACAAGAAGTTCTACGGGCACAATTCTTTATCTTCATAACTTTTATAGAACCGATAAAAGCAGTTTGATATTATCCGTTTCGGCAAGTGGAGAGATTAAAAAATTAATACCACCGTCGAGACGTGCATACATGAATGACAAGGGAGAATTCGTTGTGTGGACGGATGATATTAAACGGGGCATACAGTTCAAAGATGGCAAATTTCGATCTATCCCGGTATCCGGTTATTTCGGTGTAGCTCCAGGCGGCCAGTTTTTTTTCGCCGGTTACACTACAGGGGTGGAAGTGATCAATAATAAGACTGTTCAAGTTGGACCCATCAGATATTTTATAGAAATTGCAACTACTGACAATCCTGATAGAGTTTTATATAGTACAAATATCGGGGTGGAAAAATTTTTTTCAAAGCCGGTAAGATTTATCTCTTCGCTCGTGATTTATGTAATTTTAAGGGACTTGGAAATTATGAAGAATGCGAGATTATATGTCAAATACTTAAAAGGTCAGGGGCAAAATATGTGTTGGAAGAAGAAATACACATACCCCGCACTAAGCCAAGTCCAAGTCCATTCTCCGTCGTAGACTTTGATCCGTGGTCAGATAATGTTTTGCTTGTAGATGTTAAAGACATGCCATTTTCATTTTTAACATCGTGGTATTTGTTTGACCTCAAAACAAGAAAGATGACTAAAATTGGACGTGCAAAAGATTATGGTTTTTTCTTAAAAGAAGATATTTTACAGGGGAAGGAGACGAAAACTAAAAGTTAACTGTCAATTTCCAATACGATCTCTTCGGCAGGAGGATCTACAAGTCTTCGCCCCCGAGTGCCACCATCTTCGTCTATGACGGCTCAAACGTTATAGAGGAAGTAAGCGCCAATGGAACTTTGACGGCCCGCTACACCCAGGCCCTCGGCATCGATGAACCTTTAGCAATGTTGCGGGGAAATACAACGAGTTATTACCAGGCTGATGGGCTCGGTTCGGTTACATCTCTATCCGATTCCAGGGGTAGTCTTGTTTCGACGTACAAGTACGACTCGTTTGGAAACCTGATGGCCTCAACAGGTTCGATCTCCAATTCCTTCCGCTACACCGGGCGTGAGTTCGACGCCGAAACGGGACTTTATTTCTATCGTGCCAGATATTATTCGCCCGGGCATCGGCAGATTCATTAGCGAAGCCTCGATTGGGTTTGACGGGGGTGATATAAACCTCTATGCGTATGTTGGAAATAATCCAATAAAACGGCTCGACCCTTTTGGGTTAGCTTACTTTGCGAAGCGTCCACTGAATGGATTGCCCTGGATGGGTATATTCTCATGTGATCCTGGTTCTATTGACGACATCCTCAATACAGAAATAAGCCATGAACAGCTTTTCTTTGAAGATGGAAAGTCTCCATCAAACATTGGATTCTTTGATGATGGGACACTGAAGACAGAACCTAATCCTACTACCAGGCTATCGGTGTAAATCGGGCTATTACGATGATTGTATTATGCGTAAAGCAGTTCAAAATGTTCCGTTACGTCCATATAGCTTACTTGGCAAGCCAGGTCCTATTGATAAATTTAATTGTCAAGATTGGGCAGATGCAGTAAGGCAAGAATATAACAAATTGGCAAACGATCCTAAAGTTAAGTGCGAGTGTAAAAAATGATAAAACTATATATCCTTTTTTTGATAATTGGTATTGCAGTGTTCATGTTAACGAGGAAACTCTCTCTTCCTATTCGTATTACGATAGCATCTGGAATCTTTTTAATTTTTTCTCTAATTGCAATGCTGTGGATTTTAAAGGTCGGAGATAAGCCTCTTCCTGGTGCAGTAACTATCTATCCCGAAAAAGAATAGGATGTCCAATTGTCAAGCATCAAGAAGGGGGCTAGCTGGAAGTGATGCGGCAAAGTTAATTAGTGATGCCCGTGAACTTTTTGATGAATACATAGCGCGGCGTAGCCGCAACCAAATCCCCCGATCAAAGGGAAACAACCCCCTGAG
>CAYJME010000269.1:0-3926 GCA_964370795.1 uncultured candidatus Brocadiaceae bacterium
CACCCAGAAACCCGTCTGCCTGTGCGGGGCACGCAGAGACAGGCATTTAAAAAATGAAACTTCCTATACGATTTAATTAATTAAACCCCGTCTTGTCCGGTTAGGTAATTGCGCATTAATCCCGTCCATTCTGTCTTAATTCAAGCCTATTTTAGACAAAAAAGCATACTTGTTTGATGCGCATAGCTATGCAATATAGTCACTTATAACTTATTTGCAAAAGTGTGATCTAGATCACAGACTTTTTAAATATTTTCCGATACACTGTTCGCGCTGTCTGGTTAAGTAATTGGGTAGGAACGCCATTCTTGCTCTTTGTCCTGAGGATTAAAGGTGCGCAGCATTTTTCACAACTCCGATTGGTAGGAGTTTTATGAATAAATTTTCCGGACACATTTTGCCAATTTATCAAGAGAAATATCTCCTCAAAACAGTATTTTTTCTGATATCCGTGTTACGCAATCTCCTAACCGGGCAATGCTGAATTAAATAACTTATTTAAAATTCCGTAACATAAATTTAGGTATTGACTTATCTCTATAGTTATGATATCAAAAGAACTTCCAATATCAGTCGGAATTTCGATACTATTGTCCTTAACTCACCAAAATATTTAAATTATGGACACAAACGACATCGAAAATAAAAGGGTTCCAGTTCCCGGTGCTCCGTTCCTCACTGCATTTATTATCTATCGTCCAAAAACAAAAACTTCAGATACTTCCGTGTTCTATAATGAGGAGGCATGGCATATCCTTTCGTTGTCAGAACTTCCTAAAAAGAAAAATGGAAAGCCCTCTCTTCCCGATATTTCCCCCATCTGTTCAAAATGGAAAGAATTGTTTGATAAAAAACTTGATGAACAAAAGGCAGCTTATAAAGAAGGACCCAGTGGGGGTTATTTAATTGACATATTTCAGAGTCACCGGAGACAATACACGGTGCGGGGAATGATATTGGCAAACGACCCGTCCCATTTGCAGATACATGAGATACAGTACCTGTTCATACTGGAAAGGATGTCTCATGATAACAAGAACCTTTCCAGGATTTTTCGCCAATGGGGACTGAATCCGCGTGAACGAGAGATAGTGCAATTACTTCTTGTAGACCGCAGCAATAAAGAAATTGCCAAAGATCTTGGTCTCAGCCTCAATACCGTCAAAGGGTACATGAAGCTTTTAACGAGAAAACTCGGCACCAGCACCAGGACGGGAATCATAGCCATCCTCCTTACGGAAAAACCGAGGCCTGAAAGCCCATGAGAGAGATGTTCCGGAAGACATGCGAAATAAAAAAAAGCTCGATGGCTGACTCAAAGCAGGATGAGGTTATCAGTTTGAAATTCCTGCACTTTTAATATCCGGCAGCACTGCCGACACATTAAAAAACAACCTCTGCCCCAGATGTTGAAACGCTTCAACCCATTTGGCCGCATCGTTATCGCCCGTTCTTCCTTTCTCTAGAAATTCCTTATAGCGTGTTTTTGCTATTTCGAAGTAGATATTTTGTAAACGCCAGTAATTTATTTCCATGGGTAGTGATTGCAACAACTCCAGTACTTTTTGAGTTTTCAGGAGCAGTGAAATATCTGATATATTCTTGCTGAGCCGCTCCATTACTTCCTCTGCTTTGAGTCGGACTTTGAATTCGAGTTCCAATGATTCTACGGTTACCTGCCACTTCTTCATATCTTTCATTATCGTGCGAATTTTTTCAGCATCTGCTCCATCATCTAATGCCTTTCTTAAATCATCGTTCAGGATAAAATCGGCAACCATATAAAATGCCTTGGGAATAGGTATCCCCGTCTTCTGGAAAAAACCCATCAAAACGCGGTTGTTTTCATACATGCGGCGGTAGGCGTCTTCGAACTCCTGTATTGTTGAACTGATAACCTGATTTAAAATTTTGCGCTGTTCATCTTTAAAAAGATCACGCAGGGAGTAATTATGCATGCCAAAATATTTATCCATCATCCTCACAATATCTGCAAAGGCGCCTTTTTCGAAAACCTCGATCATTGCGTTTTTCATGGATTGGTATTCTTCGTTTCCGGGAAAAATGCGTACGCCGCCGTTAAAATCATGATTGCCGAGGTATAACCCGCTAAAAATCATGCGTTCGGACTTGCCGGTAATCTCCGAGGTGACAAGAATCCGTCCTACGGCCAATCTCGCTCTTCCCGCTTCTATCTTCTGGTAGTCTTCTATCGTCACACCATAGCAATAAATATTGGCACTATCGGCATACGTTTCAAAGAGAGAACTGACGGCAAAGTGTACGCCAACCTTCTTGAGATCGATCGTGGCTGGTTTAACGAATTTCTCGTATATATGAGCACCATTGCTATGCTCAACTACATTACTCTTCGCCTTCGCAAGTATTTTTTGAAAACCAATCTCAAGGCCATGATTAAAGAGGTCTTTAAACAGTTGCATAGCCCTGCCTGCATATTCCATAATCTGGACGGTTTCAATACCAGAAATCTCAGAAAAAAACCACCCGCAGCTTGTATACATCAGCATGGCGTGCCTTTGCATTTCCAGGAGTTTGAGGACAATTATCCGCTCATCTTTGTTTAAATTTCTCGTTGCATGCCTTGCAATAAATCCGTCAATATTCTCCCTTGTGCGATTAAGGACTACTTCAATATATGCATCCCGCGCATCCCAGGGATTCTTAAAATATTCATTTGCCTTGTTTTCATAGGCGGGCGCTAATTGGTCTCTGAGCCAATCCATCGCTTCACGCAGGGATATTCTCCATTCTTGCCGCCATTCCGGTAGTCCTCCGGATTTACACCCGCAATCACTTCTCCATCTTTCTATACCATGCATACAACTCCATGATGTATTTTCACGTATTTCAACTTCATGCGTTGGAGGGTGTTTTTCAAGATATTCTCCATAGTTTGTCAGCTTCGCCAATTTATTGTGCTCCAGGTGATTCAGGACAAAGGCAAGAGCCATATCCCCGAATTTATGATGATGTCCGTATGACTCTCCATCGGTCGCAATAGTGAGTATCTGCGGCCACTGCCTTTTGCCGGAGAAACCGCTTGCCAGGCGATTGGCAAAATCTTCTCCACTGTTCAGTATGTTTTCAAATGCCACAGCATGGGATATTTGATTATCATAAAAGAAGATATTCATTGCGCGGCCTGATGGCAACCGGCAAAGATATGCCATTGTAGGGTCAATGTGTCCGTTACTTAAATCCTCCCACTCTTTGGAATCGATTTTACTTACCCTGGATGCCTGATGTTGTGCAAGGATGGTAAATTTTAAGCCCTGTTCTGCAAGAATTTCCAATGTTTCTATGTCAACAGCCGTTTCTGAGAGCCACATACCTTCAGGAAACCGTTTAAACCTGTATTCAAAGTCTTTGATGCCCCAGATTATCTGGGTGCGTTTATCGCGGGTATTGGCAAGAGGCATGATGACATGATTATAAACCTGCGCAATTGCATTGCCATGTCCTGAACGTCCTTCCCTACTGTGTCTGTCCGCATCAAGTATTGCCTGATAGATGTCAGGGGAATACGCCTCCATCCAGGAAAGGAGGGTGGGTCCAAAGTTGAAGCTTATCCGGGCGTAATTGCTGATAATGTCGGTGATATGTCTTTCACCATCCAGTATTCGCGATGCAGAATTGGGGGCATAACATTCGGCATTCACCCGCTCATTCCAATCATGGTAAGGGAAAGCGGAGTCCTGTATCTCTATTGCCTCAAGCCACGGATTTTCCCTGGGAGGTTGATAGAAATGTCCATGAATACAAATGTAACGTTCCATTTAAAGATGTTTCCTTACTACAAACAGACGAATAAAGTCGTTACTGCGAACGGTCTGCTCATCGGCACATTGGCTGCTCTGAAGAGCCCCTGTTCCGTGTAAGCCTTTGTTGTGTCCATGTTGCGCCGC
>CAYJME010000270.1:0-3920 GCA_964370795.1 uncultured candidatus Brocadiaceae bacterium
TCCGAAGCAATCTCCCCGCTTTCATAAAGGAGATTTGGTTGCGGCTATGCTGCGCTAGGCTATAACAATGTCATCCCTTCGGGATTCTCTCATCACGATAATTTTCGCCCATTGAAGTATATGCTGAATAGTTACAAAAAAAGTTATTTTTAGGCATTCGTACAGTGGATGGTACTGACAAACCCATCCACTTTAACCTGCCCATCTCAGGATTGATTATTTCTGCGGTTCGATGATGACCTTGACGGAATCCTTTGCCTCGGCCACCAGTTTGAAGCCCAGGGTGGTTTCTGCAAGACCAAGCCTGTGGGTTATTAGGTCGCGTACTTTTACCCGCCCTGTACGGAGCAGTTCAATCGATGCTGCGGTATCATCGGGAGGACCCGCGTATGACAGGATAAGGGAGTTGCAATTACGCCAGAGGTCCCAGAGATTTACGGGCGTTGTTACATTAGGTTCTGTGGGGGCAAAGAAGAGGATGGCGCCGCCACGATCAACGCTCCGGAATGCCTGGTCTATAGCCGATGGAGCGCCTGTGCATACGATGACGAGGTCTGCCAGTCGTCCGTCATTGTGTTTGCGTATGTGGACGGGGATGTCTTCTTTGGCGTGGAATGCAGCATCTGCCCCGCATTGTTTGGCCATGTTCAAGCGGTATTCGGTAATATCAACCGCAAAAATTTTACCCGCCCCCAGCGCACGCGCCAATAAAATATGGAGAAGCCCTGAGATACCACTGCCAATAACGAGTATGCTATGTCCGGGGCGGAGACCGGCCTTCTTTTGACCAAGGAGGGTACAGGCCAGAGGCTCTGCAAAAGTGCCTTCTTCATAGGAAACTTCATTTGGCAGGATAAAAGTGCCACGGTCGACATTAATTGGGGGGACGCGCAGATATTCTGCGAACCCGCCCGGATAAAAATTTGTGGTACGCAGGGTTTCACATACCGAATAATGGCCGTTCAAACAATAATGGCAGGTGTTGCAGGGCACATGGTGCGCAACGGTAACACGATCGCCGACCTTAAAACGCTTTACCCCTTCGCCCACGGTCACAATTTCACCGGCGATCTCATGTCCCAGCACAAGCGGCGCCTTTTTGATGCGATACCACTCCATGACGTCGCTTCCGCAGATACCGCTTGCCATTACTTTTACGAGGAGTTCTCCCGCTCCGATTTGTGGCGTGGGCATTTCCTCAATACGTACATCCCTGTTGTTGTAATACTTTGCTACGCGCATTGTTTTTCGACTCCCGAACTTTGCTGACTTAAAAAATCTGCAGACGCTTGCACAACAAAAACTATTTTGCCTTTTTGTTCTTCTCGGCAACAAAGATATCATTTGCCTGTTTTACGGTTGCATTTTCATGGATAATGGCACGCAGCGCCTTGATCATGGCCACGGGATGTTCATTCTGCCAGATATTCCTTCCCAGATTCACACCGATAGACCCCTTTTGCATACCGTCATGTACGAATTCTAAAACCTCAAGGTCTGAGTTTGTCTTGGGGCCGCCAGCCATAACTACGGGGACAGGACAGCCATTGGTTACCTTGTCAAAGTTTTCGCACCAGTAGGTCTTTACTACCCTGGCTCCAATTTCGGCGCAGATGCGGCAGCACATGGCGAGGTAACGGGCGTCGCGCTTTTCCAGTTCTCTTCCCACGGCTGTTACTGCCATGACCGGAATACCGTATCTTTCCGCTTCATTAACCAGATTTCCCAGATTAAGCAACGTCTGGTGTTCGTAATCGCTGCCGATAAAGACAGACATGCCAATGCCGGAAGCATTCAGACGGATAGCCTCTTCTATTGAGGTTGTGATACCTTCATTTGCCAGGTCTTTTCCTATCATGCTTGTACCGCCCGATACCCTGAGAATGATGGGTTTGCTATTTACGGGGTTGATACATGCGCGTAACACCCCGCGGGTGCAAAAGAGTGCGTCGGCATAATCTATAATCGGCTTAATCGTTTCGCCCGGTTTTTCCAGTTTTGACGTAGGTCCTTGAAAATATCCGTGGTCAATGGGCATGTACATACAACGGCCATTCGGTTTAATAAGTTGAGACAAGCGATTTTTCATTCCCCAATCCATGCTTTTTAATTCTCCTTTAAAAAAATTGTTGTATTGATTTTTGCATTATCGGTGAAATCTGTTAAATTCCATCTCCATCCTTATAGTTCTTCATAAACAGGGTCATTACTTCGGATTCTGTTTCAGAAACAAAATCATCCTCTTTGTAGCAGATATTCGAACAACTTTCCAGTTTTCTAATGCGTTCCTTGAGCCTGCGACTTTCCTTGAGTACGACCTTAAGCGCTTCAGCGATAGGGTCGGGTAACTGGCCGTGATCCATCATAATATCGGAGTCTTTCTTTTTTTGTTCAATAATCCGCCCCGGTACTCCAACCACCGTCGCCGAAGGCGGCACATCTTTGACCACCACTGAACCTGAACCGATTCTGACGTTATCGCCGATGGTAATATTGCCCAGTACGCAGGCGTTTGAGCCAACGATGACCTTCTTGCCCAGTGTTGGATGTCTTTTTGTTTTTTCTAATGTCGTGCCGCCGAGGACAACCCCCTTATAAATAATACATCCATCCCCGATTACGGCAGTTTCGCCTATAACGACGCCCATTCCATGGTCAATAAACACACCGCGTCCTATCTGTGCCGCCGGATGTATTTCAATACCCGTGAAAAATCGGTTAACGTGTGAAATAAAACGTGAAAAGAGAATCCGCTTTTTGTTCCAGAGATAATAAGCGATCCTGTGAAGCCACAACGCATGGATGCCCGGATAAAAGAGAATTACTTCCAGCCTGCTTCGCGCTGCCGGGTCGTTGTGAAAGGCGGCATTAATATCCTCTTTGATGCGTTTAAACATCAAAATTCCTTGAACAAAACGGTGGACAGGTACCGCTCGCCGGTATCGGGGAGGACGACTACGATGAGTTTTCCGTTATTTTCAGGTCGTGCCGCTACCTGCAATGCCGCATAGGCCGCAGCCCCGGAGGAAATACCCGACAGAATGCCCTCTTCGCGCGCCAATTGGCGCGCTAAAGCGAATGCCTGCTCATTTTTTACCGTGATAATTTCATCGATGACTTTAACATTAAGGATGTCAGGAACAAACCCTGCTCCAATACCCTGAATCTTGTGTGGTCCTGGTTTCCCGCCTGAAAGTACGGGGGAATCGGCCGGTTCCACGGCAATCACCCTCATCGAAGGTTTCCGTTTTTTTATCACCTCGCCGACGCCGGTAATTGTCCCGCCGGTTCCAATGCCACTTACAAAGATATCAATTTTACCGTCTGTGTCGTTCCAGAGTTCCTCGGCGGTTGTTTTACGGTGTATTTCAGGATTTGCAGGGTTTTTAAATTGTTGGGGCATGAAAGAGTTGGGGGTGTTCTTCAAGAGTTCTTCTGCCCTCAGCACAGCGCCTTTCATTCCTTCGGCGCCCGGCGTCAAAACAATTTCTGCCCCAAAGGCCTTCAGGAGTTCACGCCGTTCCATACTCATTGTGTCTGGCATGGTTAAAAGCAATTTATAACCTCGCGCTGCTGCAACAAAAGCCAGGGCAATTCCCGTATTGCCTGATGTTGGCTCTATGATAATGGTGTCCTTTTTTAAAAGACCGGCTTTTTCTGCTGCGTCAATCATTGCAATTCCGATACGGTCTTTTACACTGGCCATAGGGTTGAAAGATTCCATCTTGGCAACGACAACACTATTGAGTCCTTTTGTTATCTTGTTCAATCTCACTAATGGTGTATTACCAATCGTTTTGGTAATGTCTTCATAAATCCTTGCCATCATATTCTCCCTGAAAAATTTGTGTTTAAGAATTTCAGTTGTTGTAGAGACGCAAGACTTCGTCGTGAGCTCAGTCGAACGATTTTGCGTCTCT
>CAYJME010000271.1:0-3889 GCA_964370795.1 uncultured candidatus Brocadiaceae bacterium
TATCAGGACTCTTTGAAGAAAAGATAAAAGAAGAGCCAACTATCGTGGCCGAGCAGCCCCTATTATACGGTAAAAGAAGGCGTATCTACGACACGATAATCAACCTGTTAGAGAAACTTCCTATACCAGTAATCGACCATTACAGGATACTTCTCAAAGCAGAGGTAGAAATAAGAAACAGAGGCTCGGTGGATTGACAGATGCCTCTAATGAATTACCAATCAACCTTGCTGCACGCATTTTTTCAAGTTCTCTCGACACATCGGTTCTTACATTAATCAACTTTTCCCATTTTTCATTCAAAGCGTTGTCCACCCCGGCAGGGATGCACTTCGGGAATGTTGCGGGAAAAGCTGAAAAGTGACAAGCGTCTTTTGCCCCCCTTTTGCTTTTCTTTTTATAATAGTTTATCCTTGAAAATAATTCCCATTAAATCAGGCATTTATTACGAAAGGTAAAAAAACAATGAAAAAGAGTTCCTGGCTTCTTGTATTCTTTTTGGCACTTCCTGCGTCTTCAACCTACGCAGGATTTTGGGACACATTTATCGATGTTTTTAAAGGTACTGACAAGTCACTTAAAGGAGAACTTGATGAAAACACGGTAATATCAGGACTTAAACAAGCACTGTCTGTTGGAACGAAGAATGCCGTAAAGAAAATATCAAAAGCCGACGGATATTTTTCCAATCCGGACATTAAGATTCAGATGCCTGCACAAATTCAGGATGTGACAAATATCCTCGGAAAGTTTGGTTTTCAGAAGCAGGTGGATGATTTTACGCTTACCATGAACCGTTCCGCAGAAAAAGCCGCCCCCAAGGCGCTTAAACTCTTTGAAGATTCGATAAAGGAAATGACCGTTGAAGATGCGATGAAACTCCTCCACGGAGGAGATACGTCAGTCACAGAATATTTCAAGGGCAAAACATCTCAGAAAATTTTTGAAACATTCAAGCCGATTATTGCATCTCACATGGAACAACTTGGCGTCAATAAAGCATACCAGGACATAATATCAAAATACGAGTCAATTCCCTTTATTGGCAGTTTTAAGGAGTCCCTTGACATGAATAACTATGTAACAAAAAAGGCCGTTGACGGACTTTTCCACATGGTGGGCGAAGAAGAAAAGAAGATAAGAACAGACCCCGCGGCAAGAGTAACAGATCTGTTGAAAGCCGTTTTTGGCAAACTTGATAAATAGTTTTGTTGAGACGAGAAAAGAAAGGATTCAAATCTTTATTATTGACAAATAGTTTGTATCTGATATGAATTTGAAATGGCAAGACAATTACGAATACAATACGAAGATACATTATATCATGTAACCCGCCGCGGTAACGATCGGATGTTTTCAGTGCGGCTACATTGGCTGAAAAGAGGTGTTTGGCACTTATCTGTCCTGCAATTTATTCCACAAAATCAACATTCGATGCCTCAACCACATTTCCATCCGCATTCTGATATAACGAACCGGGTTCAGTGCTTTCCATTATTCTAAAGGAGGTGGGTATAACATGACAAATGAACTTACGATAAAGGTTACGGGCGAGGCTGGCCAGGGGATGCAGACCATAGGGGCAGCCCTGTGCCAGATGTTCAAAAACACAGGATTCCATATTTTTGCCAACCAGGATTATATGTCAAGGATACGCGGCGGTAACAATTTCTTTCAGCTCAGGATTTCAGATAAACCGCTTTACACCCTCCGCCAGAAATCAGATATTACCGTAGTTTTAGATAAAGCAAGTGTTGCTCTTCACAGACCAAATATGACTAATGGCGGTGTTTTGGTTTTGGATAGGAAGAAATTTAATATTAGTGAAGAAAATAATGCATTTTTTGATGTCCCTCTCTATGATATGGCAACACGCACAGGGGGTAGCGAGATTTTTATTAACTCCATCTCATGCGGCGTTATTGCAGGAATTACCGGTATAGAATTCCGCTCCATTGAGCAGGTTATGGAGACTATTTTTGCTGGTAAGGGTGAAGAGGTTATTCGAAAAAATAAAGAGGCTGTGCGGGCAGGGTATGATTTTGTCAAAAATAATTTTAAAAAAGATACGTTCAAAATAAAGGCAGGTACAACCAAAGATACTGGAACATTCGTCATGAACGGAAACGATGCAATTGCCCTGGGGGCAATAAGAGCTGGTTGTAAATTTTACTCGGCCTACCCTATGTCTCCTTCTACGAGTATTATGAATGTGATTGCTCAGTATGCAAAAAAATTTAATATCGTCGTTGAACAGGCAGAGGATGAGATTGCCGCCATCAATATGATCATTGGCGCCTCGTTTGCCGGAGTCCGGTCTATGACCGCCACCGCCGGCGGTGGATTTGCCCTCATGGTGGAAGGGCTGAGTCTGGCTGCCATGACTGAGACGCCGATTGTCGTCGTTATTGCCCAGAGACCTGCACCTGCAACCGGTTTTCCCACGAGGACTGCACAGGCGGATCTTGAGTTTGTGCTTCATGCAGGACATGGGGAATTTGCAAGAGCGGTATATGCCCCCGGTACGATAGAAGAGGCCTTCTCTGTAATGATAAAGGCATTCAATAGTGCAGAAAAATACCAGATCCCGGTCTTTATTATGACTGACCAGCACCTTGCAGAATCTTATAGAAATATTGAGACGTTCGATTTGAACAAAGTAAAGGTACAAAGATACATCATATCAAAGGAGGATTCCAAAAATATAAAGAATTATAAACGATACCAATTTACTGAATCAGGAATATCTCCTCGCGCAATACCTTCCTGGATAGAAGACGTTATTTACGCGGATAGTGATGAACATACAGAGGAAGGCCACATTACGGAAGATGCCGGGATGGGCCGAAGGATGGTTGAAAAGAGATTTTATAAGAAATTTTCGGGCCTTTCGCAAGAGGTAGAAAGGCCTACCGCCTATAATACAAACGGCGCGGATGTCATTCTTCTCGGTTTTGGGTCAACCTATGGTGTAATGAAAGAAGTTAGTGATGCAGTAGCTGACAAAAAAATAGGTTTTATTCATCTGTCGCAGGTCTGGCCATTTCCAGCCCCAGAGATGGTCAACTTGTTAAAAGATGCCAAAAAGGTTTTAACGGTAGAAAACAATGCGGGAGGCCAACTCGCCCGATTATTAAGGAGGGAGACCGGGTTGCAAGTCGGCGGCTCCGTTTTAAAATTTGATGGCAGGCCTTTTGATCTGGATTATCTTATCGATCGTGTCAAAAAGGAAGGATAAGGATAATAATTATGGACATAAAAGATTTTAAAAGTAATGATGAAATAGCATGGTGTCCGGGGTGTGGCAATTTCGGCATTTTAAATGCGGTTAAAAAGACCCTTGTTAAACTGGATAAACCTCCAAAAGATATCTTGCTTGTTTCAGGGATAGGACAGGCAGCAAAACTTCCTCATTATGTAAGGTGCAATTGTTTTAACGGCCTTCATGGAAGGGCACTTCCCGTTGCTGCAGCGGCAAAGATTGCCAACCGTGAATTGACGGTAATAGTTACCACGGGAGATGGAGACTGTTATGGAGAGGGTGGCAACCACCTTATCCACAATATACGGAGGAATACCGATATAACCGTCATTGTACATGACAATCAGATATATGGTCTTACAAAAGGGCAAGCCTCTCCTACAACCGATCCGGGATATGTAACGAAGGTACAGACTGAGGGAGTCATCCTCGAACCCCTGCATCCCCTGGAGATGGCAATTGCATTGGGGGCAGGGTTTGTAGCCAGGGGATATTCGTTAGATATCGAACATCTTTCCTGGCTAATAGGGGAAGGGATAAAACACAAAGGCTTTTCTTTGATTGACGTCTTACAGCCGTGCGTCTCTTTTAACAAAAAGAATACCTATGAATGGTACACACAGAGGG
>CAYJME010000272.1:0-3880 GCA_964370795.1 uncultured candidatus Brocadiaceae bacterium
GTGACGGGGACCAGATTTTGAGTCTGGCGTGTCTGCCAATTCCACCACTCTGGCATAGGCTATTAGTATAATATTTTATTTTCAATAATCAAAGGAAAATTTATGTTTATATTTACTTTACAATCGGCGGCGTTCCCGTTTTTGAAAGAGATGCCTTCATCTCGGTATCAGCCTGGACATTTTTCAGGTGATAATAATCCATAATGCCCAGATTCCCTTCACGGAATGCCTGTGCAATGGCCTTGGATACTTCGGCCTCTGCCACGAATATCTTTGCCTTGTTTTCTTCTGCAACCACCTTCATTTCCTGTTCACGCGCAACGGCCAGTCCCTGACGTTTTTCAGCCTCCGCCTGGGCAATCCGCTTATCGGTCTCGGCCTGTTCTATCTGTAATTTTGCGCCAATATTCTCACCCACGGTAATGTTGGATATATTAATCGACAGAATTTGAAACGCCGTATCCTTATCAAGTTCCTTCTCTAAAACGAGTCTTGAAATTGAATCGGGACTTTCCAACACTTTTTTGTACGTGTCGGCAAGGCTCAGCGTTGTAATAATTCCTTCTCCAACGCGCGCAATAATAGTTTCTTCTGATGCGCCGCCTAATAGTTTATCTATCTTTGTACGAATGGTTACCCGTGACTTCACCTTCAACTGAATACCATCCCTGGTTACTGCGTCTAACGTAGCGCATCCTCTTGTTATGTCAGGACAGTCAATGACCTTTGGATTAATACTGGTTTTTACGGCGTCAAACACATCCCGCCCTGCAAGGTCAATAGCGCAGGCATGATCAAAATTCAGGTCAATATTCGCCTTACAGGCGGCAATGAGCGCACACACGACATTTTTTACGTTACCACCCGCAAGATAATGCGCCTCAAGAGAGGATGCAGCAATATCAATTCCCGCCTTTTTTGCCATAATACGGTGTTCCACGATAATCTTTGCGTCAACCTGACGGAGGGTCATACCAATCATCTGCGCAAAGGATACATGGGCGTCTGATGCAATTGACTTGATGTAAAGCCAGCCGTATCTGAAAATAATAAATGCGCAGAGACCAATAAATAAAAAAAGGATACCGTACAAAAAAATAGAGGTGCCCGATGGTATTGCAAGAAGTGGCAGATAGTACATATTATTTCTCCTGTTTTTAAAATTTCTTTAACATCAAGGTTGTTCCAATCTCCTCTTCAAATCATCCAGCTTATTCAGTGCGTCGAGGGGCGACATCTTTGAGATATCGAGTTTCTTAATATCTTCTATTACCTTATCTTCCTTTGATGCAAAAAGCTTTAATTGCAGTGGCAGCCTTTTTTCCTGAAGCGTTTTCATCGGCGCAAATTTTGGCTTACCATTGACATCCAGCGTTGCAGCCTCAAGGTTGTTGAGTATTATCCGCGCCCTCTGGACAATCTCTCTGGGTATGCCCGCAAGGCGCGCAACATGGATTCCATAACTTTTATCTGTCCCCCCCTCTACGATTTTTCTCAAAAAGATAATCTCTTCTCCCCACTCCTTCACGGCGATATTAAAATTCTTGACGCCGGGAAAGAGCAATGCCAGCTCAGTCAATTCATGATAATGGGTAGCAAAGAGCGTACGGGCATGGATATGCTGGTAGATATATTCTGTTACAGCCCAGGCAATACTTACGCCGTCAAAGGTGCTTGTGCCGCGCCCCACCTCATCCAGGATAATTAAACTTCTGTCTGTTGCATTGTTCAGGATGTATGCCGTTTCATTCATTTCCACCATAAAGGTGCTCTGTCCCCGTGAAAGTTCGTCCGATGCGCCCACCCGCGTAAATATCCTGTCCACAGCCCCAATAACCGCTTCTTTCGCAGGGATAAACCCTCCCATCTGCGCCATAAGAACAAGGAGGGCGATTTGACGAATGTACGTGCTTTTTCCTGCCATGTTCGGACCGGTAATCACCATGACAGTATCTTGGATACCATCCAGTTGAATATCATTAGGCACAAAGCTTTCGCCGCCCAGTTTACGGTCGAGTACGGGATGCCGTCCTTCGATGATCTTTAACTCTCTTTCTTCGGTAATCTCCGGCATGATATACCGATTTTCCGCGGCGTTATGAGCAAGGGTGGCCAACACATCAAGCTGTGCGATTGATTCAGACGTCTTTTGGAGTCGCGGGGTAAAGGAACCGATCTGATCACGTATTGTAATAAAGAGGTCATACTCCAGCTCCTTTGCTCGTTCATCGGCAGTTAGCACCTTCGTTTCGTAATCCTTAAGTTCCGGGGTGATAAAACGCTCCGCATTCTTGAGGGTCTGTTTTCGAATATACGATTGCGGGATATTATCCTTGTGCATATTGGTAATTTCAATGTAATATCCAAATACCTTATTATAACCGACTTTGAGCGTGTTAATGCCTGTCCTCGCAATCTCCTGCGCCTGGAAACTTGCAATCCAACTCTTTCCATTTTTACTGATGTACCGTAATTCATCCAGCGAGGCGTCATAACCCTCCCTGATAATTCCTCCATCCTTTATTGTTGGAGGCGGATCGGAAACAAGGGCAGTTTCAATCACGATAAGTATTTCATCCAGGATATCTATCTGTTGTTCTATGGATATCAAAATTTCCGAGATGCAAAATGCTACTTTATCCTTGAGTTCCGGCAGTTTTACAAGAGATTGCTTCAGGGAAATGAGGTCACGTCCATTGGCGCGACCGCAGCTTATCTTTGTGGTTATCCGCTCAATATCGTATATATTACTTAAAATGCCGCGTAATTCCCGTCTAAGCGCTGACTTTTCAAAGAGTTCCCAAACTCCAACCTGCCGAAATTTGATTTCCGCAGACACCCTTAATGGGCTGATCATCCATTCCCTGATCAGCCGGGCGCCCATGGGAGTCTTCGTCTGGTCAAGCATGCCCAGCAACGAACCATCCCGGTCGCGAGTCCTCATCGTCTGCGTGAGTTCCAAACTCTGCTGGGTGGATTTATCCATGAGCATCTTGTTGCTTGTATGGTATCTCTGAACCTTGCTGATATGTTTGAGCGGCGTCCTTTGTGTCTCCTTCAAATAGTGGATGATAGCGCCTGCCGCGCCCAGCGCCGGGCCAACGTCCTCACAGCCAAAACCATCCAGCGATGCTATCCCAAAGTGTTCGGTAATAACCCGGTATGCGGTGTCTCTTGAAAATTCCCAGTCAGGGCGGGAAGTTATCATACCGTTATATTCAGATCGGATTTTTTCAATGAATGCACTGTTATTCCTTACCGTTTCTTCCGGCAATAATACCTCCGATGGATTCAGTCTGGCGAATTCATTCAGGAGGTGATCTTTCCGGATATCCTCAACCTCAAACCGGCCTGTGGACAAATCAATCCAGGATAGTCCTAACTTATTCTGTGTTTCCACCGCTGCCATTAAGTAGTTATTACATTTATCTTCCAGGAGGGAGTCCTCGGTAACGGTGCCGGGTGTGATTATCCTGGTGACGCCACGATCAATGACGCCTTTGGCCTCTTCAGGGTCTTGCAATTGCTCACAGATAGCTACCTTATAGCCAGCCTTAATTAACCGCCTGATATACGATTCAGCGGCATGATGCGGCACGCCTGCCATGGGTACAGCATTATCGGCTTTGGAACGGGAAGTAAGGGTAATCCCCAGCACCTTCGAGGCGATCTTTGCATCCTCAAAGAACATTTCATAAAAATCACCTATCCGGAAAAAGAGCAGCGCATCCTTGTGCTGTTTCTTAATCTCGTTATATTGACGCATCGCAGGCGTTTCGTTAATCATATTTTGAACAATAACCTCATGGTGTATGACGGTATAAATTTAAATTAGGTTGGGTTTTAAAAGACAAAAACCCAACGACTTTTTATTTGAATT
>CAYJME010000273.1:0-3841 GCA_964370795.1 uncultured candidatus Brocadiaceae bacterium
GGCATAGACCGACCGCCCTTCTTCTATAGCAGCCACAATGGAAGCGAAATTGTCATCGGTCAGGATCATGGCTGCTGCCTCTTTAGCCACGTCCGAGCCCCTTATCCCCATAGCAACCCCTATGTCAGCCTTTTTTAGTGCCGGGGCATCATTCACCCCATCACCCGTCACTGCCACGATCTCGCCCATATCTTTAAAGGCTACAACCACCTTCATCTTGTGTTCGGGAGACACCCTGGCAAAAATCACCTCTTCCTCCGTTAATAATCTCCTGAGGTGTTCGTCATCCATTTCAGCGAGTTCATTCCCGGTAACAACCTTTGGGTTGTCAGTTTTTGTAAGCCTAATCTTCCTGGCTATAGAAAGGGCTGTAAGTCCATAGTCCCCCGTAATCATAACCACCCTTATTCCCGCCCTGTGACATAACGCCAGGGCCTTTGATACCTCAGGTCTCGGCGGGTCCATCATACCTGCCAGACCCAAAAATATAAGCTCCTTTTCTGTATTTTCTATAGTAAATCCTTCTGAAAAATCCAGGGGTCTGTATGCAACACCTAACACCCTCAAGCCGTCCCTCGCCATCGAATCATTCTTCGATAAGATTATCTCCCGCAGAGAATTCGTTAAAGATTCCACTTTCCCCTTGTTAAGCATAGAGGTACAGAGATCCAGCACCTCCCTGGGAGCCCCCTTCACATAAGCCTGAGTTTTTCCATCGATCAGATTAATAGATGTCATTCTCTTTCTCACAGCCTCGAAGGGAAGCTGGCCAATCCTCGGCAAAGCATTCCGCCTCTCCTCAATATCCACCCCGCCTTTAGCTGCCATAACAAGCATGGCCGCTTCGGTAGGATCTCCGGTTATACCCCATCAGTCTTTATCCGTTCGCGGGGGAATAAGACCTGCATTGTTGCAAAGCACACATGCGTCAAAGAAGGTGTCCATGCCGTTTTCCATCATTTCCCACCTGGAAAGGCTCATCCCCCTGAAATAGAAATTTCCCACAGGTTCGTACCTTGCCCCGCTGACATTCATAACCTTCCCGTTAACAAATATCTTCGTCACGCTAATTTCGTTGGTAGTCAGGGTACCCGTCTTGTCCGTACAGATCACCGTAGTACAGCCGAGGGTTTCTACGGAAGAAAGCTTCTTTACGAGGGCGTTTCTCCTGGCCATCCTTTGAACAGACATAGATAATGACAAAGATACCGTAGGAAGCAGTCCCTCCGGGACATTGGCTACGATAATACCAATAGCAAAAATAAATGCGTGAGCCACGCTTAACTTTCCTATATAAGTACCAAGGAAAAAAAAGATAACACCCATTGCTAATGCAAGAATGGTAACTATCTTCGTTACCTTTTCCAGCTCACGCTGGAGCGGACTCTTCTCCGCCCTGAGTTCCTGGGTAAGTGATGCTATCCGGCCTATTTCAGTATGCATCCCCGTGGCAATTACCGAAGCTTTGCCTGTCCCTGATATCACAGAAGCTCCGGCAAACACCATATTCGGAAGCTCCGCCCACAAAAATTCTTTCCCTTTCACCACGGCCTCAGATGTTTTATATATCGGCTCGGATTCACCAGTAAGGGCAGAGTTGTCAACCCTCATATTGAAGGCCTCTATGAGCCTGGCGTCCGCCGATATATTGTCACCTTCTTCCAGGAGGATGATGTCCCCCGGGACAAGTTCCTCAGCAGAGATCTCCTTTTCCTTGCCGTCCCTCAATACTCCGGCCTTTTGGGGCAGTAACTTTTTCAATGCATCAAGTGCCCTCTCTGCCTTGTATTCCTGCCAGAAACTAAAAACAGCATTAATGAGTATTACGGCAAATATGGCCCATCCCAGCACAGGCATATCCGCCACCAGGGCAAGGGCTCCTCCAATCCAAAGAAGTATCGCGAGGAGATTGTATAAGTTTTCTAAAAATCTGAGAAAGAGGCGCTTCTTCTTCACTTCCCTGAGAACGTTTGTCCCATAACTTTCGAGCCTCCTTTTTGCATCATCTTCAGACAGCCCCGAAGGGCTCGTCCCAAGCTCTTCGTATATTTTATCTATGGGGAGTGGAACGAAATCCTCTTTTCCACCCTTTTCATAATAGAGAAAGACGCTGAGGGCTGCCTCTGGCGTTTTGGCCAGCCTTAGGGAATGACAAAACTGTTTATCCGTAAAGATCGTTGATGCCTTCGAAAGTATCTGGAGATGGAGTGTTGTTTCCTCTAAAGGATTTAAAAAGAGGAAGAATATAGAGGCTGGGTTTCCGTTCTTTGCCTCAAAGTCGACACCCCGTGGGGATATGGCAAGCACGGCTGCGGGTTCTTTAAGCCCGTCAATCCGCGCATGGGGAATGACTACTCCCTGGCTTATTATATCAATCGCCTCATGATCTGAAATGGCCTTAAAGGCAGCGTCCGGGTCTTTGATCCTGCCCGTTTTATAAAGGATCTCTACCATCTCTCTCAACGCACCGCTCTTATCCCTTGCCCTGAGGTTTATCGTGACGGTTTTATTATTCAGGATATCTGATAGTTTCATGGCGTATTCCAATGGTAATATTTCACGAGATTCGTATATTTATGCTTAAGGATACACGTAATTGCTCAGGCACAGGAGCTATTCAAATTATATAAGGATACCTTCGCGAGTGCATTATCAAAGTTCAAATATGAATGAAGGTGAAAAAATTTAAAATTGGTATAGAAAGTGCGAAAGACGTATTAGATGATTTTGTAAAAGCTTGCGAAGCAATAGAACGAGGCGAAGAAGTAAAGAAGGAAAAGGCTATTTATTTTGAAAGTGTTAAGGAATTCAGGAAGGCGATTACACCAAAAAGGATCCAACTGCTTCATTTAATCAGAGAAAAACATCCTAAAAGCACCCGGGAGCTTGCAAGGACGAATAATCTCTTTTTTCGGGAAATGAACGATTTTTGCTAATTTCTCCTGCATAGGCTCTGGTAAACCCTGCATTTCCTTTAAAATCTCTTCTTCATATATTGTTTTAGTCTTCATAATAAACCTCCTGAAAAAGAGTGAACTTCGTCGTGCTTTCCAATGTCAGCAAAAACTGCTGTAACGTGTTCTAAAAATATAATGCATAAATCATACTCAACAGAAAAAACTATAGCTCTTCTGATTTATTTTTTTCTTAAAAGTCCTATTTTACAACTGACTATATTGTGCCTGTTATGATTATTCTGAAATTCTATACAAGGATTTAAAATGGATATTCGTGCTTGTCACCTCTTAATATACCCATAAAATTCTCACGCGTCACTATCTTTATATCCCCGTAGTTTTTGAGAGAAAGAAGGTCGTTGTCTCGTGTAACTATATAGCCTGCGCGTGCTTTAAAAGCACATGCAACCACCATATTATCATTAGGGTCGCAGTTGACTGCCTCGATGGAAGGCAGTCCGGTGATAAGGTGTGCCACTATTCTGAGATTTTGAACGTATTGGATTACGGTTTGGTCTGCGTAATGATAGCGTTTTCTAATCTTCTGGTATTGCAAAAGGGCACGCTGAACTTCTTCAAGGATTTCCTCTGCTAAGCAAATATCAAAACCCCCGTCTTTTGCTTTGTGAAGTAATTCGGCAGAAACACCCGTTTTAGCGAGAAAGGCACTAACAAGAATCGTGGAATCAAGAACAACTTTATCCATGTTGTTTCCTGAAATCCTTCACCATTTTGGCAATTTCTTCTTCTTGTTTTTTAGCGCTCTGCTTTGCTTTAGGTTTGCGATCCTTGATGTTTTCCATAGATTCAAAAACTTGATTCCAGGCCTTCTCCCGCTCCACCACGGTTACTGGTTTGAGAAGGATTCCTTTTTCCACTGCCTC
>CAYJME010000274.1:0-3826 GCA_964370795.1 uncultured candidatus Brocadiaceae bacterium
CTTTTTGTCGAATTTTTCCTTCGCATCCTTGTATTTGTGGACTCGTTCCCTTATTCGGGCAACTGTTTCCCTTGTTATTGATTCTGCATCCAGTAATTTATCAAGATCGACATCATCAACGGGACTAATCATTTCATTTAACCTCCAGTACTTCTTAAAGATATGTCCGTTACCAAAGTTAAAGTTTTGAATAACTTTAAAGGGTGGAGTGTAACAAACATACATCCGAAATTCAACTAAATTTTATTCTGCAACCCACGATAATTTTGTTATTTCACTTGATTTTAAATGGAATATTTGATAGCATTTTTTGTTGTTATGTTGTTTTATTTCAAATAAAAAGTGTCGTATCATGTACTTATTCTTATTTCAACGATAAATGTTAAGGCTACCGGGGCAATACCTCCGTAGCCTTTTTTTGTTTAATTTTTTTATTCTGAAAGGGGGTGATTGAACATGCCAAAAGGAACAGTAAAGTGGTTTAATGATAAGAAGGGATTTGGGTTTATTTCACAAGAAAATGGGGATGATGTTTTTGTACATCAAACCGCGATCGAGTGCGAGGGATTCAGAACCCTTGCCGAAGGAGATAAGGTAGAATTCGAGATTATAAAGGATCAGAAGGGCTATAAGGCCGCCAAAGTCGTTAAATTATAAGCTTATAAAAGAGTACACACTTATATTTTATAACAAATCGATTTTAGCATAGCAAAAGCGGTATGTAAAAAATAGAAGTTGTTACTTAATTATAATGAGACAATTACGACATAAAAACCCCAATATCTGTAATGGATACTGGGGTTTTTTATTCATTGTCAGGGTCTGTCTAATAGGTCTTCTTATTTATTGTATTTAAAATCTTTTCGTATTTTTTATAAACTTTCTTTTCGTGCCTTACCGCATCTTTAACAATTCTATGAAAAAATGCCTTCACAAATGGGTCCGTTTCCTGGTCCGCCAGCTTTAAATATTTTTCTTGCAATTCCCGCTCATCTTTTGCAACCATATCAAGGGCCTGAGATAAATTCATTTTCCTGCCTCCCTTTCTTAAGTTTTTAAGGGTAAAATAAAAATTTGGATACTAAATCTACCAAATCAAACAAAAAATATCAATATCCTTTCGTAAAAAACAACCCGTCTTTATTTTAGCCCAACGAATTATAAGGCATCCCAAATACATTGGCAATAGCCTTATTAGTAACCTTCCCTTTTACCATATTAATACCCTTTAACAAAGCCTGATTTTCTCTGGCTGCACGCTCATACCCCTTATCGGCAATCTCCAGGGCGTACGGCAATGTCACATTCGTTAATGCGTACGTTGAGGTACGTGCCACAGCGCCGGGGATGTTGGTAACGCAATAATGAATAACATCATATACCGTATAAATTGGATTGCTGTGCGTAGTTGGCTTGCTTGTCTCCACGCAGCCGCCCTGGTCAATGGCAACATCGACAATCGCCGCGCCCGGCTTCATAGTCTGCACCATATCTTTCGTTACGACAAAAGGCGCTTTTGCCCCTTCAATAAGCACAGCGCCGATCAGCAAATCCGCCTCTTTAACCTTTTCCCGTATATTATGGACATTTGACATGAGGGTAACGACATTTTCCGGCATGATATCGTCCAGATACCTGAGACGATCCATATTAACATCAAGGATGGTAACCCTCGCGCCAAGCCCCGCCGCCATCCTGGCTGCATTGGTACCTACAACACCACCGCCAATAATAACGACCTCCGCCGGGGAGACTCCCGGCACCCCCCCCAGCAATATCCCGCGCCCATGCATGGGTTTTTCCAGATATTTTGCACCTTCCTGAATGGACATCCGCCCTGCCACCTCACTCATGGGCGTCAAAACAGGATGACAGCCATGTTCGTCCCGAATTGTTTCATAAGCAATAGCGATAACGTTTGCACCGAGCACCGCATCAGTTAATTTTTCTGATGCAGCAAAGTGAAAAAAGGTAAAGATAATCTGGTCTTCCCTTAAAAGAACATATTCTTCCGGAAGTGGTTCTTTAACCTTAATGACAAGTTGCGCCTGACTATAAATTTCGCGGGGATTGCCAACCAGGCAGGCGCCTGCTTTTTCATACTCCCGGTCATGTATACCGCTTCCAGACCCGGCGCCTTTTTCTACAAGCACCAAATGCCCGCGTTTCACCATTTCTTCCACACCAACGGGAATAAGAGACACCCGATACTCGTCTGGTTTGATTTCTTTTGGTACGCCAATAATCATAGGGGTTTTCTCTTCAAAAACTGTGGATTGTCTGTTAAACTTTTATCTCATCATTTGACAATAAACCGCGGTTAATATCTTAAGTCGTAGTGTACATTGGACAAAATATTTGTCAAGTTATTTTAGCGTACCTTATATAACTCAAGGTTCCAGTCTTGATACTCTGAACAGACATTCGCTGGTTCAATATTAAGGTGAGGCGAAAAAAACCCGATGCGCGCTTGGTTATTATGAAAAAAATATTTATCATCACGGTTATTATCTTCATCCATTCTCTCTTGCCTGTTGACGCCTCTTTTGGATTACCCGCAGACGACGTTACCCCGCTGGTAGACGATGAATATTATCCTCAGGTACATCAGGCATTAGCAAACGCAAAGAAATCAGTCTTTTGCGTGATGTACACTGCCGACATTAACCCCAAATATAAACAAGGGTGGGAATACAATCTCGTATACGACCTTATCAATGCGCATCGGCGCGGTTTAGAGGTAACGACTATTTTCGATCAAAACACCATGTTCTGGGAAGAAGGCAAAAAGGGAAAAGAAATCGAACGGAGGAGTTCCTTTGCATACGAGCTTCTCAAGAAAAATGGCGTCCCGGTGTATTACGATAGCAGTGACCAGGTTACCCATAGCAAGATACTGGTCATAGACAACTACATTACCATTCTGGGAAGCACGAACTGGACATACAGTGCATTAAAGAAGAACCACGAAGCGTCTGTTATGATAAGATCGCAGGGCGTGGCAGAAACATTCCTTGAAAAACTCAGGACTATTTCCAAATACCAACCAAAATAAAGGATACACAATATGAACACCATGGAACCGCTCATATTCGACAAAACATCTCCCGGCAGGCGATGTTTCACCCTTCCCTCCTGTGATGTACCGCAAAAACCAACATCAGATTATATCCCCCAGAAAATGCTGAGAAAGCAGGATGCGGAATTACCAGAAGTCTCGGAGGTCGACGTCATTCGCCATTTTACCAGGCTCTCACAACAGAACTTCTGTGTAGATACCAATTTTTACCCCCTGGGTTCATGCACCATGAAGTATAATCCCCGGCTGAATGAGGACTCTGCAAAACTCGAGGGTTTTACAAAATTACATCCCTATCAACCCATTGAGCAATGCCAGGGTATGTTGAAACTCCTTTATGACCTTGAACACATGCTCAAGGATATATCGGGGATGTCCGCCTTTACGTTTCAGCCTGCGGCAGGCGCCCACGGCGAATTGACCGGTATGTTAATCATTCGCTCTTATCTAAAAAAAAGAGGGGAAAAAAGGCACAAAATTATTATCCCCGATTCCGCTCACGGGACAAATCCAGCCTCTGCTGCCTTATGTGGTTATGAGGTTGAATCAATTCAATCAAATGCCGATGGCCTCGTGGATATACAAAAACTCAGGGAGGCATTCGCGCGTGACACTGCTGCGCTCATGATCACCAACCCCAACACCCTCGGCCTTTTTGAAAAAGATATTGTCGAAATATGCAAAATTGCGCACGATGCCGGAGGACTCGTCTATTGCGATGGGGCAAATATGAATGCCCTTATGGGT
>CAYJME010000275.1:0-3808 GCA_964370795.1 uncultured candidatus Brocadiaceae bacterium
GTTCTCTCCCTATAACCGAAAGTCTTGCCATTATTTAGCCTCTCTATAAAATTTTTCTTGTATTGATGGACAAGGAACTGTTCCGTATGAACAGAATACACAGCAATGACCCTTTTTTGGTTTTAATCTTGATTTACAATTTTCACATTCATAAAAAAACTGGCAGGCATCCGTTGGCATTGTCTCTTCCTTCCGGTATCCACAATTCGGACAGATAATTACTGATTGTAAGCTTACTTTATTTTCCATTGTTATTTCATAAATTAAACATCAGATTTTCAGCAGTTTTGGAATCCTTAAAAACCATCTCAATTTCCTGTAAGACTTCTTCCGATGCTGGTGATTGAATGTCCCTTAGTATCGCTTTTTTGAACTCAGCAATTCCCCAATACTCATTTTTCCAGGGCTTTTTGACATAATACCTGCCAGGTGGAGCAAACGTTGCAAACTCGACCGGGTGCTGTCCGTCATAGAAATCCTTCCAGCTTAATATTCTGATAATTCGTTGTCCTGAGCTTCCTCTGTTGCTCACCTGAAGCAAAAATGCGCTCACTCGACAGAAAATCAGCAGTTACCTCTTTTTCGTTTAAAACTTTCCTGAGAAGATTTAAATTTACACGTGAGCCGGCTGGATTTACCCAGTGCTCCAATCTCCGCCAGTGTTTCCAATAAGACAGATCGGTGATTTCCTCGAATACCTCCTTGTAATGTCCCAGAGGAAATGTGAACCATCCTTGATAATAAAGGGCCTTTTGCTTGTTTTCCTTAAAAAAAGTAAAATTTCCCAGAGGCCGCCATTTAAACAATTTTTGGCAATTTCGGCCGAATATAAATTATTTTTTTCGAACCCGTCACCACCAGTAATTTGTATATATTCAGAATCCGGCTTAAAACTTACCTGCTGTCTGTTCCATTCTCTATCGGTCAGGGCAATGATCTCTAAATCTTTGTCTTTCCTTGTCCATTGTCCATTCCGGCAGGTCTGTTACAAAAAGGCCTGCATCAATATCTTTAAATACAATTTTTGCTGTATGATTATTCGCTGGCTCCAGAATCAGATCGAAATGGGTTTTATCTTTTTTCACTATTTTCAAATTTCTGTTTGAATACTGCGCATAATGAACACTGCGATTTGCAGGATCTTCAGGATATTCAAATTGAGCATATTCTTTGAGATGGACATCCATCTCAACCGATGTGGCATATTTCCTTTTAAACCAGATACCTCCTCCAGTCAGCAAAATAAGAATCAAGATTATCGGCGTAAAAATTATTATTTTCTTCAGCTTCATTTTATTACTCCAGGCTTTTTATGATCCGCAGAAATTCCTTTGGATTGACAAAACCTGTAATAGTTTTATCCTTGAGTTCATTTCCATTCCTGTCGACAAATACAATAGTAGGCAAACCAACTACCCCATACTTGTCCCAGAGTTGCTTCACCTTTGGGTCATCTGTTTTTGTACAGTCAATTTTGATATTTACCAATTTCTTTGATTCCTTGATAACTTCCGGATCGGTATAGGTAAGCTTCTCGAATTCCATACAAGCGGCACACCACGATGCCCAGAAATCAATCATCGCCACCTTCCCCTCGGCCTTGGCCTGTCTGAGTCCTTCCTCCTCACTCAACACCCAATCGATATCCTCCTTGGCTGTTACTACCCCGGCAGGAGTTGTGGTCGAGAAGGGGGGTAAGATAAATCCCTTGATCATGAGGTGTCCTACAAGGAAGTATGCTCCAAAGATAAAGACTATGATACCAAATGCCCTCTTAGCACGTTGAAAGGTAGTACTCTCATGAGTCAGTCGGTCAAAACCGCCAGAAAACACCGCAGTAACAATCAAGAATATGCCCAGGATGATGATAAAGACACTCTCTGAGATAATGAACCGCAAATAATACAGTGCGGCTCCAATCAAAAGGAGTCCAAATATCCTCTCCACTGTTTCCATCCAGCCTCCCGATTTCGGAAGGGCCTTCAGGGCGCCTGAAAAGGTGCCCAACACAATCAAAAGCACACCCATTCCCCAGGCAAATACGAACAACATCCAGAACCCCATGAATTTGTTTCCCGTGCTGGCAATGTAGACCAACAAACTGGCAAGGGCAGGGCCAATACATGGCGAAGCTACAACCCCCGAAACCATACCCATGACAAAGACCCCTATAACACCCTTTCCCGTCTTTGTCCCTAACCGATCAGAAATAAAAGACGGCATCCGCAGATAATACACCCCAAACATACTCATGGCGAGAGCAACAAAAACTACCACGACAAACCCTATGACCCATGTGCTCTGCAAGGCCGTACCAAACAATGCCCCGGTAGAGGCAGCGGCTACCCCCATACCGGAGTAAACAATGGATATACCCAGGACATAAATCAACGACAGGAAAAACGCCTTTAAGGGTTTTCTGCCCGTAGTCTGGTCACCTGCCACCTGCCCACCAATTACGGCTACGGTGATCGGTATCATGGGGTACACGCATGGAGTAAAACTCAGGCCCACACCTGCCAAAAAGATTATGATTAGAGATACAAAAATCCCCCGGCTTTCAATAGTCTTTTGGATGCCACCAGCCTCGGCTCTTTTCTCGGGTTTTGAAACTGGCGGGACTTTTTCTGCTTCCTGTGTTTTAGAAACGCCTAATTTGGCTAACTCAACCTGTACGGGTAACGTAAATTCCTCCATCTTTGGGGCAAAGCAGACTTTATCTGAACACCCTTGATAATGCACCTTGAGCTTTACATCATGTGTACCTGTTGGCATGTCCTTTGATACTTGAAGGAACGTCTTTACCTGTACTTCTCCTACGTAATCTTCCACTTCTTTCTCAAGGAATTGATCATATCGAATTTTTCCAGCAGGAAGTTCTGTGGAAGCTACGGTAAATCTGGCAGGTTCTCCACTTTCTATTTTTACTTGATCCTTGTAAATATGATGGTTGGGGGCAATTGTGAAGGTAACTGAAACAGGTATAAGGTCACCACCTGGGACACGGTCCTTGAGTAAAGCCACATTTAAGGTAAATGGAGAAGTTTCTCCGGAGGCGATGAGGGGAAATAAAAGTACTGTGAAAGCAGCAGCAAGTAATCCTCTCATAAAAAATCCTGTTTTCATGGCACACCCTTCCTGTTAAATTTGGTATTTATACTCAATGAATCTTATGTCTTCACAGCGAGTTGAGCATCTAGCACAGCCTTTAAGTCCTTCTTCGATTTTACCCCCACCATTTTATTCACGGCTTGTCCATTTCTGAATAAGATAATCGTAGGTATTGCAGTGATGCCAAACTTTGCGGGGATATCATTATTTTCTTCCGTATTAAGCTTTCCAACCTTAATCTTTCCTTTATATTCCTTCGCCAATTCATCTATCACAGGCGTCAGTTGCCTACAAGGGCCGCACCATGACGCCCAAAAATCTACTAACACAGGAATATTTAATTTCGATACCTCTGTATCAAAATTTGCATCGGTAATTACAACCACATCTTTAGACATTATTACCCTCCTTTTAAAGTTTTATTTGATAATGAGCACTTACAAAAAGGATTCTTTTTTCATTTTCTGAAAACCTTAGGTGTTTGTTGTAAATATATTGTAATAGATGCTTATATCTTAACTGCTTTATCCTGGATCAGGTCGTTCCGTGCAGGGTTTATCGCCCGGACCCGGCAACGGTGCTTTGTCTCCACCGGTAGATTCCCCTTTAAGAATGGTCTCCACATCAGGATAAGGGTATATTGTTAATGCATTATTTTGCATCAGTCCCCCCGAATCGGCAGATGGGCCGTACGTGG
>CAYJME010000276.1:0-3791 GCA_964370795.1 uncultured candidatus Brocadiaceae bacterium
GTTACAAAACGCATTTTCGGCACTCGGTTTTTATAAGATTGAAATTCCTATACATAAATGTAAATTCCTATGCAATCAAAGTACTACTTACTCCGGCAGTTTTCTAAAAAAAACCTTTGTAAAATATATTTACATTCATCAGCAAGGACATGCGACACAACCTCCAGCCGGTGATTAAACCGCGGTTCCTGTACAAGGTTCATAATTGAAGTGCACGCCCCGGCCTTTTTATCCACAGTCCCATAAACAAGGGTATCAATCCTCGACTGCACCAGCGCGCCGGCGCACATGGCACAAGGTTCGAGTGTCACATAGATTGTTGCACCCGTTAAACGCCAGCTCTGTAAATATGCGGCAGCCTGAGTTATTGCGATCATCTCTGCATGAGCGGTAGGATCCTGAAGCATTTCTCGCTGGTTATGTGCACGGGCTATAATACGGTTCTCGTGGACAATCACAGCCCCGACGGGCACCTCGTCCTTCTCCACCGCTTTTTCCGCTTCAAGGATAGCCTGCCTCATAAAATATTCGTGACTTCTCGCAGTATTATCCATAAACATGTAGTTTTTAAAACGCGCCCAGGAGGATTTGAACCTCCAACCTCCGGATTCGTAGTCCGTGACTCTATCCAATTGAGCTATGGGCGCTCATTGCATTTCTTAATTTGCGATAATTATCGCAGGCTGCTTTCAAAACACAACCTATAAACAACAAGAAACCTTTGAAGAAGGAACACACAGAATACATCAACAGAGATATCTGAATAGATAAGCAACAAGTATAAGCATAGCAAAAGTTATTGTCAAGATATAATCTCTTTATCTTGTTAAATTTCGTAAGTGTTTTTGTATTGTAAACATAGGTAAAATTGATTCTTGTTAAATCGTACCTGTGCCGTACCTTAACCATGCACATTCAGAGAAATTGGCTTTTTATTTGCTCTCGCGCCCAAAAAAGCATTAAAAAAGTTCTCTTTTGACCTTTACTACCACTTTTTTTACTCCATGCGGTATGTTCCCGGACATCAGTTGCGTCATGTGGGCGTCATCGGGAAATAAAGCAATGAATGTCTCCGGACAGAGGTCAACGCGCGCAAGGCAATAGCGGGGATGGTGATAGAATTCAACGTCTTTTATCGTATCATAAGGAATCCCGACTTTCAGGTCGTTGACGGGAAACCATTTTATGCATTCTGTACCCTGTATCATCATCTGAATATCGATGTATTTCCGGTGTGCTTCAAGTACCGCAGTGTCCGGTGATTTTGTTTCGTAAGTCATGACCCTTGCAAAGACGTCATTTCCCTGTAATGGGTATTCTTTTTCCGCAGCATCTGGGTGGAGGGTTCTTAAAAAATCAAAGACACATCTCCATGTTGTCCCGGAGAAGTAATTGTCCCAGTTTTCCAGTCGGTCAATAATCATGTTTGTTCCTGAATCATTTCATGAATTTCTGTAAAACCATATTTTACCTGAAATATGCTTTCTGAAGAAACATGAAAATTCCCATGCACAAATTTAATGGTTGGGAAATTTCAAACTTGACATATTTGCATATATTTGTAATATGTAATTATTGTTTGTTAGATTTTTTATTCTGATCCGTTTTGTGTTCATGTAAATCTTGATATTTTTTAAGAGGAGGCAGGAATATGGAGTGTTTTAACAGAAGAAGGCTTTTGAAGACCTTTGGTATATCAGCGATTGCTCTGGGGTTAGGTTCTACCCTGGGCGCATTGAAAAGGGGTAGAGCTGATGATGTGGATTGGTTTCAAAGTATTAATCGGATAAAAGATCCGATAACACTTACCCCTAAGGAAAAAGGACATGCCCCGTTTGTACAGATATCCGGTGTTGTAAAGAGCGGTGAACCATTTATAGTAGATGTTCAGATTGGCGAAACCTTGCATCCCATGACTGTTGGCCATTACATCCAGTGGATAGAGGTATATCTGGGGACTGACCTGATTTCACGCGTGGAATTTTCCCCCTTATGTCCTCAGGCAAAAGTAACGATTCCTGTTGCAGTCAAAGAGTCGTCCACTTTACGCATTTTGAGCCGTTGCAATTTGCACGGTATCTGGGAAACGGTGAAAACAGTTGCTGTTTAGTATCGAGTTTAAAATTTGTCGCCGTAAGGGGCACGTATAGCGTGCCCCTGGTGATTTAAGGCATTGTGCAGGATTTTTGTTTTAATAATGAAAGATAAGATTTACGCATATTTGAAATCACAAAAAGGCGGTATTGGTAGTAGCGAACTTGTAGAACAGGTATTAAAAGTCAAAGGCGCTTCACCAAATATTAGCGAAAAACTCATCGGCGCCGCACTTGTTGGCGATCGCAGGTTTATGCGCGACGAACAACACCAATGGAAGGTTGTCGAACGAATCGGTACTCCACTTTCAGAGGCAGAATTTATTTTCCTGAGTGCTTTGACCGTTGATACAGCAAGGGGAGTGAAAGTAATTGTTGAGATGAGCGCGCAAAAAACAAGGGATGACAAAATAACAGATCGTATTCACGCCGTTATCAACCCTGGTCCAGGAATATTACCAACCCTGCCGTTACCGGAAGAATTTACCCAGGAGGTCAAAGAGGGAGTAGCGCTGGAAAAGGCCGTTCAATCTTTCTGTAATTTCGCGGGAGAAGCTGTTTTAGTCGGTTATGATATGCTGCCTTTCATAAATCAACTTAACGGAACGCTTGCGAGAACGCATAAAACTATGGAAAACGCTTCTTTCTGTCTGAAATTTCTGGCAAAGCGGCTGATTCCCAATCTTCGTCCAAAATCCATACATGACATTGCCTCGTTTTATAAACTTACCAGGGTAGACAACTGCCGTACAGAAAAGGAAGTCAGTTTAGTCGCCGACATATTTCACAGATTTATGGAATTGTTAAAGAAGCAAGGCATTGATACGCTGGAAAAGGCATTGGAGTTTCAATACCCTGATATTGATGCTGTTGATTTTAGTAAATACGCCTTTGATAAGGCTTTTCTGTGGGTCATACCGCAAAAGCCGGGTATTTACAAAATGAAGGATAAGGGCGGAGCGGTGATTTATGTGGGCAAGGCGAAGAATCTGCGGACACGGATAAATTCCTACTTCTGGAATACTGCCGACCGTCTGCAAAAGGAGGCTGAACTCCTGAATACCGTTTACTCTATTGAATATGAGGAGACAGGCTCTGAACTTGCGGCAATGCTCATGGAGTTCAGGTTGATAAAGCAATTGCAACCAAAATTAAACCAACAACTCGAAGTACATGAAAGGGCTGCCAGGTATGGCAGTCTGAAAAATTTTATCATTATAGCGACTGCTTCTCTGGAAAGCAGCCTGGTATTGTTTTTCATCAGGGAAGGGGTTCCCCTGGAATACTACGAGATTTTAAAGGACGCCGTTAACTTTACGGATGTTGAAAACATTTTGGATGCCCTGTATTTTAATACAACCCTGACTCCACTCTGCGAAAAGGGGGATGATGATTTTCAAAACGAATATGCCCTTACCGATATAGAACAGGGGGAAATTGATATTGTGTTGAGCTGGGTAGATACAAATAAAGACCACGTAAATTACATCAATGTGGATTCTGTAAGCAGTAAAGATACCTGCTTGAAACTTATCCAGGATTATATTCGGGATGAGGAGACACCCCGGAAAAAACATTTTCGATGGAGGAGTGAAAATACGTAAAAGATGCCCGTTGATGAACGTAGAGTATCACGCCCCTGCCTTAACCCAAGTTCGACAAGTAAAAGTCGTATCAACAGTAATATCAATTATTTGC
>CAYJME010000277.1:0-3782 GCA_964370795.1 uncultured candidatus Brocadiaceae bacterium
ATGCAGTACTGACAAACTCCCGTTTTTGGCACTCCCTTTTTATTACACTCTCATTCGTATTTGTTTCAATATCCCTGGAAGCCGTTCTGGGCTTATGTCTGGGACTCATGATGAACCGGCTGTCACCCATTAATAACCTTTTGAGAATCCTGATACTTGTTCCGTGGACGATTCCGACTGTAGTAACTGCAAAGATGTGGCAGTGGATGTTTGACTATAATTTGGGTATTCTCAACTATCTTCTGGAAATTGTCAGCATACAGCGAATCAACTGGCTTGGGGATCCATTTCTGGCTTTCTTGTCTCTGGTTGTTGCAGATGTCTGGAAGACAACTCCGTTTGTGGCTATTATTGCCTTAGCAGGTCTCTCTGCCATTCCGCAAGAAATGTATAAGGCATCCGTTGTTGACGGCGCAAATAGCTGGCAGCGACTCCGTTTCATAATCCTGCCATTGCTTTTACCGGTATTGGGTGTGGCCATTCTCTTCAGGGCTGTTGATGCAATGAGGATATTTGATCTCGTTTATATACTCACGGGCGGAGGGCCGGGAGGTTCAACAGAAACCTTATCTGTGTATGCCTACAAACTCTTCTTTTACAAGGGCGACTTTGGACAGGGCGCTGCCACGTCGGTAATCATCTTGCTCCTGGTAGCAGGATTTGGTTGTTTTTATACGAAAAAATCCTTCGGAGAAGGAATGCGATGAAAAGCGGAACAAATTCTTTAAGAAATGGGCAATATGAATTTGTTATCTGGGCGCCTTTTCTGAGTGTAGCAATCGTCATTGCTGTAGAAATTGACAAATGGATAAGAAGGAAAATGGCAATAAAATCCAAATACATTTTGTAAGGAGTGCATATGTTTGATTATTTAAAGAAATTCGAAAAGACAATCGTTGCTTCCCTCATGGTAATGATGGCTCTGGTTTTATTGCTTTCTACAATAGAACTTGGTTGGATTATCCTAAATGACATTATTTCGCCACCGGTGTTTTTACTTAATATCAATGAACTGCTGGAACTTTTCGGTCTTTTTATGTTGGTTTTAATTGGCATCGGAAAAGGATCGGCTTCTCGCAAGCATTGGCCAGGCAGCAACGACCATTGTACATGATCTGAATAATCCCCTTATTACAATCTTAGGCTTTGCAAAACATATTGGGGCGGGAAAAGGGCAACATCGACACTGCTGTACAGGCGATAATAGACTCAGCCCGGAATAGGGAAAGACTCGTACATGATGTGTTGGATTTTACCAAACCGACTCGATTTGAATTAAAAAAAGAAGATACGAGAAGTCGAGTAGGTTGGGTTGCGCAAGACGAAACCCAACAATTTAATACCTATTAGCGAAAACGTTGGGTTTCGTTCCTCAACCCAACCTACCCAACTCCTAAAATACGATACCCTTTCTCTGTAATTTTATACCTGGTTGAATGAGACATCTTTCATAACCAATACCTTCTCGATCGAGTTACCTGGGTAACCACTCACGACCGTTCATAATATTCTGTCATCTTCCGCAATCTTCTGTGCCAATTCCTCTTCTGAAAAAATGGTAAAATACGTCTTTTAATAATCATTCAATCAAAGGTTGAAAGTTCACCGCTGATTTTGCTATCATACATAGCATAATCCAAATCCTCCTTAAAAAGGGGGTGAAGGGGGCTGTAAAAAACGTGCTAAAAAAAGAAGTTTTTACAAAGTAATTACTATACTGCAAAAGATTTGAGCCGGTAAGAAGTATTGGTAAAACTCGAAAAACTTAAGAAATGGGAAAATATGGGAGGTTGAATGAACAGAACATTAACTCAGGGCGCATGGAAAGTTGCAACGATAATGGGTATTCCCATTCGGGTGCATTTCTCGTGGTTTATTGTCTTTGGTTTGATAACGTGGTCATTGTCCACCCATTATTTCCCAAAGGCAGCGCCAGACCTTCCCGTAGCCGCTTACTGGATTAAAGGCACACTAGCGGCCCTGCTGCTTTTTGCCTCCGTTGCCTTTCATGAGCTTTCCCATGCATATGTGGCCAGAAAATACCATATTCCTATCACAGGTATTACCTTGTTCATTTTTGGGGGCATTGCACAAATGAAAGGAGAACCACCACATCCCAAAGCAGAATTCAGGATGGCAATTGCAGGCCCTCTTTCAAGTTTTTTTCTATCAGGTCTTTTCTTCCTGGTGTCGGTAAACACTGTTGGGGGACCAAGGGCGCTTTTTTCCTATCTTGCACAAATCAATTTTATACTCGGCGCTTTTAATCTCATCCCGGGGTTTCCGATGGATGGTGGAAGGATTCTCAGGTCAGTATTGTGGAGCAGGACAAAAGATTATTTTTACGCTACCCAGCAGGCATCTAACTTCGGGCAAAGGATCGCCCTGTTCTTTGTCATTTTTGGTCTATTTTTGATTTTTTCAGGTTCTTCCGGTGGATTGTGGCTGTTGCTTATCGGATGGTTCCTCTACATGGCAGCCCAGTCAAGCCAACAACAGGCAACCCTTCAGGAGGCACTCTCAAATATCAAGGTCAAAAACGTTATGGCAAGGGATATTGTAACCATCAATTCCTCAATTCCCATCGATGAGGCGGTAGATAAGTATTTTCTTAGATATGGATACGGCGGATTCCCTGTCATGGATGACGGAAAATTTCTGGGCATTATAACCCTCAAGGAGATCAAGAACGTTCCTCGGGAAGATTGGAGTAAGGTAAAGGTATCAGATGTTTTAGTCCCCCATGACAAAAAATGGGAGATATCTCCTGATTCCGATGTCATGGGATCTCTTGAATTAATGATAAAAGAAGACAAAGGATTGATTATCGTTATGGAAAATGATAAAGTCGTCGGTTTAATTACAAGAAACGGCATTGCACGATATTTGCAGATTATGGGTAAATAATGTGACAACATTTTTTGAATTACTCCCCCTTAGGAAAGGGGGAGTAGAGGGGGTTGTCTGCACTACCCTTCATTTAAAAATGTAGCGCCGGGCGAATATTCCCTTTCTTCATACCATGATCTGAATAATAGTAGGCAATTGGAACGCAGTGGTATTCTGGGGATACCTCAGGAATCAATTGGTTTTTCAAAGCTCGATGTTCAAGTAATACGGCGTCATCCCAAATGGGATGACGTTAAATTTCACATTGGCAAAAATGGTGCATCAGTTACGGTACACCTTGTGGACAGATTTGGATTATAAAAGATGCAGATGTTGCCGGTTATTGATACGGTTTTGCATAAATCTCATAAACCTTGAGCCCCACCTAGCTGGTAGGCTGGAGGCGAAGCCTCCAACCCCCAATCGTCGCCAGATACTATGGACAATGTGACAAAGTATCCTTTTAAACCATACGTCTTTCTCGTATAGTTCGACCTCGCTCACTACAGGATTAGCGACCCCGTAGCGTTGCTCTATGGCAGAGAAAAGTCAAATATCATGCTTTAGTACACGCCTTAAGAAATTCTCCTTCAAATAAGAGTAACCCCATTTTAAAGAATCGGTGTACGGGGAAACGTTTGTTGTCTGTTTTCCACTTTCTCGAAAACCTGAAGCATCGAAGCCTCATCCGTACCCAGCAGTCTAATTTGCGATAGCGTTTTCTCACATCGCCCAGCCGAAAGTAGTTGACATGCCCACGAATGACAGGGTTTAGTTTCTCAATGACGGCTATAAGGTTGACACCTTGTGTGCGTCGGGTGATGTCTCTGATGTTGTCCTTGAGTTTATCCAGTGACTTCATGCTTATACCCTTGTTCTTGCCTTTGAAATCG
>CAYJME010000278.1:0-3702 GCA_964370795.1 uncultured candidatus Brocadiaceae bacterium
GAGGGTGGGCGCGTGCGCGGCGGCCGCGTCGATGAATTCCTCGCGCTGCTTGCGGGCGAGCTTCCTCTGGGCCGCGAGCTCCTTGAAGTGCTGCGCGGCGGGCGCGTAGGCCTTCTCGCACGCGCCGTCGAAACGCTCCCACAGCGAACGCGGCACGCCCGCGTGCAGGGCGTCGAGGGCCTTCCACTCGTCGCGCAGCTTCTTGACTTCCGCAGCCGTGCGCGCGGCGTCGAGTCCCGGCGCGGCGAGGGCCTCGGCGCGCTCGCACAACTGCACGCGCGCGGTCTGCTGGCCGAAGGATTCCCAGCGCTCCAGCTCGCCCAGTTGCTGGCCGACGCGACCCATGCGCTGCTGCGTGGGCTTGGGCAGGGCGCCGGCCTCCGCTTTCAGGGCCTTCATCTCGTCCACCGCCGCGCGCGCGGCGTGCAATTGCCCCGCGGCGAGGGCCTGCTCGGCCGCGTGCAGCAAGGCGTGGACCCGGTCGCGGGCGGCGCCGGATTCCTCGCGCGCGACCTGCGCCTGGGCGAGGCGGCGTTGCTCGATGACCATGAGCGCCGCCTCGAAGCGCCGCGACAGCGCCGGCGTGCGGATCGCGCGGTCGAGCGCCTGCCAGCGCTCGGGAAGCTGCGCGTTGTCGACGGAGGTGTCGGCCGCGAGACGCTCGGCCTCGACGACCAGCGCCTCGGCGCTGGCGAACGCCTGCAGTTCCTTCTCCCAGCCGTCGAGGCGGCCCTGCGCGGCATCGAGCCGGGCGGATGCGCCCTCGTCGCCGCTCGCACCTGCTTCTTCCCGCAGTGCGGCAAGCTCGACCCGCAGGCCGTTCAGCGCCTCCGACCCGTCGGGAGCGGCGAGCGCGGCAATCCAGTCGCCTACGCGGCGCTCGAATCGCGCGCGCGCCGCCTGCTCGGCCTGCTCGCGGTCGAAGCGCGCCTGCAGCGCGCGGCGGGCGACGTCGCAACGCTGCAGCCGCGTGGCGTCGTCGCGCATGTCCAGCGCCTGCCAGCGGCGGTTCAGGTCCACCACGGCCGTGAGGATCGGCCCGGGCGTGCCCGCGAGCGCCTCCAGCTGGTCGAGGATGGCGTCGGCCTCGGTGGCCTGCCCCTCGCGGTTCTTCCGCGCGTCGAGACGCTGCTTGGCGAGCCGTGCGACACCGCGATCCTTGTTGCGCGCCGCGTCCACCAGCGCCTGCAGGCCCTCGGGCGAGCGCACGCACTCGGCGGCCGCGAGGCGCGTCTCCGCATGTCCCCCGGAGAGCGCCAGCTCCACGAGGAGAGGCTCGTCGCGAAGGCCGGCGATGGCTGCGAGGCGCCGGTCGGCCTCCTTGGCCTGCCGGGCCACCGCGGCCCGGATCGCGTCGGTGCATGCGCCCGACTCCAGGAATGCGCGCGCCGCGCCGGCCTCGGGCGTTTCGGCGACGACCCTGCCCAGTGCTGCAGCCAGCGCCTCGCGGACGCCGGCATCGGCTTCCGTTTCCCAGGCGACCGAGAGCGCGGCGAGGTCGGCGCTGCGCGAAGCGGCCGCGGCGCGCACTTCCGGCGCGGGGTCGGCGGCGACGAGAGCGGCGAGCTCGGAGGATTCCGGCGCCAGGGTCGCCACGCCCAGGACGCGCTGCGCGGCCTCGGGATGCTCGTGAAGGGGGGTGCGGGAGAAGAGCCGGGTGACCATGGTGGGAGCGGGTATCGATGCGAGGGCGGGCACAGGCGGGGCGCTGCGCCAACCCGAATGATAATCCCTGGAGGCCGTTGGACGGCCATCGGCATTGCCGGGGCCCGGAAGGCTTGCCCTTGCGGCGCACCCCGACCCCCGCCGAACCCGAAATCGAACGGGTTTGATCTGCATCAGCCCGCGTCGTTGTATACCCCCCGATTGCAGGCGTAGAGTGGGCCAAGCGGTTATCGAACTTCGATAGCGGCTTTCGATAACGGCTTTCGACCATGAGCGAGAAGGAGATCTACGGCGGCCTGGTCCGGCTGCACGTGCTGCACCACGCTTCCCACGAGCCCATCTTCGGGCAGGGAATCATGGACGAGCTCGCGCACCACGGCTATCGGCTGAGCCCCGGCACGCTGTACCCGATCCTGCACGGCCTCGAGCGCAGCGGGTACCTGAAGTCGTCGGTGGAAAAGGCGGACAAGCGCAACCGGCGCACCTACGTGGCCACGGGCGCGGGCAGGAAGGCGCTGCGGCAGGCGAAGGGAAGGGTCTGGGAACTGTTCAGGGAATTGTTCGAGGAAGAACTGCTGCACGGGCTGCCGGATGTCGCGGCGCGCGATCGGAAAACCATGAAGGACAAGGGGGCAGGGCTATGAGAGTGCATACAGGGTTCAGCATACCGGGCATGGCGGCGGCTGCCGTCCTCGCCTTCGCGCCGCTCGGCGCGTCGGCGCAGGCGATCAGCGGCACGGTCACGGACGGCGGCAAGCGGGCGGTAAGCGGAGCCACGGTGTTCCTCGTGCCCGCGGCCGACGTCGCCAGGCTCAAGAAGGCGCCATCGTTCAACATCCGCCGCAACGTCGACGACGACGAGCCGATGGACGACAGCATCGCCGCCAACGGCGACAAGTACACCCACGTCGTGACCGACGGCAGCGGGGCGTTCAACATCCCCAGCGCGCCGGCCGGCAAGTACTTCGTGTACGTGGTGCCCGACGACGACAGGCACCTGCCCGGCGGCACGCTCACCAACAAGTCGATGACGACGGCCGAACTCTCGGCCAAGCCGCTAGCGATCCAGGTGTCCGGCAAGACGCCGGCCAACGCCACCTTCGTCGGCAGCTCCAAGTGCATGAAGTGCCACGACGACTACGCGGGCTTCACGAAGACCGCGCACAAGCAGGGCATCATGGTGGTGGGCAAGCCCAGCAAGCTGCAGGACATGTCGCGCTTCCCGGCCATGAACGACGGGCTGAAGAAGCTGCAGGCCGGCGCCAAGCTCTACCTGCACGGCTACGACAAGGGCCGCGGCTTCGACAAGTACCTGGTTTCCGAGAAGGCGCCCGCCGACATGAAGTCGGTGAGCTTCACGGCGACCTTCTACACGGACAAGGACGGCTCGCTCAAGCTCAAGACCGAGAACGCCCGCGACCCCGCCGACAAGGCGCGCATCTACCCGGTCGAGAAGACGTACGGCGGCCCCGTGTACAAGCAGCGCTACCTGATTCGCGTCGGAGCCGAGACCTATCCCTTCCTGCAGTACAACACCGAAGGCAAGGACGCCTGGGCCAACCGCACCCGCAAGCCCTGGCGCGACTACCACGGCGACTGGCTGTTCGACGAGGCCAAGGGCAAGCTGAAGGACCCGCCCAAGGGCAAGTCCTTCGAGATCCAGTGCGCGTCCTGCCACTACACCGGCTACACGCTCACCCCGACGGTGGAAGGCAACTTCGTCGCCGGCGCGGCCAACGACCCGAACGGCGAGATGGACATCGACGGCGACGGCGTGCCCAACGAACTCAACATCGGCTGCGAAAGCTGCCACGGCCCCGGCTCCGAGCACGCCAAGGCACCTCGCGCGCGCAAGGCCTCGATGATCGTGAACCCGGGCAAGCTCGCCTCCGAGCGCTCGATGGTCATCTGCAACCAGTGCCACAGCCGTCCGCAGGGCACCCAGAAGAACGACCAGCCGATCAACAAGGAAGGCCGCATGCTCTCGCCGGGCATCAGCCGCAACGAGTACCTGGTGAACCACACCACGCGCGAGGA
>CAYJME010000279.1:0-3683 GCA_964370795.1 uncultured candidatus Brocadiaceae bacterium
GCGCACGGTCGTGCGGACCGGCTTTGGGGCCACCATCGAGGTGCGTGACGACTGCCCGATGCCGCGCTATGCCGCCTTCGAGCACACCAGTTGGGAGCAGATCGAGGGCTTGCGGTTCGACGACCCGTCGGACGAACGCCGCTATGGTGCCCGGCTCGACGACCAGATCAACTGCGTGGGTGATGCGCTCTGCCTGGGCCTGCCTTCGTGGCTGGAGCGCGTGCAAGCGTACGCGGACGACTTCTGCGTGTTCGGCAGCGTGTGCGAGCCGCACGAGATGCTCTGGCGGATCATCGGAACGGAGAACGCCCTGTACAAGATGGGCGAAGAGCCGGGCCGACTGGCCGGCTTCATCGAGCGGCTGGGCGATTTTGCGGTGGGCATCGTCCGCGGCCAGATCGCGGCGGCGGCGGGGCGGCTGAGCGGGCTCTACATCTGGGGCGACATCGCTTACACGCGAGGCATGTTCTTCTCGCCGGCGTACTGGCGGACGGTGTACAAGCCCCAACTGGCCCGGATCTGCGCGGAGATTCACGCCGCCGGGCTCAAGGCCATCTATCACGGCTGCGGGAATGCCTCGCCCGTGTACGCGGACATGATCGAGGCCGGCGTGGATGCCTACAACCCGCTGGAGGCCAAGGCCGGGCTGGACGTGGTTGACCTCAAGAGCCGCTACGGTGATCGCTGGGCTTTCAACGGCAACATCGACGTCCGCGTACTGGCCACCAACGACCCTGCGGCCATCCGCGCCGAGGTGCTTCGCAAGCTGCAGGCCGGCCGCAACGGCGGCTACATCCTCCAGTCGGACCACAGCGTGCCCGACAACGTCACTTTCGACAGCTACGACCTGCTCGTCCGCCTGGCCCGTGAGCACGGCACCCGGGCAGCGCTCGAGGCTTGAGGAGGTCTTGCACGTGGGATACGCGGATCGCAACTCGCGCTCAGAGATCGGCCGGGCGGCTGGTCGACTCGCGGATCACGAGTTCGACGGGCAGGGTCTCGTGGCAGGCGGCGGGGCCGTTGCGGAGCAGTTCGAGCAGGCACTGGCAGGCCCGTCGCCCGAGGTCGAAGAGCGGCGTACGCACGGTGGTCAGCGAGGGGGTGACGTAGGCAGCGGCGTGGATATCGTCGCAGCCGATCACGCTGATCTCCGCGGGGACTTTGCGGCCCAGCGACTGCAATCGCTGGATGGCTCCCGCGGCCATCTTGTCGTTGCCGGTGAACACCGCGGTGATCGACGGATCGCGGCGAAGCAGTTCCTCGGCGGCGCAGGCCCCGCCTTCCTCGGTGTAGAAGCCGTCGGCCATCCGCGAATCGGGCATTTCCAGGCCAGTGGCCGCGAGCGTGGCGGCGAAGCTTGACTTGAGCTGACGGGCAGTCTCCACGTCGCCGGCCCCGTGAATCATGGCGATGCGGCGATGGCCCAGGCTCAGCAGGTGCTCGGCGGCGGTGCGGCCGGCGGCCGAGTAGTCGCAGACCACGTGATTGACGTCGGCGCGAACGTTGTTCACCAGGACGAAGGGGCGGCGGCCATCGGTGAAGTGCTCCAGGAAGTGGTCGCGGTCGTTGGAGCCCATGAAGAGCATGCCGTCGATGAAGCAGCGGTCGAACAGATCCAAATACTTCTTCTGACGCAGGAATGCCGGGCCGACCGCCTCGAGCAGGATCTTGTAGCCGGCCCGGTTGGCTCGCTCATAGATGCCGCTGATCAGCTCGCCGAAGTAGGGGTCCGCGAAGGTGTGACCCAGATGCGGCACCAGGATGGCCAGGATGTGCGTGCGGCGGTTCTGCAGGCCTTGGGCCAGGCGATTGGGGCGGTAGCCAAGCTGATCGATGGCCGCGAGGACCCGTTGGCGAGTGGGCTTACTGATCCGCGAGTCGCCGTTATTCAGGATGAGCGAGACCGTGGTCAGGGACACACCGCTGGCCGCGGCCACGTCCCGGATGCTCACCGCACGGACTCGAGGCAGCTTCCGCTGGTTGCGTGAGGGCGTCTCAGCCATGGCGTTGTGGCCTTCTATGGGGCCTGCTCGACCCGCTCAAAAAGCGTGATAACCAACCGTACCGCAATAGTTTGCCGCCACCGTTGGCGGCATCCCGGGGACCCTGCCGGCGGGTGGTGCCCTGCCCGGGAACGCCTTGACAGTGGGTGTGCAGGTCTGGTAAAACATTTTACCGGAGGGAACGAGCGGCTACAAGTCCCGAAAGGCCACTTTGGAGGGCGGGACTGGAAACCAACTGTTCCAGGTCTATCGATTCATGGGCTGATGGGAAGTTCTCGTGGCCCGGTTGAGTGCAAATCGCGGCACGAACTCATTGGTGCCATGTGGCTGACATACCCAGATGGTTGTGAGCCGGCAGGCTGAGCGGGTGAGGTGTCTCGCTCAGCGGGAGCCGCCGTCGGTTTTCGCGACGGCGAGGCGGAAGGAAGGAGCAGTCCGATGGTGCGCGGTCGCAAGACGGTACTGGCGGGGGTTCTGGTCCTGGTCGGGCTCTCCGCCAGCTTGTTCGGCGAAGTCATCTTCAACGGCACCATCGAAGCCGGGGTGGGGCAGGAGTGGGGCAGCCCCAAGGCTTTCGCGGTGCAGGACAATTACACCGGCTACGGGGATCAGCATCTGACCCCCGGCGGCTTCCCGGGTTCAGAACTCGACGAGTTGTACGTTCGCACCGACGGCACCTACCTGTACGTCGGGTTGACTGCCAACCTGGAGCAGAACGGGAACAGCATCGTCTTGCTGTTCGACACCGCGGCCGGCGGGCAGAACGTGCTGGCCACCGAGATCGCCCCGAGGCTCGATGAGTTGCCCTGTGCGCCCAACGGCCCCCCCAGCGCGGTGCAGGGTCTGGGCCAGGCGCTGCTTCGCGACCTGGGGGCGCTGCCCGACGACGCGAGCGACGATGTGACTTCCCGCGATGCCGCCTCGATCGGCACCAAACTGGATGCCGGTTTCGAGCCTGAGCACGTGCTGGCCATCGACACTCAGGGCGGGCAAGTCTTCGTCAGCCAGTATGCACTTTCGGCGACTTCGATGGGCACCTGGGATGACCCCTCCACCGGGGCCGCCAACTGTGCCGCGCCCAATGAGGCCTTGAACTACTACGCCACCCGCGTGTACCGCGGGGTGGGCACGGTGAACAGCGGCAACGGTACGCTGACCGGCGGCACCAACCCCGGCGGCCTGCAGGTCGCGTTCAACAACACCGGCAAGCTCGGCGTGACCGGCGAGTCGCCGACTCCGCCGCCGGCACCCGGCAGCGGTTCGCCCGGTGATCCCCGGACCCAGACCACCGGCCTTGAGGCCCGCATTCGCCTGTCAGACCTTGGCCTGACCGTGCCGCTGACCACCACCATGAGCATCAAGGTGGCCGCGATCCTGACCAGCACGACCGGGTTCGTCAGCAACCAGACCCTGCCGGGCATCGGCGGGGGCAACAGCTTGGCCAATCCTGGCTTCCGGCCGGACTTCACCGCCATTGCCGGAGACCAGTTCGCCACTGTGACCCGCACGACGGCCCAGTTCGGCGCCCCCTCGGGGAGTGTCGACGGGACGGCCATCCCGACCAGTTACGGTTTGGCCAACCTGGTAGCCAGTCAGAACACGGTCACCGGCTTCGGCGATCGCAACTGCCTGACCGCGAGCGGCGGCTCGGAACTGGATGAACTCTACCTGCGGACCGAC
>CAYJME010000280.1:0-3647 GCA_964370795.1 uncultured candidatus Brocadiaceae bacterium
CCTTTGATTCTTTCATCGCAACACCGGAAACTACACCCAGAGTTGCACATCCTATTAAAGCTGATGCTAATGTTACTTTTAAAAAGTTATGCATAATACTTTAAATTCTCCTCCCTTCTCATAATCCTTACGCCACAATCGTCAGTCGATTGCGTTACATAAATAAAATAACCTCACCGTTGACTCTTGCAGACCACCCCCTTTCAAAATTTTCATAAATTATAAATAACTATAAAAATTACTTACTTTTTCACGACGTAAGTAGTACCAAAAATCTTCATATTTTTGGATAAATCATTATACTTATTCCACTCTTGAAGTCAATACAAAAGTTAATTATTTTCAATTTCTACAAACTATGCACTGTTACTATTTTAATATAAATACTTTAGATTCATCACATCAGCCATGATCTTTCGCGCCGTAAACCAATTGTCCTACAAACCCACCAACATGCGTCGCCATTTTTTCTACAGGTTCGCCCATGTGACTTTCAATTTCTTTAATTATAGCGCTTCCGACGATAACGCCATCAGCCATCTTTCCTATCATCCTTGCATGTGATGGCGTGGAAACACCAAAACCAACAGCAATTGGAGGCCTGGTTATTTGCTTAAGTTTATCAATATTTTGAACTACATCATCCGGGAGTTTGTCACGAATTCCCGTTATACCCACCACGGAAATATAATATAAAAAGCCCTGAGATCTTTGCGCTATTAAGGCCATACGTTGTTCTGTTGTTGTGGGCGCTATAAAACAAACGATCTTGAAATCATTTTTTCTTGCCGTTTCAAAAATCTCAGCATTTTCTTCAACAGGTAAATCAGGAATCGTTAAGCCGTCAAGTCCGGCCTTACATGCCTTTTCAACAAAATTTTCACACCCCCCTTTAAACACAATGCTGTAAGACACCATCGAAACAATAGGGATATCCGAGACCTTTCGCAATTCAGAAACCATATCTAAAATCTGGGCAACTTTTATACCTCTCGTTAAAGCCCTGTAATAAGATGCCTGAATTATAGGGCCATCCGCAATGGGATCAGAAAAAGGGATGCCGAGTTCAATAATATCGGCACCCCTTTTCTCAAATTCCAAAATTAACGCCTTTGTCGTTTGCAGGTCAGGGTCACCGGCAGTAATAAAAGGTATAAAGGCGGATTTATTTTTGCTTTTTAATTCTATAAATTTTTTATCAATTCTGTTCATCAAAGTTCGCCAGTCCTAAATTTTATATCCAAGCTTTTTCGCAACCTCAAAGGAATCCTTGTCACCACTACCTGACAGACATACAATAATTATTTCGTCCTTGCCTAAAGTTGGCGCGAATTTCGCGGTATACGCAAGGGCATGTGACGCCTCAAGGGCGGGAATGATGCCTTCTAACCGTGCGCACTCCTGAAATGCATTAACTGCCTCATCATCTGTAATCGAAACATATTGCGCCCTTCCAATATCTTTTAGATAACTATGTTCAGGGCCGACTCCAGGGTAATCTAATCCTGCTGAAATTGAATGCACAGGCAAAGTTTGACCATCCTCATCCTGTAACACATAGCTTGCGCTTCCATGCAAAATACCAACCGAACCGCTCGTTAGCGTTGAGGCGTGCTGACCAATACCAGTTCCAACTCCACCTGCTTCAACACCTATCATTTTTACATCTTTATCTTCGATAAATGGGTAAAATAATCCCATTGAATTACTTCCACCGCCAACGCAAGCAATGAGATAGTCTGGCAATCTACTCTCTTTTTCCAATATTTGTTTTTTGGCTTCCTTGCCAATCACCAACTGGAAATCTCTTACCATCATTGGATACGGGTGTGGACCAACAACAGAACCTAAAATGTAGTGTGTGTTCCTCACCGAGGCCATCCAATCCCTGAATGCCTCATTCGTAGCATCCTTTAACGTTTTGGAACCGCTTGTAACGGGGATAACTTTTGCACCAAGCAGCTTCATTCTGAAGACATTCAATGCCTGCCGTCTCATGTCTTCCTCACCCATATAAACATTACATTCTATGCCAAACATCGCAGCGGCTGTTGCCGTAGCCACACCATGCTGACCGGCTCCGGTTTCTGCAATTATTCTCTTCTTGCCCATTCTTCTTGCGAGGAGAATCTGACCGATGGTGTTATTAATCTTGTGGGCGCCTGTATGATTCAGGTCTTCCCGCTTCAGGTATATCTTTGCGCCACCAAGTTTTTTCGTCAATCTCTCCGCATAATAAAGCGTTGAGGGACGACCCACATATTCTCTTAAGTAATACTCCAACTCAGTATTAAATGCCGGATCATTTTTTGCCTCTAGATAAGCCTTTTCCAACTGATCCAACGCAGGCATTATTGTTTCGGGAACGAACTTTCCACCAAAGCGCCCGAAATGCCCCATTTTATCTGGTAAACTCTTTGTCTCTGAATAGTCATAAGTCGAAAATTTTTGTTTTACCGTTGTCGTAGCCATACCTATACACCTCAATTACTATATTATTGTTTAAAAATTAAACTTATAAACACAATGAGGGTAGCAAAAAGCTCTGCTACCCTCATCGTTTATCTCAATTAAATCTGGTTATTCATACCAGATGCACAGATTAGTGATGTACTTCTACACCAGCATCTGCATTTGCACGGTGAGGAATATCAGTCCTCTTAAACCATTCAACATCTACATCGCCTGGTTTCCTTATCCAACCCGGGAGAAGGTCTGAGTATTCTCCATGCTGCCAGAACGCCTCAGATTTGTGTTCAAGACCAATCTTCTTCTCGATCGCAGCAAACCTTCTTAGTTTAGCAGCTTCTGTCTTAAGCTCAATCAGTCTCCTATCGGTTTCAAATGCACCACCATTTCCATATGTTGCATTGTACATGCTCATGTGAGCCAAAGCCTTATATGTATTACCGATTAAATAACAGATGATCTCAAGACCAAGGCGCTCAAGGTTAGAAGTTGCATAGAACCTTGGGTCTCCACCTGGCAGTAAACTAAATGTATAGTGACCATACCAGTCTGGAGGTGAACCCTCAGGCATAGGATCAACAACACCATCGAGGAAGCAACCTACGATAATTGCAGCAGCTTCTCTCCACTTTGTGAAGCTCAACCTGATACCATCGTCCATTGCCTTGAGTTTATCAGCAGCAAACCTTGGAGAATGACAATCCTGACACTTCTTTATCCAGGCGTCCCTCTTTGCTTTGTGCTTTGGAGCGCCACGATCAACTTCGAACATACCCATATCGCTATAGATAGTGCCGTACTGTTGTGGGTTGTGATTTCCATCCTGCATGTGGCAATAAGCGCAGGTTGGAACTCTGTAGTTACCCTTCTTTATGGGCTTGCTCCAGTCCATAGTTGCTGATTCGGCCTCATATAAACAGCCATGGATGGATGTGTTATACATCGCCCATTCATCGTGATCAACACCCATATGGCAGAACCTGCAGGCAGTTGGCTTCCTTGCCTCGGCAGGGCTAAATACGTGCCTTGTATGGCAACCATCACACCTGTTCTCAGCAATAGCATGACATTCAGCACAACCAGCTACTTCTTCTGCTGGCTTACCTACGTGCCATGAAAATTCCAATACGTTTACCGTAAATGCATGGGTATGTGAACCTAATCCACCAGCCCTGTGC
>CAYJME010000281.1:0-3615 GCA_964370795.1 uncultured candidatus Brocadiaceae bacterium
ACGAAGTCCTAATTTAATGTTAAGGAATTTCAAAGTTTTTGGTAGGAGCCAACTCCTGTTGGCGACCTCGCCAGTGGGCATGTCCATCGCCGTCAGGAGACGGCTCCTACCAGTTGCCGAAGGCCTCATTTAATGTTTGTGACTTTCAATGCCGGCGGAGAGACGCAAGATCGTTCGACTGAGCTCACGACGAAGTCTTGCGTCTCTGCTTTGTTTTTATTCGTAAGGAGAAATATCCATGAATCCAATAAAACTGAAAGAAAACGTTTACTGGGTTGGGGAAATTGACTGGGACTTGAGAAATTTTCATGGTTATTTGACTCAACAGGGTACAACATATAATGCCTATTTGATCCTTGATGAAAAAATAACCTTAGTCGATACGGTAAGACCCTATCTGTACGATAGAATGATGCAACGGTTATCACGTCTCATAGACCCTTCACGGATTCATTATATTGTTTCAAATCACGTGGAGATGGACCATTCCGGCAGTCTGCCGTTGCTTATGGAAACCGCAAAAAACGCTACCATTATAACCTCTCCTCATGGGCAAAAGGGGTTGCTGGCCCACTATAAAAGAAACGATTGGAACATTAAGGTTGTTAAGACGGATGAGACGGTCAGTCTTGGCCGGAAAAGCATGAAATTTGTCCTTACTCCATTAGTCCACTGGCCTGACAATATGGTGAGTTATCTGGTGGAAGATAATATCCTTTTTTCCAACGACGCTTTTGGTCAGCACATCGCCTCATCGGAAAGGTTTGACGATGAATACCCCCTTGATATTTCGGTTGACGAGGCAAAGAAGTATTACGCCAATATTGTACTGCCCTATTCAAGCCAGGTACAAAAGGCCATGGATGCGCTTTCCCCCCTTGCCATAAGTATGATTGCCCCAAGTCACGGTATTGTCTGGCGTTCTCATGTGAATGCCATTGTCGGGGAATATAGAAAATGGTCTTCCAACAAGGTGGAAAACAGGTGTCTGGTTATCTATGATACCATGTGGAAATCTACGGAAAAAATTGCCTACAGCGTTCAGGATGTATTTGAATCTGTGGGAATTCCCACAAAGATGATGAATTTGAGGAAAAATCATATCTCGGATATTATTGCCGATATATTAACGGCAAAGTTTATTTGCGTAGGTTCTCCCACACTCAATAGCAATATGTTGCCTACGGTTGCGGGTTTTTTAACCTATTTAAAAGGGTTGTCTCCGCAAAACAGGATTGGGCTTGCCTTTGGCTCTTATGGATGGGGAGGGCAGGCAGTCGGTCATGTAGAAGACATATTAAAAGAGTGCGGCTTTCAGATGATGCGGTCCATCAAGGCGCAGTATATTCCTGACGATGCGCAACTCCGTGAGATCGGCAACACATTGAAACAGGAGATACAGGGCGCAGGCGAGTCGCCGGTCAGTTAAAAAACCGTTAAACGGGACAGCTTATGAGAATATATTCATTACAAGATTTTATTGTATATTTAGAAAAAAACGGCGAGTTAGTACGGATTAAAACGGAAGTCGATGCAAACCTGGAAGCCTCTGAAATTTCTATTCGTGCGATCCGGGAAGGCAAGCCTGCACTGCTTTTTGAAAATGTCCGTGGCGCCCGTTTCCCCCTGGCCATGAACATCCTCGCCAGCGACAAACGGATTGAGCTGGCGCTGGGAAAGCATCCTGATCAGCTTGGAGAGGAGTTAATCACCTTCATGGAAGAGGCCATGCCGCCAAAGCCGAAGGTGTTTTTCAAGCACCCGGGGATAACAAGACGACTCATCTGTACCCTTCCGAAAAGGACATGCCGGCCAACGTCTCAGGAAGTTGTAAGCAGGCCCAATTTAGATGACCTTCCCGTTATAACATGCTGGCCTGAAGATGGGGGGCGATTTATTACGCTTCCCCAGGTTTTTACCTATGACCCGCAAACGGGAAAACGAAATGTGGGTATGTACCGTATGCAGGTGTTTGACGGGCAGACGACCGGGATGCACTGGCAGATACAGAAGGGTGGAGGATTCCACTATTACCAGGCAAAGAAGCTGGGAAAGGAATTTCAGATTGCTGTGGCGCTGGGAACAGACCCCGCACTCTTACTTGCCACCGTCGCCGCATTGCCGGAAGGTATGGACGAGGTTATGTTCAGTGGTTTCCTTCGGGGAAGAAGGACAAGGATGACAAAAGGGAAGACGGTTTCCATCCTTGTGCCTGCTGATGCAGAATTTATTCTCGAAGGAACTGTCCATTTGACAGAGTTGCGCAGGGAAGGCCCTTTTGGCGACCATTTTGGCCATTATTCCAATGCCTCAGAATTTCCGGTCTTTCATATAAGCGCTATTACCCATCGGAAAAATCCTGTCTATCCGGCAACAGTCGTGGGGCGTCCGCCGATGGAGGATAAATTTCTGGGAAATGCAACCCAGCAGGTACTGGGACCGCTCATCCGTCTGATTCATCCGGAAATCTCTGCTATGTGGGCCTATTACGAAGCGGGATTCCACAATCTGCTGGTCGTATCGGTGGAAGAACGATACCGTAAAGAGGCAATGAAGACAGCCCTCTCCATCATGGGCGAGGGGCAGCTCTCCCTGACTAAATGCGTTGTTACCGTTTCTGAAGACGTCAACCCTCGTGACTTCAATGCAGTGCTCAGGGCAATCCGCGAACATTTTGATCCTGCATACGACTTTATTATGATCCCCAAAGTACCCCTGGATACCCTCGATTTCACCAGTTACAAGATGAACCTCGGCAGTAAAATGATTATTGACGCCACACGAGACGACTCTGGCATTAACAGCAGTGAGTATAAACCTACCTCACGCGATCTTGAACGACTATTAAAAACCATCGACCCGAAAATAACTCAATGGAGTATGCTGGGTGAGACATTACTGGTTGTTACCGTAAATGGTCATGGACGAGAGACCGTTACAAAATTAACAAAATCGCCGGAACTTATAGGGCCAAAAATTATCGCGGCAGTCAGTCCCGATGTTGACATACAGAGCCAGGAACAAGTCGTCTGGGGAATATTTACCCGATTTGACGCCGAGCGGGATATCGTATTTACTGAAGAAAAACTGGTAGGTATTAGTCCTGTTTTCAGAGGCAAGATGGGTATTGACGCCACCTGGAAATCCGGTTACCCGGCGCCTTTAACCATGCCGGAAGAAATCATTGACCGGGTAAGTAAACGGTGGGACAGTTATTGGAAATCTTAATTTTGTGTTTAGGAATTTCAAACAGTGTAACAATTTAGTAGGGACGAAGCATTTGCTGGTTTGGGTATGAACACATTTACGCAGATGATAGCAAATGCCTCGCCCCTACTATAGCAGGTAAAACTATGGCGCGAAAAAAGAATACAGAATCTAATTCAAAACCCATCGATCAGTACGAACATAAAGACAAACGGTGGCTCAATAACCCGCCTGTGGGTTTGGTGGATGCACACACCGATAACGGTAGACAGAAAAAGAAGACATACCAATACGACCCGCACCTTGACCCCCAACTGCAATGGGCAGGCAAGGCAGCGCATACCAGCTTTGAAGTGCCTACCGTCAGCCTGCATGTGCACGAACGCATTGATCCGAGGCGAATAATTG
>CAYJME010000282.1:0-3585 GCA_964370795.1 uncultured candidatus Brocadiaceae bacterium
TTTTCCGGAAAACGCTGTTCACTATTTCGTTTCTTATTATGACTACTATCAACCCGAGGCATACATTCCACAACGAGATATCTACATTGAGAAAGAGGCCACGATAAATCAGGAAATAGACCGCCTGCGCCTTGCGGCAACCTGCGCCCTCATGTCCCGCAGGGACGTCATAATTGTTGCCAGCGTCTCCTGTATCTACGGACTGGGTTCTCCCGAGGATTATCAGGAGATGTACGTGCATCTCTGCAAAGGGGACTCAATTGAGAGAAATAAGCTCCTGAAGAAGCTTGTTAATATCCAGTACGAACGGAATGATATTCAATTCGTGCGCGGATCGTTACGGGTGCGTGGCGATGTCATAGAGGTCTTTCCGGCATACGAGGAATTCGCCTACCGGATAGAATTATTCGGAGACGAGGTTGACAGGATTTCCATTATTCAGCCGGCAACGGGAAACACCGTGCGGGAAGTAACAGAGGTATCCATTTATCCGGCAAAACATTTCGTTATGCCCGAAGGGAAGATTGAACGGGTAATACAATCCATTGAATATGAACTGAACGACCGGCTTAAGGAACTGCGTTCAAAAGAGAAGTTCCTTGAAGCACAGCGCCTGGAGGCCCGGACGCGCTATGACATGGAGATGCTCCGGGAAGTGGGTTATTGTCATGGTATTGAAAATTATTCACGGCATCTGAGCGGCCGTGCACCTGGTTCTCCTCCGTATTCCCTTTTCGAATATTTCCCCAAAGATTTTTTACTTATCGTTGATGAGTCTCACGTCTCCATTCCTCAGATTGCCGGTATGTATCACGGGGACAGGGCGCGGAAGGAGACCCTTGTTGAATATGGTTTTCGATTGCCCTCTGCACTGGACAATCGCCCCTTGAGATTTGATGAATGGGAAGAGAAGATACATCAGGCGCTCTTCGTTTCGGCAACGCCGGGTCATTATGAATTGAAAAAATGCCAGGGAATGGTGGTTGAACAAATCATTCGTCCAACGGGTCTTGTTGACCCTGTTATCCACGTAAAGCCCGCGAAGACGCAGGTCGGGGATTTATTGAAAGAGATCAGGAAGCGGGTGCAGAAAAAGGAACGAGTGCTGGTAACTACCCTGACAAAACGGCTTGCAGAAGACCTGAGCGAGTATATCAAGGAAGAGGGTCTGAATGGCATGTACATCCATTCGGAGTTAGATGCCATCGAAAGGGTGTCCATTTTAAGGGATTTGAGGTTGGGGAAATTCGATGTGCTGGTAGGTGTCAACCTCCTCAGGGAAGGACTCGACTTGCCAGAGGTTTCCCTGGTGGCAATTCTGGATGCAGACAAAGAAGGATTTCTCCGTTCGGAAACGTCTTTAATCCAGACCATTGGCCGAACCGCGCGGAATGTGAACGCCGAGGTGATCCTGTATGCCGATACGGTAACCAACTCCATGCAACGGGCGATAGATGAGACCAACCGCCGCCGTGTGATTCAGACTGAATACAATAAAAAGCATGATATAACCCCGAAGACCATTAAAAAAGAGATTAAAAAAGGTATTGAGGATGAAATCTCATCACACAAATATGTCTACGAATCCGTTGCGGAGAGTGAGGAGGAATATATTACCCAGGAATATGTAAACGAACTGGAAAATGAAATGCTCAGGGCGGCAGAGGCGCTTGAGTTTGAGCGGGCGGCGGAGTTGAGGGATAAGATACAGGGGATACGGATGAATTACGGCATAAACACGAAAAAGACACCTACGATTACAAACTAAAAAATTGCAGATGAATTGGAATTGCCGCAGATGCATATAATACGCCAGAAAAGGCACAAGAAGGATTTTATGTGGATGTCACGAGCAAAAACTTTTACCCTATTAATATTATTTTAAGCAATAATTCAAATGACCGTATTATCATCCTCCGGGAAACAGCAGAATTAGTGGATGCAAGCGGTAATAATTATAAACCGGTACGTAGTTCTATTATGGCAGATACATGCGAACACAATAAGATGGCCTATGGGATTCTTGGTTTTGGTCTTTTTTCATATATGTCTGCAGAAGAAGCCAACCGAAAAATGGCAAATGACTGGCGAGAAAGAAAATTGCCCGACCAGCTTATCATTCAACCTGGCAGAAAGAAAAACGGATTTCTCTATTTTCAACTTCCTGAAGGGAAAAAAATTAATGGATGTAAGCTTATATTAGAGGTGGAAAAATTGGAGACGAAGGAAAAAATACCGTTCGAGATTGTCTTGTAAAGAAGTAGTTTCTAATTTAAGTTTTTAGTGAGGCGTTAATGGTATGTCGTTCTAAAATCGATTATTTTTTTATAATATCATCTGCCCATCTCAACGCAGCAACAACGGTTGGGAATCCAATAACAGTGGAAAGAAGGATAATTGCATGGTGAATTTCCTCCGATGATGCCCCCGCATCAAGCGCTCTTCTTACGTGGCTATGCACCGAACCCTCGGAGTGTACAGTTACTGCCCCTGCAAGTTGAATGAGGAGCGCAGTCCTCTCAACCAGAGGGCCGTCCAGTTTTACTACTTTTCCAAGATTCTCAACTGCATCAAAAAAGTCTTCGTATCTCTTTCTAATTTGCAGATACTATTTTGGAAGTTTTTCCTTCGACATACGATATTCCTTTTTACAAATAGTTATTTAAACCATAATAATATATATTTCCTGAAAGAATGCCACGAGAAAATAAGCATGAAACTGTTATTGCAAAGGCATTGGCTGAAGCAATGTCATATTGAAAAGATTGCATTGCTCCGCTCGCAATGACACATTTTTTTCCTCGTTTGATTATTAATGAAATTATGTTATAGTATTTTTAAGCAGTGGAATGCGAAAATCGAATAAAAGCTTAACTTGAAAGGATGGTATAATATTATGAAAAAGAATTATTATATACTTAGTCTTGCTTTTGTTTGTTTCTGTCTTGGGATCGTTGGCATCAATCATACCCAGGTAATGGCGCAGGATGAAGAGGCTGCCACAAAACCTTGTTATGCGAATAGTTGTTACGACCTTAATTATGATTGTCGTCCCAAATATTGTTTTGTAAGTGGATTGCTTATTTGTTTTGACGCAAAGGGGAATTTGATGCTCTCACAAGATTGTAAGATTGTAGGTAAGCCAAAAATATCTAAAAATTCCTATTCTGCACTTATTGACTGCAATGGTGATAAAAAAGCTGACCAGGGCTTTTCACTCAAGTTTTCAAAGGATGAATGTGGGTCAAAACATCCCTGTGCTAAAGCGACAGGAAAGGTATCTTTTTATGATAAAGGTAAAAAATTTGCGGATTGTAAGGCAATAGCATATTATGTGGGCGCTCCGCAATCGTCATCTTCGGGGGAACTTGACGATTCAAACAATTCTGGTTGTTTGAAATCACCTGTAGTATCTGAATAGGTTTTTTAAATTCGTATTCCACTGCATACTGAAATTTTCGTAACACTTTAGTTTTTTGAAAAATCCCAATAAGAGCGATGTTATCACGCCGTGTAGGGGCGAAGCATTTTGCATAAAATTGGATAAATTTGTGTACACACCCAACCGGCAAATTCTTCGCCCCC
>CAYJME010000283.1:0-3582 GCA_964370795.1 uncultured candidatus Brocadiaceae bacterium
ATCCGGTAAAGAGACTAACCAGAATCATCAGCTTGTCTTTGCCTTGTGTTTGTTCCAGGATTAAGGCAATCTCTGATTCAGATAATATTCGGTCTCTGGTCTGCGATACCTTTAGCCGTTTAACATCCTTACAAGGGTTCTTGTCCAGGATACCATCACGAATAGCCGTATTGAGTATATGGTTTAAAACCGTAATATCATCATTGATAGTACCGTCCTTTACCTGGTCTTTCTCTTTGCGCTCAATCCTATACCGTTCAATGATAAATGATGAAAGCTTGTTTAGCTGATAATTGCCTAAATACCTTACAAGGACGTTAATAACCTTTGATTTTGTCAGTAATGTATTTTCTTTAGCATTCTTATAAAGCCCAAGATACACCTGGCTATATTCTGCAAGGGTCGGAATAAGCTTCTTTTTAGATAGTTTCAACTGTCCCCGTTCACGGTCTGATATGAACAATGACAGCCGTTTCTCAGCATTCGTCTTATTCCTGACATCCTTGAAGGTAAGGCTTTGCCATTGCTTGTTATCGTCAAAGAATTCAATACACCATACCCCACAGGTCTTATATTCACCCGTTGATTTCTTTGGCCTGTCACCTGGACAATGCTTACCACGCTTGCCATTACAAGGAATAGGCTTACAAACTTGATAATACTTACGATACCTTACCGCCATAATCTACCCCCTAATAAAAAAGGCAACAAGTCGAAAGTGGGACAGCACCTTCAACCGTTGCCCTTGATACCTGGCATCGTCGCCAGGTGAATATCCAAGCGTCTGTCCACGCCCTGAAACCCTTGATTTACGTACGTACTACCGTACCTTTTAAACATTGTCAAGTCTTTTATATCCTTGTATCTGTTTGTATGTATTTTTACCTTTTGTTATCTGATTTAATTATGTATAGTATTTATGTATACGACAGAGAAACAGAAAACCAATCTTGCGAAATTCTTTTATGACATCGCCAAGATAGATTTTTCGGAATAATAGCTACTATAGTTCCGCTCATTGTTGCCCTTAATCTGGATAAAGAGGAGATAAAAAAATGACTGGACTCGGAATTATCTACGGCATAGTGATTGTATCCTGCCTTATTTTCCTTGCCTGGATGAAATACACCCAGAAGCATTCAAAGCGTCCGTCTTAAAATAAGTTACTGGTCTTAAGGCTGCATCCAGTAAAGCCCAAAGCATATCAAGCGCAACAACTCAAACCATAAAAGAAAGCATAAAAAGTCATACAAGTTCAACATACCTGGAATAAACTCCTTTGTAACGGAACATACGGAACATTCTTTTGATACTTTTTGGAAGGCTCAAAATTACAATAGATGACCTCCAGAGTCTTTGGCTTTTCTGCACCTTGTCCAGCTTTATGACTACCCTTGAATGACTCAAACTCATACCGATTCCACCCTTGATATAACCTGTCGTATAGGCCATTAGCATAGTGTGAAACCATTGCCTTACCTTTGATACCCTGAAGTAGTTCGGAAAGCCCGTGGTGGTCTTGTTCAGTGAAGCTATTGCCGTAGTAATCCTTACTGCCATAATAAGGACAATCAATATAAAATAGCGTTCCTGAGCTGTCATATCTTTTTATACATTCGGAATAATCCAGATTTTCGATACAAACGTTCCCGATCCTTTTCGCTATGGCATCAAAGCTATCAATAGAGTTCCGAAAGCTCTGGACAGGATTTCTCCCTGTAGTGCTGGGAATAGCAAAACCGCCGCGCTTCTGGTCGCCACCAAAGCAAGTCCGATTGAGGAAATACCATTGTGCTACTCGTTCAATTTCATCATCGGGAAGATCGCCATGTTTCCAGTTCTGACGCATCACTTGCCATATCATCCGTGAGTATGGTAGGTAATTCAGTATATCCACCAGCAATTTTCGTTTAATAGGATTCTGGATAACCCGAAAGAATGCTATCAAGTGGCCGTCGATATCGTTCAGGATTTCTACTTGTGAAGGTGACTTGGCAAAGAGAAGATGCCCAGCGCCACAAAACGACTCAACATAGGTAATGTGCGCTGGAACATATTGCATTAGCCAGTTACAAAGAAAATATTTCCCGCCGGTTCTAACGGCTGGGCTTTTAAGATTAGTTCGCATGTGCGCCTTTTAATCCTTGATTAATGAAATTATCTAAATCCTGCTTTCGATACCTAGACAACCTTCCCAGCTTTACTACCGGCAATATTTTTTTAAATGTCCAGTGATAAATTGTATCGCTCGAAACTTTCAGATATTGCCCAGCTTCACTCACCGTCATTAGTTCATTATTCTCTGCAACCTTCATTTTATTAATTTTCAAATCGTTCATTTTATCTTTTCTCCAAAAAAAGAATTTCAAAAAAGGTCTCTTAGTCCCTAAAAAATAACTTTGTTAGCTGGATTTGAATTTCCTTCCATTCGTCTACTGCCTTTTGGAATGCCTGTAAGTCTTTAGCATCGTTCCAGAACTTATTTATTCGGTCTTCTACTTCAATGCTTCGATTCCACCGTTCAGGATACTTTTGACGGATGAAATCAAGGACGCCTGGCTGATAGTTCCGATTGATTTCGTCCACTGCATTTAGGAAAGTGGCTTCAAATTGTCTTGGTTCAGGTTTGTATAATTCAAGCTTTCCTTTTTGAATTAATAACCGAGCCGTTTGTTCTTGAAGTTTGACCGTTTGACCTTTTATAAATTTTAATGTTCCGTTTTTTGTGATTATTTCAGCGTCGTTAATAACTAAATACATTATCCCACCTCCAGCATTTCTTCGGGTGTAAGATAGGTAAAATCGGATTCAGAAGTTTCTTTTCCAACCCTCCCAGAAATGCTACCTAATGCTACCTCCCCTACCTGGCCTTTATTCTCAAGGCTTTCAGCAGGTAGCATTTTGGTAGCATTTTCCCCAAACCCTACCTTAATGCTACCTGTGGAATCCCTTAATTCTGTAAGGCAGGTAGCCTTGGTAGCATTAGGTAGCATTTTTTTTCGCACATCCACAGAAACATTTTCAAAGCCAAATTGCGTAAGGAGTATATTAAAGTCGGGAGTATTAATTACTATCTCAGATATACCATGAATACGCCTTGTATGGATGCCCATGGCCTTCAACTTACGGCCAAGACTGAGAGAAGACATTTTTTTGTTGTCTGGCCTGTTTTTGTTTAATTCGGTCAGAACATCCGCCGTTTTTATTTTCCATTCAGGAACATTTTTTGGTGAAAGTTCAAGTAGTGTTTCTATGATGACACCCTCAATGCTCTCTTTTTTATCGCTTGCTCTTTGTTGTGAAATATCAAGCAAAGCGTTTATAAGTTCTTCAAACCCTTCTGGATAAACAAGTTTGCATATCTGTAATAATGGTTTTGTTATATCCCAGAATCTTCCGTTTATTCCTTCGATAATATCTATTTCAGGTAGGGATTTGTTCATCATCCTTGCCCGCCATGCCGTTAATCGCTCTTTTAATTCCTGTGCCATTTCGGGTGTTGGATTCTCGTAATTACCTGGCTTATTTGGCATGGTTATATCAATACATCTTGTACTAAGTATTTTATGGACAGCTTCGTTT
>CAYJME010000284.1:0-3575 GCA_964370795.1 uncultured candidatus Brocadiaceae bacterium
AAAACGCATTTTCGGCACACGGTTTTTATAAGATTGAAATTCCTATACATAAATTTGAATGCTGTCTTATATCTTGGACAGCAAAATGCTTCGCCCCTACAACTTTGAAATTCCTATGCAATCAAGTTGTTGTACGTCAAAAAATGTCTTATCAGATTCGGGTTTGCTGCGAAGTGTATATGAGTGTATGATGCTAAAACCCGGTCTTTATAAAGTCCATCGTGACGTAATTTGTTTTCATTGTATTTGGAGATGGAATAAGCATACGGCGTACCTTCGGGTACATGGAGTGACGACCAGTGGAATTCATGCGCCCTGAATGTCTCGCCTTTTTTGCAGAGGATAGTGTCGTGTTCCGCCCGGACGGTGACGTAACCGAGTCCTTGTCGCTTGTTCTCCATCTGCGTCTTTCCTTTAAGGATACCGCACATTTCGTGGGTCTTTTGGTTAAAATCGACTAATTGTTCAAGCAGATACATCATTCCACCGCACTCGCCATAGATGACAGCGCCATTTTTGTACGCCTTCCGGATGGATTCCTTCATGGTGGTGTTTGCTGCAAGCACATTGGCATGGAGTTCCGGAAAGCCGCCGCCGATATACAGCGCCTTTACGTCCGCGGGTAGGTATTTGTCATAGAGCGGGCTGAAATAGGTGAGTTCTACGCCATACGATTCCAACAGGTCGAGGTTGTCGTGATAATAGAAATTAAACGCCTCGTCTACGGCAATTGCCATTCTGAAATGAGAATTTTCTTTTGTTCTGCTAAAGAGAGTTTCTTGGAATAAGGGGAGGGTGCTTGCCGGGTTTGCAAGGGCGATTAATCTTTCAATATCAACGGTGGCCGATAACGATTCTCCGATCTTTCGATATACCGATTTGGAAAGCTCCTGTTCTATGGATGGCACCAAACCCAGGTGTCGTTCCGGCAAAGTTATGTCCTCCTGAAAAGGGAGGTAGCCAAGGACGGGTATTTTGCACGTATCTTCAATCGAATTTTTGAGAGCTATATAATGGCGTTCACTCCTGACCCTGTTGAGAATCACGCCTGAAATCTTTACCCCTTCATCAAATTTCATATATCCTAATACAACTGCCCCTGCGCTGCGCGACATCCCCTTTGCGTCCATTACAAGGATAATGGGGACGTTCAATATCTTTGCAAGGTGGGCAGTGCTTCCTGATTCTGAACCATCGAGGCTGCCGTCGTATAACCCCATTACCCCTTCGATTACGGATATATCAGAATCTGACGCGGAACGTTCGAATAATTCAAGACAAACATCCCGACTCATGAGCCAGGTATCGAGATTGCGGGATGGGCGTTCTGTTACGGCAGTGTGGTGTGACGGGTCGATATAGTCGGGTCCTGCCTTAAACCCCTGTACTTTATACCCTCTCTCTGTCAATGCGGACATCGCGCCGAGGGTGATGGTTGTTTTTCCCACACCGCTATGGGTGCCGGCAATGAGTATCCTTGGATAATGTGAAGATGTTTGTTTCATGATTAATTTATAACGATTCTCATGGTGGGTTCAAATTAGTCCCCCTTAATAAAGGGGGAGAAAGGGGGTTGTGGTTTTTAAGGGCTATTTTACAACCCCCCAACCCCCTTTTCTACGGGGGATTTTATTCCACCCTGAAACCCACTTAAATAAAATGAAAATTCCTATACAATAAAATTATAAGTCCTTGATTGTGGGCTGGTTTCCTGTTTTACCTTGAGAATTAAGGGATTTTTAGCATTATGTCTGTTCTATAAGGTTCAATTAATTCTGTCTGTTTAGATTCATTTTAGCACAAAATTAGCACAACTCCCGCGAAAGATCAACGTTAAAGATCAGCTGGCCGCAAGGCGGCTCCGTTGCATTGACTTGTTGGGCAATTAGATGATAATTCTTCTCATCATTGGCATTGGCGTCACATCATTCACCGTAATCGTAAAGAAACGCATCAAGCATTGCGACCCTATAATTCCAAATTTTACGTTCCCATTCATCCTTGGGCATTTCCGATTTATACCATGCGGAATTCTGAATTGGCACGATCACATTTATCCAGTATTCCGAATATTCCTTTTTTCCTAATTTCACGTTAAACATGGTTTTCATTTTTTGTAAATTAGGTGTATTAAGGCAAACAAAGACATCCGGCCTTTTCATGGACAACAACCTCGTTGCTATTGGGATGCCATGTTGTTTTCCATCACAGAATTTATTATATGGTTCTAAATAAAAGCGAATATAATTATCGTAGTCCTCTTTCGAAACTGGTCCTGTTTCTGGAATGCATTTTAATGCCTTTGAAATGCTTTCGTTATTGTTTTTAATAAAATTTTTAAAAATTCCAGACCCCTTCACACCCCTCAAACCAGCCATAATCTATCTCGCCAGGTTTGTCGTAATAGTATTCATAGCCTGCAATTTTCCTGCGCTCTGATTCAGAACATTTATTAAAATTGAAACCGGTTGAATTCCAAATATCTTGGATTGACTCGAGCATTTTAATTCTCTCGGAGACAACATCCGTTTCATGACCTCTGTACATTTCCACTATTGATTTCTGTAATTTTATATACTCCCCCCATGAAATATCAAACGATTTTAATGTAGTTAGAGTAAGAGGATATTCCTTCGAGTCATTTGCTGATTGTGGTTTGATTTTAACATTGTCGCTACCTCCATCGTCATCTTTTGATAAAACTTGAATCTTTTTGCCTTGACGAGGATCACCAACCAACCCTAGATACTTCTGTGAGTCTGCGTAGGCCGCTTCGTAATCTTTTAATTCATCGGGATTTAATATTACTGACTCATTCCACCATTTCTTTAATGAAATGATAATTTTATTTATACAATCAATTTCTTCTATCTCACCGTTCCAGTCTATATATACGGACGCCTCTATGTTTTTATGAAATGCTGCATATGTGAAATTATGACTTCCAATAAAAGTCCGGCCTTCGCATAAATCTATATTATAAAAATTATATATTTTGGGGTGAAATATCCCTCCGTCATCGGTCTTTCCCTTGAAGAAACGGATGCCCCTACTGGTATCGTTGCATAAGCGCTGGTATTTTCTAATAAATTCCGGATCTGTTTGATTAAACTCCAATCCAACAATGCCGTAACGAATTTTCCTTGCATAATTTGAGATCAGTTTTTCCGGATCGGATCCGATTGATGCCCATGCAACGGCGAAATCAATTGTTGTTGCCCACTCTATTCTGTTTGTAATCATTTCCCTTGCTTCTGAATCTGCCATTGAATTCAAGTATTGTACATCATCAATCATTTGTTATCCTTTTGTTGTTATATAGTTTTACTTATTATATGTCTACACAACGCAAAGCTGAACGAATGACGAAGAGTGCGCCAGCGTCTGCCGCTTAGGAACAGCGGCGTGACCACGCCTCCTCGTCCTTCGGTCGAGCGCTTGGTTGGGGGCGTCTTTATATGTGGCTAATGAGCTGCCCTGGCGTGAGACCGAAGCTTGGCGCACGGTCGCAAATGGCGGTGTACAACAACTCCTCGTGTCCAGCTCCCCACAAAAGACGACGAAAAGATGCAGAT
>CAYJME010000285.1:0-3536 GCA_964370795.1 uncultured candidatus Brocadiaceae bacterium
TTGATACTTTGTTAAAAAAACAAAAGATCGTATTGTTATTTAGTATCTCTTTGGTCGCGGCTACGCCGCGCCAGGGTTTACAATGTAGAGCGAAGTGCTACTTCGCCTTTAGCGAAGCACCGCTTCGCTCTACATAAAAATTATCCAAATGTATAATTCAGTATTACTGAAACAATAAAAAATGAGGAGAAATAATTATGGAAAGAATAGGTAAGGTTATATTTCTTGTGATAGTTCTTGTCGCTGCTGCCATGAAAGTAAACGCGGCGCCAACATTATCCCTCGGCTCTGCAAGCGCTCAGCCTGGTGGGACAACGACACTCGACCTGAGTATTTCGGACAATGCAGGTACAAATACGGCTACATACGCTGGTATGAATGCCAGGATTATCTTTGATACCGATAAGGTGTACGTTACCGGCGTTTCAAAGGGCGCTGGATTACAGGCAGGGGATTTTACTATTGATTACGGTACCTCAACGGTAAATGGACATAATGAGGTTGCGGTCATTGCCTATTCAGGCCAAAACACCTTTACGGGTTCGAGCGGGGTACTGCTGAAACTGACATTACAGGTGGATATAGACGCCACAGAGGGTGCGCATACTGTCCAGTTTGCAACGAGCGATACCAATGCCCTTATTAATGCAAAACATGCCCTTTCAAACGATGATGGGTCAATCTCATACAGCTCAAGACGGGTCTCTTGCGATTGGAACCGGGGGATTTGTGGATACTGATAAAGATGGGATTGATGACAATTGGGAAAAGACTAATTTTGGAAATCTTAAAACAGCCAATAAAACCAGCGATTATGACAAAGACTGTATTTTGGATAAAGATGAATATAACAATAATTCAAATCCCAAGCCGACAACCCCAACCATAGTTTCCATTACGCCTTCGTCTGGCAAAAATACTATAGTTATGACAGACCTCGTGGGAAGCAATTTCCAAAACGGGGCAACGGCGAAGCTGGCAATGTCAGGAAAATCAGATATTAATGCTACGAGTGTACAGGTTGTCAGTTCAGCGAAAATTTCATGCGAGTTCAATCTTGCAGGCGCAGCCGCGGGAACATGGGATGTCCAGGTTTATATTTCCAATGGAGAAAAGGGTATTCTCCACAAAGGATTTGTCGTAAATGATTCGGGTGGATCATGTACTGATGACTATGAACCGAATGACGATTTTAATGTAGCGAAGGGTCCTTTGGATACTGACACGGATTATCAGGGAAAGATTTGTGACCTTGCTGATAAGGACTATTTCCAGGTAACAATAGCTGATGCAGGCGCAATCTCGGCGCATTTGGATGTGCCTGAGGGAAAAAATTATGACCTCTCTCTGTACGATTCATCTCATAACGAGATTGCAAAATCAACGAAAGCCGCAGGCGAAAGGGAGTTTATAATTCACGCAGTTATTCCGGGCGATTACTACCTGAAGGTGGTTGCTCATGGTGATTTTGATGAGGATCAGGAATATACCTTGTCATGGACAAAGTGGTTTGTTAATCCAGCAAACGGACATTTTTACAAACTCCACGAAGGTGGAGATTGGGAGACGTGCGAGCAAGAGGCGACTGATAAATATGGTGCGGATCTGGTGACGATTAATGACGGGGATGAACAAACCTGGTTAACCGATATTTTTGGGGGAAATACAAGATTTTGGATTGGTTATACGGACAAAGACGAAGAAGGGAATTGGAAATGGATTAGCGGTGAGACTTCGGGCTATACCAATTGGAACACCGGAGAACCAAGTAATTCAGGGGATTGTGAGGACTTTGCGATTATGAGACCTGATGGCAAGTGGGGCGACCTGGGTCTGTGTAGTCCTATATGGCCAAGCATTAAGACGGCTATTATTGAAAAAGGTAAGTGTGACCCAATTGCAGTAAAGAAATCCCCGCGAACGCTCAAATTGTTTACCGGAAGCAACAGAAACATTACGCTCGCGGTTACCATGCCGGATGGTTGCCCTGCGGATGGAGTGTCGGTGTATGCAAAGATTGACCCCATAAGCAAGCAGTTTATAACATTAGGCTCACCTGGCAAGGTGGATACGGATGCCAATGGCAAGGCAAAGTTTACGATAAAGGCAAAGAATAAGGCGGGAAAGGCAAAGGTAAAATTTAAGGCAGGCGCTCAGCAAACAAAACTGGATGTTAAGGTGATTAAATGAGGGGTTTGTAATACCACATTCCTCCCTTTTTATCCAGCGTTATTGTCATTGCGGATGATAGTGAAGCGATCTCAGTTTTTTATTATGATCGAGATTGCTTCGCTACTCCGTTTCCTGATAGAAGGTACTGTAACCTTAGTTCTTTAAATGCAACATTGTAATACCAAGATGAGACAATAAGCGCTTAAATCTCTGACCCAGTGCCCGCATAGTCGGTTGACAACCATGTTCATTGGCAGATTTTTTCATAATTCAATTCCTAACATATCCTGGGAAGCTGTTCTCCCGTGAGCATCTCCAGCATCCTTTTGTTTCCAATGGATGTTTCAAGGAGGACTTTACCCTTTGGTTTATGAACAACGCCGCCAATAATTGCAGCATCTTTACCCAACGGATTATTTTTCATAGCCTTCAAAATGGTAACGGCAGCATCCTGAGCTACAATTGCTATCAGTTTTCCTTCATTGGCAAGGTAGAGTGGATCGAAACCCAGTATCTCACACGCCCCTCGTACGGCATTTTTGACAGGAATATCAATCTCTCTTATAATCATCCCGCACGTGGAAGATATGGCCAATTCATTTAACGTCGTAGCCAGTCCACCCCTCGTGGGATCCCTCATAGCTCGCACACCGGGAGATGTTGAAAGCATGTCTTTGACGAGTTCATGGAGCGCAGCGCAATCACTCTCGACGGGAATGTCCATCTGAATACCCTCCCTCTGAGCCATAACGGCCATCCCATGATCACCCAGAGAACCCGATACAAGTATTGCATCGCCTGGTCTTATCATGGTTGGAGAAAGGTTTACGCCGTCTTTTACTACCCCAATTCCAGTGGTATTGATAAATATCTTATCACCCTTGCCACGTTCAACAACCTTGGTGTCACCCGTAATTATTTTAACTCCTGCATGGTTGGCTGTAGTGGCCATAGAGTTTACCACCATCCTGAGTTCTTCAAGTAAAACACCTTCTTCAATAATAAAAGATGCGCTGAGATAAAGGGGTTCAGCGCCGCCCACGACAAGGTCATTTATGGTTCCACAGACGGAGAGTTTCCCAATATCTCCTCCGGGGAAAAAGATGGGACTTACCACGTAAGAATCCGTAGTAAATGCAATCCGTGAAGCAGTAATATTGAAAATAGCCTGATCATTGAGTGGGGACAGGTATTCATTGTCAAACGCCTTCAGAAAAATATCATGGATGAGTTGATGACTCAACTTGCCTCCGCTGCCGTGGGATAAAAGAATTCTGTCATGTTTCATAAATTTTCAAACCTTATAGTATTACTCTGTAAAAACATCTTTTTTTTGTAAGTTTTTGTTTATTAAAAACCGCTAA
>CAYJME010000286.1:0-3494 GCA_964370795.1 uncultured candidatus Brocadiaceae bacterium
CAGTCTACAACACCTGGTTTATTAGCAGCGAAGAGCGCATGAAAGCTTTCCGTTCTATTCGGCGAGGGGTGCGTGACCTGGTCGATGCGATCTCGGCAGGAAGTTTTGGGAATGATTTTAAAGGCTCTCCGTTGGAAGTAGTGCTGACCGCTATTACCGAGCAAAAGCAGGTATTCGAAGGAGCAGCACATCCATTCTTCTGGAAACCGAAGCTACGCATCCCCGACATCTATGAAAATGAGAGCAATAAGCGGAAGTTTGGTGCCTTTTTGGAATCTTGCCTGAATGCAACGCGCGAGGACCAAATTTTAACGGCCATGAGTCGCCTGGCTGCGATGCAGATTAAAGGATTGGGTCCCTCGGTGGCCAACATCGTCTATTTTCTCCACCCCACTCTCATTCCACCTATTAATACGGCGATGATGAATGGATTCAACGCATTGTTTAACGATAAGAAAAAGCTAGGTTCCTGGGAAGCCTACCTTGGAATGCGTCAAACGCTGCTCCAAACCAATGAAGCCGTGCGTTCATATCTCTCTAAAGATCTAGGAGCTTTTGCAGGATTGTTATATGAATTGGGGATCGGGAGGTTAATCCATGGAGGTGCTGTGCCATGGGGCCTACAACTTGAAAAGGCTAAAGCAGAGAAGTTGGCTCAGACACGTCATAATGATGTGGTCTCGGAACTGGCAGAGGAGTCAGAACATACCCATATGCAATACATGCTGATCCAGATCGGACGGGCCCTTCATTACAATGTCTACATAGCCCGGAACGATCGCCACCGGGAGTGGGAAGATCAGTTATTTTCGATGCTTACCGTCCCCGATTTGCCATCATTGAACTGGTCCCCAGAAGTTCTGGCTACAGTGCGACTGATTGATGTAATTTGGTTGGAACCGGATTCAAACAAAATCGTGGGAGCTTTCGAAATTGAGAAAAGTACCTCTATTTATTCAGGTATTTTACGCTTAGAAGATCTATATCACTCTCTCCGTGATTGTAATTGCAACCTGTACCTGGTAGCGCCCAATCAGCGCGAAAAAGAAGTGATGGCACAACTCGCTCGCCCGGCATTTAAGCAGGCCTTGAGAGAAATCGATCTGGCGTATATTTCCTTCAACGATCTGCACGAGTATTGCGGCGCAATGTGCAAATTCGGGGAAGATATTTCAATCTTGAAGAAGATCACGCACAGTTCCGCTAATTGAGACCAAATCGGTAAAGCTCTCTGTCGTATTTTAAAACCAAAAACGCCCAGAAATGGGCGTTTTGAAAATGGTAGTGGGGAGTGGATTCAGTTTAAATTTTTTGTCAAATATACGATTGCTGAAAAAGGGTGCATCCCAGCTTCTGTCACCCGGTGTAATGGATAGGGGACCATGATTTTGTTTTACATGGAAATAGACAACCATAAATAAGTAGATTATCATTATCGTATTATTTTGTTAACCAGTTTTTGAGTCCATTTGGACTTAATCATGAACAAGCGGAGTCACATGAAGAAAACAACCCGACAAACTATGCGTGAAGCCAAAAAGAAAAAGGAAATGCGACAAAAAGTGCTTGCTTACAGCGGTTTGGGTCTGGCGGTTATCGTAGTGTTCGTCATCATTATCCTGCTTTTGCGTACACCTGCCAATTCCGCGGGACTTATGGGTGATGAAGTCGCTATATCATTAAGTAACCATGTCTCCTCTGATACTCCTCCAGGCCCGTATAATTCAAATCCCCCAGCCGGTGGCACTCATTTTGACACGGATTTTCCTGCAAAATTTTACCAGGAAAGTGATCTTGCCACTCTTCCCGCATATCCTGAAGGCTATCTGGTACATAGCCTTGAACATGGTTATGTTATCTTCTGGTACAACTGTCAGATTTCAGGTACTGACTGTTCTGAGCTGAAACAGAATATTCAAAATGTAATGGATGAAACCGGCAATACGAAACTGATTGCTTTCCCGTGGCCGGATATGGATGTTCCTCTGGCGATGACATCGTGGGGACGAATTCTCAAATTCACACAACCTGATTCTGCGCAAATGAAACAATTTGTGGAAAGGAATCGTTATCACGCTCCCGAACCAGATGCACCCTAAGACTTTATTACAAAGGATAGACCTGCTCCCAACAATTGAACCAACTTGAAAGTTAGGAAATGATCAGGTTTTGGTGGGCGGGTTACAAGGCGAATTGCGGTTCACACCAAAGGTGCAATGCGTGTTAGAAATCCCTCCATTTTTGGAAAAATATCTACCGCTGTGCGCCGGGCTAACGAAAAACCAGAGCCAGGCATAGCACCTGTAAGCGACGGACTTTGCTCCACTCCGCATCCATTGTACGGGCCTATATCCATGCCCGTCACTTCCAGCGAAGCTCAGGATTGCGGGTTGCGATGGATGCCGATGAAACGATCGACCGGCAAGGTGATCAGGATGCCGGTATGGGGATCGTTCAGGTCACCGGTGATGCGCTGGGTTGCCTCGATAACCTTTTCCACTATCTCGTCAGTCGGTACGATGGTAAACAGGGTGCGGTTGAGCGATTCGACATAGTCGTGAAAATCTTCCAGGCTCGGGATGAGTGGTAGATCGTCGCGCCAGGGGCCTTTTTCACGGATGCGCGCCATTCCTGTGCTTGGCAGAATGGTGATTCCACCGACGCCCGCTTCTTCCCAGGCGTTCAGGATATCGTCCATCAATCCTGGATTATTGAGAACGAGCAGAATCATGTGCATGTAGGGCACTCCTTTGTCTATTCATTCGTAGCCACAAGTTCCGCTGGCTTTTCTGCTGCAGCTTTAAATGTCGCCCGCAGCAACGGAGGGGTGATCAGGGTGGTGATCAAAATCATACCGACCACGGCTGAAAAGGCATCGTTCGTCAGGTGACCGGCACTCAAGCCGATGGACGCCACGATAAGCCCAACTTCGCCGCGGGAAACCATACCTATTCCAAGTTGTAGCGATTCCAATCACGAGAACTTACCCAGCCGCGCGCCTAACCCGGAACCAAGGATTTTTCCCATCACTGCCAGCAGTGTAATTGCCAGCATCAACCACAAGGCTGAGAGACTCATTTGTCGCAAGTCGATTGATAGGCCAATGTTGACAAAAAAGATGGGCACAAAAAATGCGTAGCTCAGGGCGCGCAGCCCGCCTTCGATTTGAGTTTTCTCCGGCGTGCGGCTAAACATCAGTCCGGCAACAAACGTCCCGGTAATGGCTGCCATCCCCCCGAGCAGCTCGGCTGCCAAGCCGTAGGTGAGCATGATGATGAGCGCAAGCGTGAGGATATTCTGGCTAACAGGCAATTTGCTGACAGCGACTGTCAAACGCGGCAGAACCCAAAACCCGAAGCCAGCGGATAGCGCCAGGAACCCAACCATTTTAGCCAGCACCAAAAGGATTTGCATTGTGGAACCGCCGTCTGCCAAAGCAACGAAAGAGGAGAGCAGCAGAATTACCAAAATATCATCAAAAACAGCCGCGCCAA
>CAYJME010000287.1:0-3482 GCA_964370795.1 uncultured candidatus Brocadiaceae bacterium
GAAGCCGGGCGCCGAGCGCCAGTGCCCCGGTACAGCCACCTCCGCCCAGTCGCGATCGTCGTACTCCGGTGCGGTGAACTCCTTGACGAGATCACCCGCGGCTTCGCGGGCGCGCCAGACGCCGGAGAGGTCGCGGTCATCGAGAGGTGCCCCCGTCATCGTGCGAGCAGGTTAGGTGAACCACGGGCGCCGCTCACTGCCGAGACGGAGTCGATCCGGCCAGTGCCACAAGGCTGAGGGCCGCCACGCCGGGGCCGACGGTGCCGGGGTACCCTCGCAGCCGACCAGGAGGGAGCTACCGATGACCCGTCCCGCCTCGCTCGGCGAGCTGCGCGCAAGTGGCTGGGAGTCCCGGCCGGTCAAGGAGGAGCTGCGAGGAAACGTCGTGCGCGCCCTCTCGGAGGGACGGCCGCTGGTCCCCGGCGTGGTCGGCTACGAGGACACAGTGATCCCTCAGCTGGCGAATGCGCTGCTGGCCGGTCACGACGTCATCTTCCTCGGTGAGCGCGGGCAGGCGAAGACGCGCATCATCCGCTCCATGACGAACCTGCTCGACGAGTGGATGCCGATCGTCGCCGGGAGCGAGATCAACGACGACCCGTATCACCCGGTGTCGAAGCATGCCAGGCACCTGGTCGCGGAGCGCGGCGAGGAGACGCCCATCGAGTGGGTGCCGCGCGATCGGCGCTTCGGCGAGAAGCTCGCCACTCCCGATACGTCGATCGCCGACCTGATCGGCGAGGTGGACCCGATCAAGGTCGCCGAGGGTCGCTACCTCTCGGACGAGCTCACGATCCACTACGGGCTCCTCCCGCGCACGAACCGGGGCGTCTTCTCGATCAACGAGCTCCCCGACCTCGCGGAGCGGATCCAGGTCGGCCTGCTCAACGTCCTCGAGGAGCGCGATGTCCAGATCCGGGGCTACAAGATCCAGCTCCCCCTCGACGTCGTGCTCTTCGCGTCGGCGAACCCGGAGGATTACACGAATCGGGGACGGATCATCACGCCGCTGAAGGACCGCTTCGGCGCGCAGATCCGCACGCACTACCCACTCGACGTCGAGCACGAGCTCGCGATCGTCGAGCAGGAGGCGCGCCCGCTGACCGCCGAGGGGCTGACTGTCTCGGTGCCCGATTTCATGGCCGAGATCGTCGCGGAGATCAGCCAGCTTGCTCGTAGGTCGCCGCACGTCAACCAGCGGTCCGGCGTCTCGGCCCGCATGTCGATCACGAACTACGAGACCCTCGTCGCGAACGCAACACGGAGGGCGCTCTGCTGCGGGGAGCGCGAGGTGGTACCGCGCGTGAGTGACCTCGGTGCGATAGCGGCCTCTACTGCGGGCAAGGTCGAGATCGAGACTCTCGACGACGGTCGCGAGGGCCAGGTGCTCGAGCGCATCGTGATGGCCGCTGTCGTGGAGGTGTTCCGCTCACGAGTGCGGCCCGAGAGGCTCGCCGAGGTGGTGAAGGAGTTCGAAGGCGGTCTCGTCATCGACACTGGAGATGACCTCGCAGCTGCACGCTACGCCGAGGTGCTTGCATCGATGCCCGCACTCGCTCCCGTTCTCGCCGATCTCGGCGTCGGCGAGTCACCGGCAGGGATCGCTTCGGGAGTGGAGCTCGTGCTCGAAGGGCTGCACCTGACCAAGCGCCTCAACAAGGACGCTCTGGGATCCCGCGCGTCCTACCGCTCCCGCTCCTGACAGCGAGGCGGGCGCGCGTAGGCGGCCAGCAGGTCCGCGCTGGGTCTCGGCTCGCGGTCGCGATCGAACAGGCCGAAGGGTACGTCGTAGCCGTGGAGCCACTCGTAGTTGTCGACGCCGGTCCAGTGGAAGAAGCCGCGCACGTCGACGCCGTCACCGACTGCATCCTCCACCGTGGAGAGAGACTCCGCGAGCACGGAGCTCCGCCAAGAGTCGTCGTCGGTCCCGACACCGTGCTCGCAGATCAGGAGCGGCCGGCCGGGTAGCTCGTCGGCGAGCCGGCGCAGCACCAGGCCGAGACCCTCGCTCCACGGCGCGTAGCCGAGCGGTCCGACCCGGGCTCCGCGCGGGTACGGGGCGAACGTGAGGTCGCGGTTCACGGCGCTCGCGTTGTAGTAGCTGAACCCGATCAGGTCGGCGCTCTCCCGCATGTCGGCGACGGGCTCCGCCGCGCGGCCGGGCAGCTCGAGCACGCCATCGCGGTCGGCGCGCATCCACACGTTCCACATGAGCTCATCGACCGCTCTGGCGTTGCGCCCGGCAGGGACGGAGTCGTCGGCGGGGAAGAGCGGTGAGAGGTTGTGGACCGTCGCCACCGGTGCTCCACCTCCGCGCAGCTCGCGCCACGCATCTCGGTGCGCGAGGAGGATCCCGCGGTACGCGGCGAAGAGCTTGTCGAGGTCATTGAGGCCCGGCGGGTTCGTTCCGAGCAGGTAGCCGGCCGCAGCGTACGCGAAAGGTTCGTTTATCGGCTTCCATCCGAAGGCGAGGTCACCGAACGTCTCGGCGCAGAACGCGACGTGACGCGCCCAGAAGTAGGAGCGTGTGCGGTCATCTAGGAATGCCCGCTCGTCGGCGAACCAGCCGGGGAGCGTGAAGTGGTGCAGGCAGATCCACGGGTTCACGCCCGCGTCGAGCGCCGCCGTCAGCACCTCGCGGTAGTGCTCGATCGCTGCGTCGTCGCGCCTGCCCTCGCGCGGCTCGATGCGGGCCCACTCGATCGAGAGGCGGTGATGCGTCAGCCCGTACGACGCGTAGAGGGCGAAGTCTTCGGCGTAGCGCGTGGCGAAGCCGTTGCCGTCACCGGACGGAGGCGCCTTGCCGGCGCGCTCCCACGCGATCCAGTCGCTCTCGGGCGCGGCACCCTCGCACTGGGTCGACGACGCGGCCGTCCCCCACCAGAAGCCGTCGGGGAAGGTCATGTGCACGACGGTAACCCGCCGCGGTCCGTGCCCGCGGTGCCGGAGGCTACGGTGCGCCCGTGAGGGGATTCCGGTACTCGCGCTGGGACGGCACGCAGGTCGGGTTCGATCTCGATGCGGGCTCACTCCTCGACGAGATGACCGACGACCTGCTGTATCACGGCGACCTCAACGCAGCGATGCGCCGCATGCTCCAGCAGGGGTTTCGCGACCGCGACGGTCGGCAGGTCGAGGGCCTGCGCGAGATGATCGAGCGCCTACGTGAGCGGCGTCGCGCGACTCTCGACCGATACGACCTCGGAGGCCCCTACGAGGACATCGCGCGGCGGCTCGACGAGATCGTCGAGCAGGAGCGCGACGGAATCGAGAGCAGGCTCGACGAGGCCCGGCAGTCCGGCGACCGCCGTCGTGAGGACCAGCTCGACGATCTCGCCCGCGAGCGGCGGCGGCAGCTCGACGAGCTCCCTCCCGACCTCGCCGGTCGTGTCTCGGAGCTCCAGCAGTACGACTTCATGGACGACGAAGCGCGTCAGGCGTTCGACGACCTGATCGGTGAGCTCCGCAAGCAGCTACTCGAC
>CAYJME010000288.1:0-3422 GCA_964370795.1 uncultured candidatus Brocadiaceae bacterium
ACGCAAATGCAAGTTTTGTGAAGCATGTTGAGCATCCGCAAATTAAAAATTTAAGCTATTATAATGCGTTGCTGAATGCTATAAAAAATGGGCGAAGCGACCCGGAAAATCTTAAAAAAGTTCTCAAAAACCCTCAAACGATTTTATGTATTGTTTTTGTTATGTATATGGGTATTTTAGGATTTACATTTTCCTCGTTCGGGCTCCATTCTTTGCTTTGTTGGTTGGCGGCAATCAGAGATGAATACAGGAGAAAGGGGCATAGTGATGAAGAGCAGCACTAATTTTCTGCGTTTCAGTTTTTTTCATAGATTTTGTCATTTTTTAACAATTGTTAGTTTTTTTGGTCTCGTTTTAACGGGCGTTCCTCTGGCGTTTAGGAGTTATGGCTGGGCGAGATGGCTTTATGAACTGATGGGTGGCTATCCTACTGCGGGTTTCATCCATCGTATTTGTGCTATATTAACTTTTTTTGCTGCATTTTTGCACTTTATAAATCTTTTTTACAGTATTTCAGTAAAAAAGCAAAAAGGGTTTTTCTGGGGGCCAAAGTCACTTCTTATCCAACCGCGAGATATTTTTGATATTATTGGTGATTTAAAATGGTTTCTTGGTATAGGCAAGAGGCCCGATTTTGATAAATGGATATATTGGGAAAAGTTTGAGTACTTATCACTGATGTGGGGGACGTTGGTGATGGCGTTAACTGGTCTCATTCTATGGTTTCCGGTACAATTCACGAAAGTTATTCCAACCTCCGTTGCCAGTATAATCGATCTTCCAAGTATTGCGCTGATTATCCATAGATATGAAGCGATACTTGCGGCTGGCTTTATTTTTACAATTCATTTCTTTCACACGCATCTGTTACCGGAAAAAATGCCAGTAGATGAAGCAATTTTCACTGGAAAGATCACCGAGGAAGAGTTCAAACATGAGCGGCTGGCTCAGTACAAAAGACTAGAGAATCAGCACAAACTCGATGAGTTAAAAGTTCCGCCGCCCTCTCTGTTCGTAAGTTTTATAACCAGGCTGTTTGCTGTGCCTATCCTTATTACAGGGCTTGTTATTGTGGCTTTTATGTTAACTGCCCTCTTGGTCTGGGCCATCTAGTTTAAAGTTAGTAACAAATCGAACATAGTAAGCAATAATATAGCAGTATAGGCTGAGTTTGTCATAAAAGTAATATATTTGTTTTTGAGGGTTAATGATGACATACAGAGTCTTAATTGCAGACGATGAAGAGCGTATGAGGAGAGTGCTTGCTATGGTATTTGATGAAATGAAAGATGTTAAAGTTGTCACGTCGAGCAATTGCGTGACAACTTTAAACTATCTTGATAAAGAAAGATTTCATCTTATCATAACAGACCTAAAGGTACCGGAAATGGGACGACTCGAGTTCCTGCGGGCTATCAAGGGCAAGCTTCCGGATGTTCCAGTAATTGTGCTTACTGCTTATGGGTCTGTGGGTTCTGCTATCGATGTAATGAAAGAAGGTGTGTTTGATTATTTAACTGCACCTTTTGAAAATGACATATTAAAGTTAGCAGTGAAAAGAGCTTTAAAAATGAGTTCTTTGGCAATAGAAAATAAATTCTTAAGACAGGAACTTGAATCGCATTATGATTTTAAAAATATTATAGGTAATTCACCTCAAGTGGTCGAATCCTTGCGTTTGGTTGGTGAAGTATCTAACACAGATTCTACCGTTTTAATTACGGGAGAAAGTGGTACAGGAAAAGAGTTGATTGCTCGAGCTATTCATTATAACAGTAATAGGGCATGTGGTCCTCTTATAGCTTTAAATTGTGCTGCAATTCCTGAGAATTTACTGGAAAGCGAATTGTTTGGATATGAAAAGGGTGCATTTACTAGCGCAGAAAAGACTAAAAAAGGACGTTTTGAGCTAGCTTCGGGTGGCACGTTTTTTCTGGATGAAATATCAGAAATGAGTGCTGCAATACAAGCAAAAGTACTCAGGGTTATTGAAGCTCGAGAATTAGAGCGTTTGGGCGGCACTGAAACAATTAAAGTAGATATCAGAATTATTTGCGCCACAAATAAGAATCTTGAAGAATTAGTTAGATGTGGTAAATTCAGGGAAGATTTGTATTATAGGATTAGCGTATTCCCAATATTCTTGCCACCATTAAGAGATAGAAAAGAAGATATAGTACCCTTAAGTAAACATTTTTTAAAGCAGTTTTCAATGAAGATGGGAAAGTCGCCAATTTCTCTTAATAGAGAAGTAGAAAAACTGCTTTTAATGCACAGGTGGGAAGGTAATATTAGAGAATTACAAAACGTTATAGAACGTGCAGTAATACTCTGTAAAAGTAATATTATAACAACCGAGCATTTGCCAACATCCATAGTAAAATGTGCCTTATCTACGGACAAACCTCAAAACCAACCTCAAAATAACTCAATTATGTTTGATATTCCACCGCATGGGTTGTCTTTGGATGCACTTGAAAAGCAGTTAGTCACTCAGGCCTTAGAAAAAAGTAAAAATAATAAGACTAAAGCAGCCAAATTGCTCGGATTGACAAGAGGTACCTTTAGATACAGACTTCTAAAATATGGCTTATCAAATTAAGATGGCTAAAATAAGCCAGTATGTAAAAAACCGTAAAAAGATGTTTGCATTGTTTGTGTTAGCGTGTTTTGTACAATTTTAGTAAACTTTTATTTCGGGAGATGGCTGAAAATAGTCACAAAGATTAATAGCTTTGTTGTATGTGCATAAAAGTATTAAGGCTGTAAATGTTTATTTTATAAGGAGTTGTATAAAATGAATGTGTCTGTGAGTTGTTGGTATGATTTATGCTCAATTTTTTGTAATGTGCTTTATTTTATTGAGGGTGTTTAGAACAGACGAGAGGGGGTGAATAAGTCATGAAGAAGGGAATTTTAGCTGTAGTTGGGATAATTAGTATGATTGTGATAACGACACAGTCCGTATTTGCTGCTTGGGATAAGCCTTGTGACAAGAAGAAAATTCTAGAGGCCCACTGGTGCGATACCTGCAAGGAAGTACGGGAATTTACCGAGTGTTCCGAAATAGGGTACATTTGGGATTTTTCTAAGCACAAAGCTGCTGGTGATAAGACTCACACCGATTTACCAACATGCTGGGCATGTCAAAAGATTTCTTATAGCTGTATAAATACTAATTGCAAGAAGTATGGTGTGTGTTTGCCAGCGCCTGGCGCATGTGCGGAATGCGGTGATGATATTACAAGTAAGGTATCATTGTCACGGATTACTTTTAAGTGTCCAAAGTGTAGCAAGGAGAGTACAGAGCCGGGAAAAGGTTTTAGCTTGATAAAGGGAAGCTATGGAAACCAGTTAGAGAAGGCCGGCGATTGTGAAACTTGCGGTGTTGCCCTTGAAGTAATTTGCGCAAAATCTGGTAC
>CAYJME010000289.1:0-3413 GCA_964370795.1 uncultured candidatus Brocadiaceae bacterium
GTCTGTTTCTGGCACAACGGGACGGGTGGGGCCTTTCAGTTCCCTGACAGAACGGTCGGTATTGAGCCCTACCACGAGCAAATCTCCTTGTTTTCGCGCAAATTTAAGGTATTCAACGTGTCCAAGGTGTAATATGTCAAAACATCCATTGGTAAATACAACACGGTCATGATTCTTACGGTGTTCATGTAAAACACCCACGAGCGATTCGACGTCTTTGATTTTACCGGAGAGTTGACTTCTTCCGCTCATGAGTTCACCCAATATTTCACCCTTGCTGACCGGCGTTGCGCCGATCTTTCCAACTTCAATTCCTGCTGCAATGTTTGCGATGATGGCTGCGTCTTCAAAACTATTGCCGGCGCCAACCACGATGCCAAATATACTGAGCACCATATCACCAGCGCCGGTAACATCAAACACCGTCCGGGGGACTGTGGGTATATGTTTTCCTGTTCCGTTCCTGTGATAGAGGAACATGCCGTCTTTGTCAACGGTGATAATGCTGTATTCGAGCGAAAGCTTTGAAACTAGTTTGTTGCCAGCCAGGTTCAGGCTGTCGCTGTCGTTAATAGTTATACCTGTGGCAAGTTCTGTTTCGTTTCGATTCGGGGTTATGGCGGTAAAACCTTCGTAGCAGCTATAATCGTTGACAAGTTTGGGGTCTGCTATGGCTATTTTTTTATGCTTTTTACTAAGGGTTACAATGGTTTTTAACAGGGAGGAAGAGAGCAATCCTTTGTTCATGTCAGAAACCAAAATTATATCACAATGGGGTATCGTTTTATTCAAATAAAGGGTGATGAGTGTTTCTCTTTCCAGGGAGATAACGTGGGTCTTTTCATAGTCAACCCGCAATAGTTGCTGTACGCCCCTTCCGGCGGTTTGCAGATGACCCATCATGCGTATCTTCTGTGTGGTGGGGCGGCTTTTGTCAGTAAATATGCCCGTCGTGTCAACGGACATGTTTTTAAAGATATTCAAAAGGGCTTGTCCCTGTGCATCTTCGCCGATAATTCCACAGGCAAAAACTTGCGCCCCCAGTGTCTGTAAGTTATTGATAACGCTCCCGGCGCCGCCTGGACGGATATCTTCGGAAGTAACGTTAATAACCGGGATGGGCGCCTCCTGTGATATACGCCTTACCTCTCCCCACACATATTTGTCGAGCATTAAATCGCCGACGACCATAATTCTGGGGGAACCGAGATTTTTAATGATGTTGAGTAATTTATCCGCCAAGGAAAGACTCCCCCGGAAAACGTATCCTATGCATGATTCCTCTCTGCGGCGTCCTTTTCGCCAGGTTCAATTACTTCCTCATCCAGGAAGTACGATATTTTCACGTTGAGTGACGACGACAATTTATCAAGGGTTGTCAGAGACGCGGCGATCTGTCCATTTTCGATCTGAGATAACAAACTGGGTGAAAGACCGGTACGGTGCGCCAGTTGCTTTTGGGTAATTTTTTTACTCTTTCTCAGTCCTTTGAGTTTTTTTCCAACAGAGGTCTTGATCCTGTCTTTGGAACTTCCGACGAGGCAGTATGTTTTTTGCGCATTGCCAAGCGCCTTTCTCAAATCATTTAAATCGAACGGCTTTTTCAGATAATCGAAGGCATCAAGTTTCATGGTCTCGACTGCCGTTTTAAAAGAGGGATATCCTGTCAGGATAATAACACAGGTATGAGGATGCTTTGCTTTAATTTCTTTCAGTAGATCCATACCGCTGATTTGTGGCATTTTTAAATCCAGAATGACGATGTGGAACTTTTCCTGTTCCAGCGTAGGTAAGGTATCCAATGGCTTTGTAATGCCCTTGGTAACATAACCTTCGTCAGATAAAAATTTAGTTAAGTATAGATTATAGTCCTTATCATCATCAACAACTAATATTTTTATTCCTCTATCCATGTGTTGCTGCCTTTCTAAAGTCTACCGGCAAGTTAATGTCAAAGGTAGCACCTTTGCCTAATTTGCTTTTTACATGAATGGTACCACGATGCCTTTCTATAATTCCGTAAGTAATAGCAAGGCCAAGTCCTGTACCCTTTCCAACTTCTTTGGTGGTAAAGAATGGGTCAAATATCTTCGATAAATATTCATCCGGGATGCCCGTTCCCGTATCTTTGAAATTGACGTGGATGGTATTTTTGTCTTTTTGCGACGTGGTTATTGAGACAGCTTCGCCTTTCCCGGTAGCATCGTCTGCATTGATCAGGAGATTCATAAATACCTGTTGTAACTGTTCTGCAAATCCGTAGATCTTTGGTAATCCAGAGGATAATTTTAAAATAATATTTTTATCTTTTGCCATAAATTGTTCGATAAAGAGCGCAACGGTATCCTTAATAAGTTCGTTTACATTGATCGGCCTTGGTTGTTCATTTCCCTCAAAGTGGGATAGATCAAGCAGTGAATCGACTATTTTTCCAATGCGTTTTGTTACCTTTTGCATGGTCTTAAATTCTTTGCGGGTTTCCTGATTAAAGGTATTATCCTTTTCGAGAAAACCCTGCAACATACCGGAAAGAATTGCTAGAGGGGTATTGATTTCATGTGCTACCCCGGCGGCAAGTCTGCCAATAGAGATCAACCTGTCGGAGTGCATAAGTTGCTGCTGGAGTTTTTTCTGCCGTTCTTCCTCGTGCTTTTTTTCCGTGATGTCCTGAATCAATTCCAGTACCTGCACAACACTGCCGTTTTTATCAAAGATAGGCGAACTGATTACGTTGCAAAATTTCTTTTTATGGTGATTTTGAACGGTACGCTCTATCTGGCTTATTTTTCCAGTGCTGAATACCTTCTGCGATGGGCAATCCGCCGGAATATCCTGGAGGTGGCAATAGGTCTCGTAGCATGTATGATTTAATATATCCTTGCCCAGGGGATGATGTTCAATGAGCCGTTTGTTTGCCCAGCATATCTTGTTGCTCTTATCAATAACCAGGAGGTCGGCGCCAATTTCGCTCACAATATTGTCTAATTTTTTCTTTTCTTCCTTTAACTCCAACTCAAGGTTTTTTCTCCGGGTTATGTCTCTGAAGTGTACGAGGAGATAAAGGATATTGTTGCCTTCTTTTACCACGGTTGTGTCTAATTCCATGACCAGGATTTGCCGGTTTTTACCAATGACCTCAATTTCAACGGTAGGAACCTTACGGCTGACCGCTGTGGCCAGGACGTCTCTCACGAACTTTTTTGATGTGTTCGGGAGAAAGTCGTAAATATACTTGCCGATAAGTTCTTCCATTTTGTAGCCAATGATATCCTCTTCACGCTGGTTTATGGTGAGTATCTTTCCGTTGAGGTCGATCATCATCATTGAATCTGCGGCATGGTTAAAGAGCGTTTTGTATCGCTCCTCGGACGCCTTTATGCGATGAAACAGCTTGGTGTTTTCGAGGGCAATGG
>CAYJME010000290.1:0-3401 GCA_964370795.1 uncultured candidatus Brocadiaceae bacterium
GCCCTGAGCTATCTTATTTTGCCCCTTTGGGGCGTATAGTATGTAAAAGAATTGAAATCCATGCGTACAATTTTTATCGTGGGATCTTGTAGGCGCTGTTTTAATCGTGCCACCCAGAAACCCGTCTGCCTGTGCGGGGCACGTAGACAGGCATGAATAAAATGAAAATTCCTATGCAATTAAATTACAGGGACACGGCGGCGGGAAAGAAGAACTTCTTGTTTTTGTTTGGAAAATATTATTTAAATAATTTTTGATAAGGAGGATTGAACGATGAAGTATGTAAGAAGCTTGTTAGGGATATTTACTATTTTTGTACTCTTACAAAGCGCTTATTGCGCTAACCGGCATGTAACCGTAGAAATAGACTACGGAGGACTGCAACAAAATCGCACAGCAGAGATCCCGTGGAAACAGGGCATTACTGCACTGGAAGTACTCATATCTGTTGCACAGCTTGAAACACAACAAACAGGTGAATTTATTCTGGTCACATCTATTGATGGTATTAGGGCCGAGAGGGGCGATATAGCCTGGTATTACAATATCAATAGTAAACGCGCACCATCATTTGCCAATAAGTGCATTCTCAATGAGGGTGACCATGTTAAGTGGGAATACACGAAGGATGTTTGTTCTCCTGACGTAGATAGGGGATCTCGTAAATGAGGCGTGCATAATGAAAAAACATATCGTTTTAATCATGCTTTCTTTGTTTGCCGTTTATCTGCCTTTTTCTCTTGCAGAAGAACCCAAACCCGTAAAATACACATTTATCGTCGGGAACTACCTGACGCCTACAATCGTCAAGGCGATAAAAAATATTTGGGGAGAATATCCATTTCTTAAAAACCGTATAGATTTTGAGCTTATGAGCATTACGGATTTAGATGCCGGCCTTGATCTGCATCAGATAGAGGATTCAGACATCATGGTAATTGATATTATGGGAATACGGATTTCGACGCCAACGCAAACGGGTTTTGATCGTGAGATAATAAGGAAGGCCATTTCACGTGGTGCACACATATTGCCCATAAACAGCTCGGCCGGGTTAGATAAGGAATATAGAGAATTGGGTCTTACGTACGATGAAGAGTTCCGTTCTTACTTCGATTACGGCGGGATTGAGAACTTTCAGAACATGATCCTGTTTTCCCTGTCAAAATATCTCCATATCTCAAGTATACAGACAAAACATCCGCAGAAACTGTTAAAAAATGGTTATTACCATCGTCATGATTCCCAGGCAATGTTTTTTGAAACCTTTGAGGAATATGAGCATTGGTATAAGGGACAGGGGTATTTTAAAGAAAATGCTGAATGGATTGCGGTCATGACCTACCCATCGTTCTGTGAACAGAGCCAAAATGAAGTGGAAGACCGTTTAATTCATGCACTCGAAGAAAAGGGATTTAACGCCTTTGTGGCATTTGGGTATCCGGAAGTCGCCGCTGTAGAAAAATTATTGATCAACCCTCAGGGAAGTTCGAGGGTGTCGGGAGCGCTTTCTTTTTTGTTTCGTTTTTCAGATTTCAACGCCGTTGATTCCTTAGAAAAATGCGGGGTTCCGGTAATTAATTTGATCACTGTTTATGGGAAAGATGGAAAGTCATGGGAAAAAGATCCAGAGGGTCTGAGTTCCCTGGAAGTAAGCTGGCAGTTAGCCATCCCCGAAATTGCTGGTCTTATACAGCCTACCGTCGTATCGTATCGTATCCGTGAGAAAGACAAGGAAACAGGGTTTTTTGTTGAAGAACGAAAGCCGATACCCGATCGCATCAATCGTGTTGTTGATCGAATATACGCATGGGTCAATTTGCAAAGAAAAAACAACAAAGATAAAAAGGTTGCGATATTCTACTGGAATTATCCACCGGGGAAACAGAATATCGGGGCCAGTTATTTGAACGTCTTCGCCAGTATTGATAATGTCCTGAGAACAATGAAGGAGGCAGGATACGATATAGGCAATGAAACACCTGACAAAGACATATTACTCGAAAATTCCCTAAGATATGGGAGAAATGTTGGTAATTGGGCGCCAGGTGAGCTTGACGAGATGGTCAGGAAGGGGAAATGTGTATTGCTACCGTTAGAAGATTATCAAAGATGGATAAAATATTTACCGGTGAATTTTGTGCAAGAGGTCAAAAATGACTGGGGGCTGGTTGAAGAATCAAATGTAATGATGTGGACTAACCCGGAACAACATAAAAAATACATGGTTATTCCGGCCGTCAAACAGGGAAATGTGGTTATCCTCCCACAGCCAGTGAGGGGTTGGATGGAAAATGAAGAAGCAATGCTCCACAGTAAAGACTTATTCCCGCACCATCAATACGCAGGGGTTTATTTATGGCTTAAATATGGCTTTAGCGCTGACGCTGTTATCCATTTCGGAACGCACGGTACCCATGAATGGCTGCCGGGAAAAGGTAATGGTCTTTCGGGTGATGACCCTCCTGAGGCATTAATCCAGGATTTGCCGGTAATTTATCCATATATCGTGGATGATGTGGGCGAAGGGCTTGTAGCAAAACGTCGTGGCGCTGCAGTAATCATAGACCACATGATTCCACCTTTAAAAAAGGGTGGACTCTATCATGAATACGCTGAACTTGAGGAGATGATCAGCAGCCATGACCAGGCCATTGAACAGGGCGCTGAACACGCACAGCAGTATCAGGAAAATATCGTAAAAAAGGTAAAAGCACTGGGACTCGATAAGGACATTGATATCAGCGGATTCATAAACACCGATGCAAAAGAAGGCGACCCACATAAATTCGACCACGAGGTTATTCATGAAATTGAAGAATTCCTCAAAGAAATGAAACAGCTTAACATGCCGTATGGTCTCCATACATTTGGTACCTCACCCGAAGAACCGCTTCGCTCATCGACCATTCAGGCGATACGAGAAGCCGTTAAGGATATTTCGGCTGAAGAGTTGGACAAAAATATCAGGGAAGGTGCAAGGCGGGAATTGGCCAGTATGTTAAAGACGCTCAATGGGCAGTTTATAACAACCGGGACGGGAAATGACCCCGTGAGGAATCCCGGTTCCTTACCAACAGGAAAAAACTTTTATGCCTTCAATCCAGATAAGATTCCTAAAAAAGAGGCATGGCAAGCAGGCGTTAAGTTAACGCAGGAACTGCTCGATACCTACCGGGCAAAAAATAGCGGAAAGTATCCGGAAAAATTATCCTTTGTGATCTGGGGCACGGAGACGATCCGACATGAAGGAGTTCTGGAGTCCCAGATACTGTATTTGTTGGGCGTCGAGCCCATCTGGAATGAATGGGGAAAGGTGACGGGAATTAAGGTCATACACAAAGAAGAGTTAGGCCGTCCACGCATTTATATTGTTGTTTCTTCAGCAGCGGAAGAGATGT
>CAYJME010000291.1:0-3394 GCA_964370795.1 uncultured candidatus Brocadiaceae bacterium
ACAAAATTGCAAAATCTACCTGCTCTGCGAATTGCTGTTATTCAACAGAGTCATAAATGAAGGGCTTGTTCGCATTCTATCTACTTCGATTCATTATCTATTATGACACCTATCCTGTAATCTCCAAAACGGATTTTATATTTGTCTGGATAACCAGTCATCCGTTCAACATATCCGAGTTCAAAAGGATTGTAAGAAGGTAATTCATTAAAAACTATCTCCTCAGCCTTAGCTTGTATTTCCTTTGGTAACTTGACGAGTTCTTTAAGAAAACGTTTTGTATATTCAATTTTCCACATGCTGTTTCAGCGATTGATAGTACCTTTTTGCGTCTTCAGATGAAAGCCGTTCATCTTCTTTAACCTCGTCCATTAATTTTGCCAATCCGTAATTTTCTATAACCTCTTCTATTCGCTCGAATTCTTCAATCGGTATCTGAACTGCAATTGGTTTTTTATATTCATCAATTACTATTTTCTTATGAATTTCCAACATAATAACCCTTTATAAATAGTTTTACTTTCTGCTTACCAAATTTTTGAATTTTGTTTTAAATAACTCTACTTGTTTTGGTTCCAATTTTCCAAGTTCAGCAATTATGTCATCTCTTTTTACTGTAACAATTCTGTCAACTTTTATCATTGAATTTGTTTTTAGTTTATTTTCCTTTCCCGGTCTTATCAGAATCTCGTTTTCGGATAAATCTTTTGGAACAATTGAACTTATTGCAGAAACAACTATATCCTTATATTTATCTTTAGTTTCGCAAATTATAACTGCCGGTCTTACCTTAACAGAAGTTAATTCGGCAAATGGAAAAGGAATTAACACAATATCTCCTGTTTTCATCTTTTCACCAAATATTCTTGATAAAGATCTTCTCCTTCGTTTTCCCAAAATGATAAAGCCTTTGTTTGTGCCGAAAAACTTCTGATTTCTTCATCATTATCAATTTCCTCTATGAAAGTAATAACTACTTTATACTTTTTCTTCTTTGGGAAATTTTCCAAAGCAATAAAATTTTCTCCATCAAATATTCCTTTAATCGCTCTCATTTTTCTTCCCTCCATTCTTATCTATCAATCGCATATAATAATTCTTTCGGCTAATTACCATAAAAGTAATCACGGAGCCTAACGCCAAGGATGAGCGGTTGTGGCGGCCTTTGCCGCATCCGACTCCATCCGCTGGTTAGGACGATTTCGATATTATTGCCGTTTTCGTTTTATCAACCAAATTAATCTTTTTCCACAATAAACTTTTATGAGCCTCATTGAATGGTCTTAGAAGCCATCAAACGAACCGCCGATTACTGATGTATCATTGTCAAATGTCCACAGGTTGTCCGAGAATTGACTTTTTCGTGAATTCGCATGTCGTAAGTCCTTATAAATCGATATCCGAATTTTCGCAATTTTGCATTCTCGGACAACCTGTCCAGATGTGACCCTTCTTTCTTCTTCTTCTTCTTCTTCTTCTTCTTCTTTCTTCCTTCTTCATAACCGTAAGCTTTTTCAAAATAGACCATCAAATGTGGATAGTGAATTTTAAAATTCTTGATAATTTCTTCAGTCTGTGTATTCAGTAATATTTTTCTTTTTACCGGTCCATCTTCTACCGATGGTTTCCATCCAGCATAACCAGATGTAATAAGTATTGAAGTAGTGCTTAAAATAAATAACGTTATAATAAATCATTTTTTCATAATGATATCTCCAGTTTTTATAATAATTAAGGCCGAACGAGAATGTTCTTTTTAAATACACGACAAGGCAATTTAGTATGATTTGAAAGTCTTTTTATTCAATGAGAAATCATCCTCGTGAGATGTTATGTTTTTTTCTTGACTTTTTTTCCCTATAGGTGACCCCTATACCTTTTCTTCGGTGGCCTTTGCCCGTTCCTCATGAGACATATCCGCCAATCGTTTGACTTCATTTACATCGAGGCCTATTCCTTCAGCCACACGACGGCCGTACTCCTGATCTGCCTTATAGAACAAGGCGGTTTGTCGCAATTGTATGCGTTTCTGTGCTTTACCCAGGTGATCCACAATGTTGCCGATGAGGTGCCCTCGATCTTCGGCTGACATGACTTTGCGGTAGAGGGAACCAGACTGCACAAAGTCGTCATTGGGATGGGCGAATTGGTAACGACCGGCTTGGCCGGAAAGTTCGAAAGGAGGCTCACCTGTCGTTGGGTCAGGCCTTGGTCCGCCAAAGCTGTTGGGCCAGTAGTTTGGTCTACTACCCCCGTTAGCGTCAACACGCATGAAACCATCACGCTGGTAACTGTTTTCATGAGCATTTTTGGGCGCGTTGACTGGAATCAGGTGATAATTAGGACCCAGTCTATGAAGGTGCGTATCATGGTAAGAAAAAACCCTGGCTTGCAGCATCTTGTCCGGTGAAATGGCGATGCCAGGTACTACGTTTCCCGGACAAAAAGCCGACTGCTCCACTTCTGCAAAAAAGTTGACGGGGTTGCGGTTCAGAACCAGCTTTCCAATTTTGATGAGTGGTACCTCTTCATGTGGCCATACTTTGGTGATGTCAAAGATATCCCAAGGGAAATCCTTGGCCTTCTCTGGTGTCAGAATCTGCATCTCCAGAGTCCAGGAAGGATATTCGCCCCGTTCGATAGCATTGTACAGGTCACGAGTGGCGTGATCAGGATCTTCACCGCAGACTCTCTTTGCTTCCTCTCGAGCCAGGTTCTTGATACCTTGATCCGTTTTGAAATGGTACTTTACCCAGAAATATTCGCCCTTGTCACTGTACCACTTGAAGGTATGGCTACTATGGCCGTTCATATGCCGAAAAGTGGCTGGTGTCCCCCTGTCGGAGAAAAGGATTGTAACTTGATGAATGGATTCTGGTGTCAGTGATAAAAAGTCCCAAAATGTGTCCTGATCAGGCAAATTGGTTGCTGGGTGCCGTTTCAGAGCATGGACGAGGTCTGGGAACTTAAGCGGATCGCGAATAAAGAATACCGGTGTGTTGTTCCCTACAAAGTCATAATTGCCTTCCTCCGTGTAAAATTTAACTGCAAAGCCACGTGGATCTCGGGCAGCGTCGGGCGAACCCCGCTCACCGCCAACGGTAGAAAGGCGAGCGAAGACTTCAGTACGCTTGCCCACTTTTGAAAGAAACTTAGCTTTAGTATACTTGGTCACATCAGCGGTAACCTCAAAATATCCGTACGCCCCCGCTCCTTTTGCATGCACCACTCGTTCAGGAATGCGCTCACGGTCGAAGTGGGCCAATTTCTCCAGCAAGTGAACATCCTGCATAAGTACAGGCCCCCCTTCACCAGCTGTGAGGCTGTTCTGATCGTTAGCCACAGGAATTCCAAAAGCTGTAGTTAGCTTCTTTTTTTCTTCTTTCATTGCCAA
>CAYJME010000292.1:0-3361 GCA_964370795.1 uncultured candidatus Brocadiaceae bacterium
AATTCAAATAAAAAGTCGTTGGGTTTTTGTCTTTTAAAACCCAACCTAATTTAATGTATAGGAATTTCAAAGTATGTTGTAGGGCAACCCTTTAGGGTTGCACGTGGCAAGGCTAAAGCCTCGCCCTACGTGTGATTGCGAAAAAAATCACCGAAGGCATAATTTATTTCGTTTGGTAGTGTCTATCTAAAAATATTTAACGAAAGGTTTCGCAAGAAGTGTTTACAAATGGAACGATCATAAAGGTTTCGGGACCCCTTGTTGTAGCCAGGGGATTACGTGAAACACGGATATATGATATGGTGCGTGTCGGGCGTTACAAACTCTTTGGTGAGGTCGTAGAGATACGAAGTGAGGATTACTTTATCCAGGTCTATGAAGAGACGGAAGGTTTGGGACCTGGTGAAACCGTATATCCTACCCTTAATGGTTTTTGTGTGGAATTAGGTCCTGGTCTTATTGGCGGTATTTATGATGGTATTCAGCGGCCGCTGGATGAGTTAAATCGTTTGTATGGTAATTTTATTGTCCGTGGTGTTGAACATCCGCCATTGGATAGAGCAAAGAAGTGGCATTTTTATCCGCTCAAACGCATGGGTGACGAGGTTATTCCTGGTGATGTGCTTGGATATGTGCAGGAGTCAAAACTTGTGCAGCATAAGATCATGGTGCCGGTTGACATAAAAGGCAAATTATCCATGATCGAAGAAAGAGACGCTCCCGTGGATGAGATCGTTGCAAGGGTTGAAACTGCTACGGGTACAAAAGAATTGACCATGCTCCAGAAGTGGCCGGTAAGAACAGTGCGCAAGGTACAGAATAAGCAGGGTACAAAAGTTCCGATGACTACCGGGCAACGGATTATTGATATGTTCTTTCCTGTTACCAGAGGAGGCGCTGCCTGTATACCGGGTCCGTTTGGAAGTGGAAAGACCATCATTCAGCATCAACTGGCACGCTGGGCAGATGCAGATATTATTGTCTATGTCGGGTGCGGTGAACGGGGAAACGAGATGGCGGAGGTACTCGTTGATTTTCCTGTTTTAAAAGATCCAAGGACGGGCGAATCCCTTATGGAACGTACCGTATTGATTGCGAACACATCCAACATGCCGGTAGCGGCGCGGGAGGCGTCTGTCTTTACGGGGATTACCATTGCCGAGTATTACCGGGATATGGGATACAGTGTGGCGCTTATGGCAGATTCTACTTCCCGGTGGGGCGAGGCGATGAGGGAGATTTCCGGCAGGTTGGAGGAGATGCCGGGTGAGGAGGGTTTTCCAACATACCTGAGTTCCCGTTTGGCAAGTTTTTACGAACGATCGGGGAATGTGGTGTGTCTCGGTTCTGAAGGAAGGCAGGGGAGTTTGAGCGTTATCGGCGCTGTTTCTCCGCCGGGCGGCGATTTGTCGGAGCCTATGACACAGGCCACCCTCCGTGTGGTAAAGGTATTCTGGGGGCTTGATGACAAACTGGCGTCACAACGTCAATTCCCCGCTATTAACTGGTTAACCAGCTATTCGCTTTATCAGGACGTTGTTGACGAATATGGCAATATGCATATAGACCAGGACTGGAAGGCATGTCGGATGAAGGCTATGGGTATATTACAGAAAGAGGCGGAATTAGAGGAATTGGTGCGGCTGGTAGGGATAGATTCCCTTTCCTCCAGGGACAGGCTGCTCATGGAAGTTGCACGGATGATCCGGGAAGATTTTCTTTACCAGAACGCCTTTGATCTCCGGGATACGTACACCTCATTAAAAAAACAGTTTCGTATGTTGGCGCTTATCCTTAAGTTTTATGACAAGGCAACGGAGTTGTTACAAACCGATGCAGGATTTTCCGCAATTATTTCCATCTTATCGTTATCGGAGATTACTCAAATGCGGTTTATTCCCGAAGATAATTTGAAAGAGTTTGATAACCTTGAATCAAGGATATCGCATGAATTAGAAGGTTTGGCGAAAAATGGCAGCAAAAAATAACTCGGAACCACAGATTGCACAGATTACGCAGATGAAGATGATGCATTTGAAAAATCAGCGGGAGGGTGGAAGGGAACTATTGACGCAGAAAAACTTATAAAAGAAAATAACAAGGCAGCCCCATAAGGGGCGATCTGTTTGTAGTTGATGAAATAAAATGCAAATACAAAGAAAGCTCCAGAGGAGCGACCTGAAATATGCCTTTCTGATGAAATAATGTATCAGTTTAGTATTTTGAAAATGGTAATTGTTTTGCCTTACGAAATACCGAAATGTTAACTTTTATGCCCGAAGGGCAGACAGTGTGTAGCAGGGGGTAAAGAAAATTTAAAAAATATTTTTAAATTTGTGACGTACGTCACAGACATATTATAAAAACCTGATATAATTACTCAAATTTTGTAATTAGCCACGAATGAGTGCGAATGGCTAAAGTAACGTCTGTATTAATCTGCGGTTAATTTTATATTTTGATATTAAGAAATATGCGGAGGCGTAAATGAAAGATTATAGAAATCGTATAACGGCTAATTCTGAGGTACATTTCGGCAAACCGTGTATAGTTGGCACGAGAATAACCGTTGATAATGTACTTGAATTGATTCAGGAAGGTGTCTCTTTTGATGAAATTATCCAATACTATTATCCCGGTTTAGAAATTGACGATATCAAGGCTTGCATCCAATATGCAATAGAAATTATTCGTAAAGAAGATATCTATGTGGAATCAAATAGATGAGATTGTTAGCCGACCACGATGTATACAAAGTAACTGTTGACTTGCTAAGACAGTGCGGACATGATGTTGTAACTGCCGGAGAACTTGGGCTTCATAAGGCTTCAGATAAAGAATTATTAGAAAAGGCAAAAATTTTAGAAAGATTACTCGTTACTCGTGATAAAGATTTTGGAATGCTGGTTTTCATAAATAAAGAATTGTGTCCGGGTGTCATTTACTTAAAAATTTCACCTGCAATTATAACTGAAGTTCACAATGAATTGCAAAAGCTTTTGGGAAATCATACGGAAAAAGATTTGAAAACAAGCTTTTGTGTAATTGAAATCCATAGATATCGAATACGTCATATTGATTAAAACAGAACATTGGTTGGCACAGTTCAAGAGAGATTTTTTTCCCCGGTGACCTCGGTGTTCTCTGTGGCAAAACAGTTACAATGTTATGAATAAACAGGTCTTTAAAGGGAGGCAAATACAATGAAAGGCAGTAAGGTTTTTGTAATATTTGTAGCGGTTGTGCTTGTTGCATTGTCTGAAAATCTTCTGGCTGAACAGCATGGCGCAGTTAAACCATCCAGCGAAGAGGTTGTCCAAAAGACCCAAAAACTCCACATGCCTTTCATTGCCAATGATGG
>CAYJME010000293.1:0-3359 GCA_964370795.1 uncultured candidatus Brocadiaceae bacterium
GGGGGGTGAAGTGGAGGCTGACATGAGCGAGCCGGGGTGCTGGAACTTCGAGCTTGGCGAGCTTCCTTTCCGAGAGCAGCTGTTCAAGACGGCGGTCCGCCTCACGCGCTCTTCCGAGGACGCCGAGGACCTGGTCCAGGAGACCTACCTCAAGGCGTACCGGCACTACGCATCGTTCCGTCCCGGCACGAATCTCAAGGCCTGGCTCTTCAAAATCCTGAAGAACACCTTCATCAACGATTACCGCCGGCGCAAGCAGGTTCCCCCCCAGGTGGATTTCGCCGACCTCGAGGAGACGTTCGAGTCGGTGCTCTCGACCTTGGCGGGGCCGGTGACCCGGTCCCCCGAGGACGAGCTCCTCGACACGTCGCTCGACTCGGAGGTTCGGCGCGCCCTCATCGGCCTGCCGCACAACTACAAGGTGGTCGTCCTGCTGGCGGACATCGAGGGTTACGCGTACAAGGAGATCGCCGACATCCTCGCGATCCCGGTCGGCACGGTGATGTCCCGGCTCTACCGCGGGCGCCGGCTGCTCGAAAAGGCGCTGCTGTCGTTCGGCGTTCGCTACAACTACCTCCATAAGCGGCCGACGCGGGTGCGCTCGGAGAACCTCGAGCTCGACCGGCTGTTCGGCGAGCGCCCCGCGGCGCCCGCCCCCGCTCGTCTCCAGTAGCGCTCGGTCCGTCGCGGGAGCCCTGGCCGGCAAGACGCCGGTGCGTCAACGGCCCGTTTGCTACCATCAGCGTATGCTCACCCTCATCGTTGCCGCCTTCGCGTGGGCCTCGCCGGGGCTGGTGCAGGACCTTGAGACCTCCGCCGGTACCCCCTTCTCGGTCGAGGAGACGCTGGCAAAAGGCCCGGCGGTATTCGTGTTCTGGAACTCCTGGCTGCCTGGGGCGAGCGAGTTCGTGGCGGTCGTGGGTGAGGTCGACCGTGCCGCCGCCGCGCGCGGTTGGCCGGGCGCAGTGATCGTGTTCCAGGACGACGGCGAGTCCTGGGTCCACGGCGTCGGCGCGACAGGAGCCGGGCTGCCGCGCGTCCTCGACCGCCGCGGCGAGCTGCTCCGGCGCTTCAAGGTGACTCGTGCTCCCTCCGTGCTGGTGGTCGGTCGCCAGGGCGAGGTGCTCGACCGCGCCGGCCCCGACGCCAGTCAGGTGCGAGCGCTTCTCGAGGCCCTTGCGGCGAGCGCGGGTGGCCCCCGCTAGCCGCGCTGCGCCCGCGCCCGGACGGCGGCCGATGACAGGCACGAGCGGCCTGTCCGGCGCGATTTCTCACCACGGCTCCGCCCCCGGGCTCGAGCGCTCCCGCACATCGGGCGCTTTCCGCGGGCTCCCGGGGCGCGCTAGCATAGGCTCCACTGCGTGTCGCTCGGCGACGCGCCGGAGGCGACAGCATGGATGAAAAGCGCGTGATCACCGCGCCGCATGGAGCTACGCTCTCGTGCCTCGGGTGGCCGCAGGAAGCCGCGCTGCGAATGCTGATGAACAACCTCGATCCGGAGGTCGCCGAGCGCCCCCAGGACCTGGTGGTCTACGGTGGTAGCGGCAAGGCGGCCCGGAACTGGGCCTGCTACGACGCGATCGTCCGCTGCCTGAAGGCGCTGCGCGCGGACGAGACGCTGCTGGTGCAGTCGGGAAAGCCTGTCGGGGTGTTCCGAACGCACGCCGACGCGCCCCGGGTGCTGATCGCCAATGCGAACATGGTGCCGCACTGGGCGACCTCGGACGAGTTTCGCCGCCTCGAAGGCCTCGGGCTGACGATGTTCGGTCAGATGACCGCGGGTTCCTGGATCTACATCGGAACCCAGGGGATCCTCCAGGGAACCTACGAGTGCTTTGCCGCGGCCGCCCGGAAGCACTTCGACGGCGTGCTGCGGGGCCGCCTGGTCGTCACCGCCGGGTTGGGCGGCATGGGCGGCGCCCAGCCGCTCGCGGCGACGATGAGCGATGCCGCCTTCCTCGCGGCGGAGGTCGACGAGTCTCGGATCGACAAGCGGCTGGCGACCGGGTACCTCGACGAGAAGTACACCGACCTCGACGCCGCCATCGACCGCGCCCTCGAGCTCAAGGCGAAGGGCGAGGGGAGATCGATCGGCGTGGTTGCGAACGCGGCGGACCTGCTGCACCGCCTGCTGGCACGGAGCGTGTTGCCCGACGTGCTGACCGATCAGACCTCGGCGCACGATGAGCTCAACGGCTACGTGCCGAACCGCATGAGCTACTCGGTGGCACTCGAGCTGCGCCGCACCGACCCCGATCGGTACAAGGCCGAAGCGTACCGGACGATGGCGGAGCACATGCGGGCGATGCTCGAGCTGCAGCGCCGGGGGTCGGTGACGTTCGACTACGGCAACAACCTGCGGGGCCAGGCCGTGCAGGCCGGAGTGCACGACGCATTCGACGTCGTCGGCTTCGTTCCCCTGTACATTCGGCCGCTCTTCTGCGAGGGGAAAGGGCCGTTCCGTTGGGCGGCGCTCTCGGGCGACCCGCGTGACATCTATCGGACCGATCGCGCCATTCTCGAGGCGTTCCCCGACAACGAGCCGCTGTGCCGGTGGATTCGCATGGCGCAGGAGCGCGTGCACTTCCAGGGCCTCCCGGCGCGTATCTGCTGGCTCGGCTACGGCGAGCGCGCGCAGATGGGACTAGCGTTCAACGAGCTGGTCGCAAGCGGCGAGGTGTCGGCTCCGATCGTGATCGGGCGCGACCACCTCGACTCCGGCTCCGTGGCGTCGCCGAACCGGGAGACGGAGGCGATGCGGGACGGGTCCGACGCTATCGCCGACTGGCCGTTGCTCAACGCGCTGCTCAACACGGCGGCGGGCGCGACCTGGGTGTCGATCCACCACGGCGGTGGCGTCGGCATCGGCTACTCGCTCCACGCCGGCATGGTGGTCGTGGCGGACGGCACACCGGAGGCCGCGCGCCGTCTTGATCGCGTGCTGACCACGGACCCGGGCACGGGCGTCATCCGCCACGCCGACGCCGGCTACCAGGAGGCTATCGACTGCGCGGCTCGTCACGGGATACGCGTCCCGATGCTCGCAGGTTCGACCGGCGGCCACTGAGCGCGGCGGCAGTCCGCGGCGCTCGGGCGGCGGCAGCGGCGGTCCCACCGACCCTGGCCGGACTGGCGATGGGGCTTGCCGCCGGACCGTGGCCGGGCTTGCCTCCGGCCTCGTTGCTGTGGCGCCTGCCGCTGGTCGTTCTCGGTCTCGCGCTCGCCTGGCCGCGTCTCGGCCGGGTCCGCCTGGCGACCGCCGGGATCGCGGCGGCGGCACTCGCGATGGACGGCCTCGTGCCGGCCGCGCTCGCGCCCGCCCGATGGGCGCTGGCGGCGGGCGCCGAGATCGTGCAGGT
>CAYJME010000294.1:0-3353 GCA_964370795.1 uncultured candidatus Brocadiaceae bacterium
GAGAGAGACCGTTACGACTGTGCTGGAGACAGGTTTGAAGGTTATTGACCTTCTTGCGCCATTTGCCCGTGGGGGAAAGATCGGTTTGTTTGGCGGCGCGGGCGTAGGGAAAACCGTTTTGATCATGGAACTCATCAGGAGTATCGCTACAGAGCATGGCGGTTACTCCGCGTTTGCCGGAGTAGGAGAAAGAACCCGTGAAGGTAATGACCTCTGGCTCGAAATGAAGGAGTCCGGGGTTATTGATAAGACCGTGCTGGTCTTTGGACAGATGAATGAGCCTCCGGGCGCAAGACTCCGCGTTGCTCTGACAGGTCTTACCATGGCCGAATATTTCAGGGATGCAGAAGGCCAGGACGTGCTGCTGTTTATTGATAATATCTTCAGGTTTGTGCAGGCAGGTTCTGAGGTGTCGGCTCTCCTCGGCCGTATGCCGTCAGCAGTAGGTTATCAGCCAACGTTGGCTACAGAAATGGGTGACTTGCAGGAAAGGATTACTACGACAAAGAAGGGTTCTATTACATCATTACAGGCTGTTTATGTGCCTGCCGATGACTTCACCGATCCCGCTCCGGTAACGACCTTCCCCCATCTCGATGCAACGATTGCGTTGTCTCGTCAGATTGCCGAGTTGGGCATCTATCCGGCCGTAGATCCATTGAGGTCGACGTCGAGAATTCTTGATCCAAGGATTGTTGGGCAGGAACATTATGAGGTTGCCCGTGATGTGCAGAGGATATTACAGCGTTACAAGGAACTGCAGGACTTTATTGCAATTCTTGGTATGGAAGAACTTTCTGAAGATGATAAGGTATTAGTAGGCAGGGCAAGGAGATTACAAAGGTTCTTATCACAACCATTCTTTGTTGCCGAGCAGTTTACCGGCACAAAGGGAAAATATGTGCCGCTGAAAGAAACGATCAGGGGATTTAAAGAGGTCGTTGATGGTAAACATGACAATCTGCCGGAACAGGCATTCTACATGGTTGGCGGCATTGAAGAAGTAGTAGAAAAAGCAAAACAGATGGGTGGATAACCATGGCAAAAACATTTAAATTTGAAATTGTCACCCCTGAAAAGGTTGTATTCTGCGACTCTGCGCAAAGTGTCTCTGCCGAAGGAACAGAAGGCGGTTTTGGCGTCCTTGCAGACCACGCGCCGCTTATTACGGAACTCAAGACGAGCATTATAACGGTGATTGACGCACACAACAAGACAGTACGGTTTGCGCTTGACCGGGGATTTCTGGAAGTCATGGCAAATAATGTGGTTGTGCTGACCGATGCGTGCGTGGCGGAAGGCGACGTCAATGTCGAGAAAACCCGCGCGGACAAAGAGGCTGCAGAAAAGGTAATATCCGGCAGCGGAAGTGCAGAAGAAAAAGAAAAAGCAAATGCCACTCTTATGAGAGCCAATACGTGGCTAAAGCTGATAAATAAATAGAAAAGTTCTCACAGAGGCGTAAAGAGCGCAGAGAGAAAAAATAAAAACGGAAAAGACTAAAAAGTATCGCAGCGTGAATGAGACACTCCGTTAATATATTCCCCTGATTCCCCTTATTTTATAATGGGAATCAGGGGTTTTTTTATTTATGAATAAAATTTGTGAATATTGTAAAAAAATTGTTATAATATTAGATTTAGAGGAATAGTTGCGAAGACCAAAGTTTTTTTGTGGTTCCGGCTCGTACCCAAACACTCATGATGAACATCTTGATTCGAAACTCTATTACGAAAAATATGGAAAATTCAAATAATCAAAGCTCGCTCAATTCTGCAGATTGAACCAGAAGTTTTGATCATAACTATAGGTTGAAATATGTAAATGGCCACTAAATATAACTATCAGGACTATCTCCAGCTTCCCAAAGACAAACGGTACGAAATTATCAGTGGAGACCTTTATACGGTGCCTTCTCCCCATGAGATACATCAGCGTATTATCTCTAATATTTTATATTATCTTTTAAGTTTTGTAAAAAAAAACAAACTCGGTTTTATTTATAGCACTCCGCTTGACGTGTTGTTTTCGGAAGCGGATATTGTTCAGCCTGATATTATTTTCATAGCCAGTGAAAACAAGAAGATCATTATGAAGGATAATATTAGAGGCACCCCGGATTTAATTATTGAAATACTTTCTCCTAACACAGGCCATCGGGATCTGGGGATTAAGAAAAAATTGTATGAAAAAAATGGAGTGCGGGAATACTGGATTATTGATCCTAAAAATGAGACCGTCGATATTTTGACCTTGAAGGGTAATAAGTTTAGAGGCAATAAATTTCATGTAAAAGATGCAGTGAGGGAATCTTGTTTGTTACTGTCGTCAAGTACAGTTCAGGGTTTCCAAATCAATATTAAGGATATTTTTGCTTAGGAAATAATTATGACAATACTCATAACTGGCGGCGCTGGTTTTATTGGCAGTCATTTTGTTCATCGTGTGGTTAAACAAGGCAAGCGTGCTGTAGTGCTCGATAAATTGACCTATGCGGGTAATCTGGAAAACCTGAAAGATATCATAGACGATCCGGGGTTATCAAAACTACTCAAATTTTACAAAGGCGATATCTGCAATCACGAATTGGTGGAACATATATTACAAGCCGAAGGAATTGACATCATGGTAAACTTCGCCGCTGACACGCACGTGGACCGAAGCATCCTGAGCGCCGGTGCCTTTATTGATACCGACATGAAGGGTGTTTTTGTCCTGCTGGAGGCGTCGAGACGGTACAAGATTAAAAAATTTATTCAGATATCAACTGATGAGGTATATGGTACGGCACATCACGGGTCGTTCAAGGAGACAGATGCCCTGAATTCCAGCAATCCGTATTCTGCAAGCAAGGCAGGGGGAGACCGCCTTGCCTATTCATACTGGATGACGTATAAACTGCCGGTCATTATAACCCGTGCATCGAACAATTATGGACCGAATCAATATCCGGAAAAATTTATTCCTCTTTTTATTACGAATGCGTTGGAAAATAAAAAGCTTCCCCTGTATGGTGATGGAAAGCAGATAAGAGACTGGATTCACGTTGAAGACCACTGTGCGGCCATTGATTTTCTCATGGCGCAAGGGAAAGAAGGCGAGGTGTATAATATCGGCGGGGGGAACGAGCGGTATAATGTTGATACAGCGCACTTCATCCTGGACGAACTCAAAAAACCTTATTCGCTTATTGAACAGGTAAAAGACAGGGAAGGACACGACCGCCGGTATGCCCTTGATTGTACAAAATTGAAGTCTCTGGGCTGGAAACCGCACATACAATTTGAAAACGGTCTGAAAGAAACGATACACTGGTATACTAAGAACGAGCCGTGGTGGAGACACATAAAAAC
>CAYJME010000295.1:0-3315 GCA_964370795.1 uncultured candidatus Brocadiaceae bacterium
CTGATGGGCGAAGATTCCCATGGGGAAATGTATGGGATGTAAAGAAATGTAACTCAGGAACTAATGCCCCTTTAACAGTTGGAAGTTTTGAACAGGGAAATAGCGTTTATGGATGTGCAGACATGTGAGGAAGCGTCTCTGAGTGGTGCAGTGATTGGTACCATCCTGAATATTATCAAAATACCCCTAGTATGAATCCAAAAGGTCCCGAAAACAGCACTGGCCTTCGTATAATAAAGGGGGGTTCTTTATTTGCCCCTTATGTATACAAAATGAGATGTGCGGTAAGGATGTTCGGCAAGCTGGAAGAAAAAAACAAGAGCATAGGCTTTCGTTGTGCTAAAGATTATAAACCAGAACCGGATACATCAATTAAAGAGGCAAATAAACCAGCAAACACGGACAACAAAAAGACGAATAAGTAACCTATTTGTGCTTTCATGTATTCATTAAAACATGATTCTTTCATTACTTGCATTCCCAATCAAATTTTTTATGCAAGCGTAACACAATGCGGGAACAAATCGGCAAAAACATGTGCAGGGGCGCATTGCATTGCGCCCCTGTGCAACGGAGAAATTCCAGCCATAACAACGTGCCCAGACGTCAAACCTGAAGGTTTGAGTTACCTGCTACTCTGCGAGATTTGAGCCTTCGTAATAATACAATTCCTGTTCTTCCTTATAGACCCTGCCAAATGCTGATTTGGCGTGTTGGTATAAATTATAGTCATTCTGAGCGTTTGCCTTATCACCCTTCAACTCATACGCCTTGCTTCTATTTAAATAGGCATATGCATAGTCGTGATCAAGGGTAATTACTTTGGTAAATTCCCGGAGAGATTGGTCAGCCATTTTTTTCTTTAGATAAAGAACACCTAAATTATAATGCGGCGCAACTAATCGAGAATTAAGCTTTACTGCATGTTTATATTCAACGATAGCCTGGTCCAATTTATCCATCTTATTGTAAACATTTCCAAGATAATAATGGATTTTTGCAGTATTTGTACCCAACGTTAATGCCTTTTTGAATGCATTGAGGGCGTCAGAATACAAATTCTTCACGAAATAAGAAATCCCCAAATCAATATATGCGTCTGCATACTTTGGATTTATCTCAAGAGCACGTTTATATTCAGCAATAGATTCGTCGAAATGGCCAGTTTTATAATAAGTGCTTCCCAGGTTGAAATGTGCTTTGTCATAGTCTGGTGAAATTTCAATGGCTTTTTTGTACATATCAGTTGCCTTGTCCTGATAATTAAGGTCCTGATACAAAACTCCTAAATTAAAATATGCTTCTATTTTTTTTGGATCAAGTCCGATAGCCGTTTCATACTCGCGCTTAGCTTCTTCAATAATGTTATGCTTATAATAAACCAGCCCCAGGCGAAAGTGTGCGGTTGCATCATTGGGATTTTTTTGCACATCTTTTAGGCATACCTTGGTCTCATCCTCTGGAGTTCCAACCTCTATACTAACCTCAGACAATCTCTGGTATGCATCAGCATAATCGGGTTTAAGTTGTATCGCAGTGTTAAAAGCTTCAATTGCCTTCTCCGGGTTTCCTTTTTTATAGTAGGCATTTCCCAGTTTATAATAAACCTCAGGTTGTTTATTGTTCTTCAAAAGCAAATGCTCATATGCACGAATAGCATCGTCCCATCGCCCCTCATCAAATAATTTATCTGGCAATCCACCTGCATACCCTGAGTAACAGGCAAAAATAATCAAAAAAAATCCAAACCGTAAAAATCGTTTCAACTTATTAATTTGTTTTCGACTCCAATTCTTTGTCCAGCACCTGACCCTTCAATGCTGGTGTTGTGCTCAGGAACATCTCCTTGATTTCATCCTGATTATAGACCACGGCAGGATCCTTTCCTGTTCTCCACTTAGTAATCATTGAATAAGTAATGTAATCGTTGTACGCCTTACTATGATCACCTTTCATTGAATAGATTTGGGCCCTGTTATAATACGCATCCTCATAGAGTGGATCTATCTTTTTTGCTACCTTATCGTACCATTCCAATGCCTTGTCGAGACGGTCAAGTCTGTGATAGATAACTCCCACATTATAGGCTGCATTCGCATGTTTTGGATTCTTTTCCAGTATTTTCAAATTTTCTTCAAGCGCTTCGTCATACCGCTTTTGTAAGGCAAAAACAATCGCCCTCTGATAACGTGCTTCAAGGTTATCAGGATTGATCTCCATCGCCTTGTTATATTCCGCTATAGCTTCGTCAAATTTCTTTTCTTTAAGTTTTATGAGTCCCAAAACAATATATGCGTCAGAATATTTCGGATTAACCTCAAGGGTCTTTTTAACTGCTTTTATTGCATCATCAATCTTTCCTTGTTTATGTAAAGATATCGCAAGGTTATACTGTACCTTATCATAGTTTGGTTCAATCTCAGCAGATTGGCGGAATATGGTTTCTGCGTCGTCATACAAACCCATATCTAAGTATCCAACACCAAGATTGTACATAATGTACGGATTTTTAGGTTCAAGTTCCAATGCCCTTTTATATTGTTCTATGGCGTCTCTATCCTGTTCTAACTTATGATAGAACACACCAAGATCTACATACTTTAACGCATTGTCAGGTTCATTCTGGATTGCCTTAAACCTTTTCTCAAACTCATCATCGGGAGCGCCAATTTTTATAAACGTTTCAGCTAATTTCTTATGGGCATCTATATAATTGGGATTTACATCAATGGCTTTTCTAAAATCATTTGCGGCTTCTTCCAGTTTTTCTTGTTCCAAATATACATTTCCCCTTCCAATATAAGCATGGACAATATCCTCGCCACCCTCAATTGCTTTTGTGTATTCAGACAACGCCTCGTCCAGCTTCTTCTCTCTTGCGAGACTATCTGCAATGCCAAGATGCTTCTTTGACTTGCCACATCCAACCGTCATAGAAGCGGCTGCAAACAGTATTACAAAAACAATATATTTATACCTTCCCATAGAATCTCCATTAATGCGTAAATAGTAAAAACTGTAAATAATTAAATTTTGATATTTTTTAGACGAACAAAAATTTTACCGGTCTATAATGTTTTTAAAGTATATTTAAAATTTCTTTGTTTTCAATACAAAAAAAAGAAGCTGTGCAATAGCTTGCACAGCTTCTTTCACTAACCAATACTTACCAGAGAGCAAATATTACAAATTAATGCATCTCTTTCATTGACCTGGCACCTTTATCATCATGACCTTCTCCATGATGAGCACCATGTTCACCAGACTTCATGCCGAGTTCCTTCAACTTCCTGTTGATGTACTCAACTTCTTCAG
>CAYJME010000296.1:0-3038 GCA_964370795.1 uncultured candidatus Brocadiaceae bacterium
CTTGTGCCGAGTATGGTGTCCCCGTGCATGATAGCGATCTTTGTTGTCGTTGAACCAATATCAATTCCTGTAAATATTTCCATAATTGAATAATGATAACTGGCATCAAAAGACAGCACAAGGCAAAAAAGAGTAGGTGTTTTCTGTTGACAAAAATGAGCATGTTTGTTTAAATTAATACAAGATAATTTTTTACCGTAGTTGTAAGGCTTGGTGACTTTTAAATATTGTAAGGCCGCTACGAATTTTCGTTGCGGCTTTTTTATTTATAGGATTGATTTCCTAACAGGCAGTCTATTTGAGGAGTAAAATGACACAGTTAATAAGAGATGATATTCGAAACGTGGCAATTATAGCCCATGTTGATCATGGCAAGACCACCCTTGTGGATCAATTACTTAAGCAGAGTGGCACATTTCGGGCTAATCAGCAGATCCAAAATGTTGAAAGGATTATGGACTCCAATGATCTCGAACGGGAACGAGGTATTACCATCCTTGCCAAAAATACTGCTATTAATTATAAGGGTGTCAAGATTAATATCATCGATACGCCTGGTCATGCCGATTTTGGCGGAGAAGTTGAACGTGTACTTAAAATGGCAGACGGCGTTCTGCTCCTTGTGGATGCAGCAGAGGGCACTATGCCACAGACAAGATTTGTGCTTCGCAAGGCATTACAGTACAATTTAAAACCTCTGGTGGTTATTAATAAAATAGATCGTCCTGATGCCCGTTGTGAAGAAGTATTGAATGAGGTCTTTGACCTTTTTGTTGAGCTAAATGCATCAGACGAACAACTTGATTTTATGGTGATTTACGCCAGCGGTCGGGAGGGTTATGCCAAGCTCACCCTTGAAGAGGGTAACAAAGACATTACGCCGCTTCTCGATATGATTTTACACAATATTCCCAAGCCCCATGGGGATCAAAATGCGCCACTCCAGTTGCAGATAGCGTCACTGGACTACAATGACTATGTGGGCAGGATTGGGATTGGCAGGATTTTTAGTGGAAGTATTAATGCAGGCCAACAGGTTACCCGAATTGATAAGGATGGTAAACTTACGACACATAAAATAGTTGAGTTGTTTACCTTTACGGGACTGGGAAGGCAGTCAATAAAGTCTGCACATGCAGGAGATATTGTTGCCATTACAGGAATAGAAAATGTTGATATTAGCGATACAGTCGCTTCCGGTGAGAATCCCCAGGCGATGACGAGGATTAATATTGATGAGCCAACGCTTTCCATGGTATTTTCTGTCAATAATTCTCCTTTCTGTGGTCAGGATGGAAAGTATGTCACCAGCCGAAATTTAAGAGAAAGACTCTACAGGGAACTCCGGTCAAATGTTGCGCTCCGGGTGGAGGATACAGAGACGCCTGATGCCTTCCGCATTTCCGGGCGCGGGCTTTTACATCTGTCCGTATTAATTGAAAATATGCGTCGGGAAGGATATGAATTACAGGTATCAAAACCTAAAGTGATTTTTAAAGAGATAAACCGGGAGAAGGCAGAACCTATCGAGTATGTTGTTATTGATGTTCCCAGGGAGTATGAAGGTCAGGTTATCTCTATGTTAGGAGGTCGAAAAGGGGAAATGCTGAGTATGGAAACGGTAAAAGAGATCACCCATTTTGAATTCAAAGTCCCTTCCCGTGGATTGATTGGACTTCGGAATCGTCTTTTGAGTTCAACACGTGGAGAAGCAGTCATATATCATAATTTTTATGACTATGAACCTTATAAGGGTGATATCGCCCACCGTATACAAGGTGTGCTCGTTTCGATGGCTACCGGAGAAGCGACCCCTTATTCCCTCGATGCATTACAGGACAGAGGTATTATGTTTATAAAGCCCGGCGATCGGGTGTACGAGGGGATGGTTGTAGGCGAACACTGTGAACAGAATGATATTTCGGTTAACGTTATCAGGGCGAAAAAGGCAACGAACATTCGTTGTGCAACGGCCGACAAAGGCATTAAACTTCCCCCGCCCAGGGAATTTTCACTGGAAATGGCATTGGAATACATTGAAGATGACGAATTGGTGGAAATTACTCCAAAAACATTCCGATTGAGAAAGAAGCTGCTTACTGAGAACGAACGGAGAATTAATCGAAGACAGCAACCCCTTGAATCAATTGAGGTGTAAAAGAGAAAAATATAAAGAAGTAAAGTAAATAAAAAAGCAGGCTCAACAGCCTGCTTTTTTATTCTTATAGTTTGATATAAATAATTTACTTATTGACTAAGTTTTTAAAGTCCTGCCCCGGTGTAAACTTTATTGTCTTGCTTGCCTTGATTTTAATGGTCTCTCCCGTTTGTGGATTACGTCCCTTTCTGGCCTTCCTTTCTCTTACAGAAAAACTACCAAAGCCGATTAATCGTACTGCTTCGGTTTCCTTGCCCTTGCTTTTTTTAAGACCATTTTTTATGCCATCCAAAACGGCGTTTACCGCCTTTTCCCCGCATGCCTTTGAGATTTCACACTCTTTTGCCACGATTTCAATTAATTCCTGCTTATTCATTCACTACCCTCCTGTAAAAATGGTTGATAAAATAGGAACAAGAAACGCTACAATTCGGCTTAGAATACAATAAATAAACGTGCGAATCAAGTATTTTCTTGATAATTTTAGGTGTTGAAGAGCGCCGATGTTGCAACGAAGTAAAAACTTTGAAAGGTTTACTTATAGATACCGTAAGTTTCAGACCGCTGTGATTTGTCGGCATGTTTCTCAAATTTGTCATCTAACTGTATAAGAAGGATCTCTGGAATTCCTTGTCTAAAGCCCAGCCGACGATAATAAGTGCGGATTTTTTAATACCGGCCTGCTTAACCTTTTCTGTAACATTGGACAGTTTGGCGCTGACAATCTTCTGGTCAGGCCATGTTGCCTTATAAACAACGGCAACCGGGCAATTCATGCCGTAATGCGGGAGAAGTATTTTTGAAATCTCTTCGATTTTGTCTATACTGAGAAAAATACACAGCGTGGGTGTTGCAATTGCCAGTGCGCCCATATGCTCCT
>CAYJME010000296.1:3048-3309 GCA_964370795.1 uncultured candidatus Brocadiaceae bacterium
TTCCGGTATGGGTGTTTTACCCTCCATGCGGGTAATTACAATCGTTTGGGTAACACCAGGAAGGGTTAGTTCTTGCTTTAGTACTGCAGCGGTGGCAAGAAAGGAGCTAACCCCTGGTATGACCTCGTAGGTAATGCCCAGTTTATCGAGGGCATCCATTTGTTCCTGTATTGCGCCATAAATGGATGGGTCTCCGGAATGTACCCTTGCGACATCAACATCTTGTCCCTGGGCTTCCTTATAAACCGCAACCATTTCTTA
>CAYJME010000297.1:0-3307 GCA_964370795.1 uncultured candidatus Brocadiaceae bacterium
TAGAAGCCGAAGGTGGTAAAGTAGTGTTTGTAATAATTAAAAAAATGCGTCCCAAAACATTATCAAGGATAGAGAAGATAGAATTAGAATCTGTAGTATGATTTTAACAACGTGTTTATCCATGTCCATCTGTGGTTGATAAGATTTGTTTTTCTCTGCTTACCCGGCGGTTAACTGTTATCCTGTCTAAGTTCTAAGATTTTGCTGGTACTTTTTCTCTTGGGATGGATACTTATAAATTAAATGAATTGACATAAAAAAGAAATATCATTATGCTGATATTTTCTAGCGCGGTGTAGTCGCAACCAAAGAGATACTAAATAACAATACGATCTTTTGTTTTTTTTACAAAGTATCAAACGAAGGACGAGAGACGAAGGAGTGTCCCGTCTATTGTTTTTCGGATTTGGCGGTTTTTAATAAACAAAAACTTACAAAAAAAGAAGTTTTTGCAGGGTAATACTATATTGAAACTGGTATTAAAAATTTTGTGGAATGGTATATTTTCTATTATGAAAATGATATCTTATTTAAGCAGTGAACTCTAACACCTAATTGTTATAATTGCTTGATAATTGGTACGGCAATAAAGAAAGGGCTTTTTATGATTATAGAAAAGAACTTAAAAAAAGATGTAAATTTAGAATTGCCTGAAAAATTGCTTGAAAAAGCAGGTATTGGAGGAAGAATAATAATTATTGTTGGGGAAAACGAAATTATTATAAGGCGAATACCAGAAGAAACTGGAATTATTGCGGTAAGAGGTCGATATTTACTGGTGGTGAAAGACCCCGGAAATGAAACTGACCAAGCCAGTTATAAGCACAAAGGAGTGTTGCCAAGAGCATGCAGGTGAAATTTTGAATATCAAACTGGCTATCCGTTTTAAAGAAACACCAGCCTGTTGGCTGATAGGTTGGAGCAGATTACACTCTTATACGTTTGATAGGGAGATTTTCAGGTGAAATATAACCGATTTTATAGTAATACCAAGGAGAAGGAGGTGTGAAATGCCAGTTGTAAACCCTGTACATTCATATATTGAAAAAGACCCAAACAAGTATGAGGGCAAGGCCGTTGTAAAAGGCACAAGAATTCCTGTAGCCTCAATTATAAACCACTACCGCTCGGGTATGAGCGTTGAAGAAATTCTTGATGGTTATCCAAATATTACGCCTGCACAAGTATTTGATGCCCTTAGCTACTATTTTGATAACAAGGAAGAAATTGATAAAGAATTTGAGTAGATGATAAAACTTTACCTTGACGAAGATGTCCATAAAAAGATAGCTCTTTCCCTTAGATTAAAAGGTTACGATGTAATCAGCGCCCATGAAATGCAAAATCAAGGCATTCCTGATTATATGCAATTACAATATGCCGTATCTCAGCAAAGGGCTATCTTTACATTTAATGTTGGTGATTTTAACAGACTTCACAAAGAGTACATGCAGAGCGGAAATGAACATTGCGGTATCATCCTCTCAAAGCAAATACCAATCAGTGAGACCTTTAAACGCCTTACTCAATTCTTATTCAGTCATACAGATAAGGAGACTAAAAATAATTTGTTCTGGATTTAAGGTAGGGTTTTAACATTCTCAGAAAAAGAGTCCTCTAAAGGTCTATGCAATTGATATGAGGACAAAAGATTGTTTATGTTCATATTGGTTTTGTAGCTCCTCGGATTTCAAGGCTAAAAGATGTAAGTTTGGAATATTGGATTTTGGAAATTGGGTTTGTATTTTGGAATTTGCTATTTGGGATTTAGTTCTGTGTTCATCTGTACTACTATCCATCAACTTCTTTTTTCTCTGCGTACTCTGTGGTGAAAGGTGTTAAATTGGAATTTGGAAGTTATCATTTTGAATTTAGTTCTGTGTTTATCCCTGTCAATCCGTGGTTAAAGTAATTTTCTAAAGCTGTGTTTGTATTTTGGAATTTGTTATTTGGAATTTACACTTGTGTGTATCCGTGGTTAAATAAATGACAAACAATAACTCAAAACGCTCAACTCCAAACTCTCAACTAGTTTTAATTACCGGCGCTGCCGGCTTTATCGGTTTTCATCTTTGCAAAAGACTTCATGAATAAAATAAATAGTTTTAAGGTAGGAGATGACAAATATGGAAGAAGTAACTTTTAATAAAAATGAACTCCTGGAATTAATAAGAGGGATATTTAAAGAAACTTTGATTGAAGTTCTCACACAAAGAAGAGATTTGTTAGAGGATGCCATGCTTGAGGCTTTCGAGGATATTGGATTGGCAAGAGCCATAGAAGATGGTAAAATAGGAGAATATATATCAAAAGATGAATTTCTTAAGAAGATCGACTTAAAGATTGCAAGTTCATAATGAAAATAAAAATTGAAAAATCTTTTGACAAGGATATTAACAAGATCAGGGATAAAAAAACATTGCAAAAAATAAAGGATATCATTTTCAGAATAGAAAATGCTAAAAATCTCAGTGAAATTGGCGATATAAAAAAGATAACGGGTTATCAGTCTTATTATCGAATAAAAATTGGCGACTACAGGTTGGGTATCGAAGTAATGTGTGAGGAAGCAATGTTGATGAGATTTTTACACAGGAAGGACATTTATAAATATTTTCCACCAAAATAAAATGATGAAGATTGAAATTTGGGATTTTAAAAAATTCGTACTACTATCCATCAACTTCTTGTTTTTTTTTGCATGTTTTTCATGCGTACATTGTAGTAAGTGCTTTAACATCAAGGGCTAAAGTAGCAATCAACGAACAAGAGAACTTCAGACTTTTTTTTGTCAAAACATATTTGGTTGCGGCTTTGCTGCGCTAGGCCCTCTGTGGTTCGACTATTTTAGGTTGTGGCTCTGCAGCGCCAGGAAATACCATTCAAGAGTTCCAGATTTAATTATAGGGTGCATGAAATTAGTAAACCAATATTTTTGAGATGAGAAGGGGAATGATTATGAGGTTTTCAACCGCTCTGCTTGACGCCGTTATTGAACGTAAAAAGAAAGAGCGGGAAAAAATACGTTTACAGTTGTTAAAAAAACTGATTAACACCCTTGATAAATTAGGCCGTGAGATACCATTCGAAGAGGCATATATATTTGGGTCTGTAGTTAAGCCTTTCAGATTTGCAGAAGGCTCAGATATTGATATAGGCTTTATTGGTTTGAAGGATAACTATTTTTTCAAAGCCATGTCTTTCATTTCAGATGAAATGGGTATGGATGTAGATGTAATACAAATGGAGTGCCATAGATTAGCAGACAAGATAAGGCGTGAAGGGTTGAGATGGACAAAGAGAGATT
>CAYJME010000298.1:0-3228 GCA_964370795.1 uncultured candidatus Brocadiaceae bacterium
GGGTTTATATGCAAGATCCACCGGAAATTCGTATTGGAGGCCAGTTGACAAAAAGCCTTTATCAATTTACTTTGCAAAGTCCTGACATTGAGGAACTTTATCATTATGCCCCAATTCTGGAAGCCAAAATGCGTGGTCTGGCAATATTACAGGATGTGACCAGTGACCTTCAGATAAAGAATCCACAGGTGAATGTTGTTATAAACAGGGACAGGGCTTCTACACTTGGAGTAACAGCGAAACAAATTGAAAATGCGTTGTATAGCGCCTATGGTAACCGGTGGGTTTCCACTATTTATGCGCCTAATAATCAATACAGGGTCATACTGGAACTGGAACCAAAGTATCAGATGAATCAGGATACCTTACAAATGCTGTATATCAGCTCATCGGATGGTACCCCGATTCCTTTATATTCCGTAGCAACGCTGACCGAGAATCTTGGCCCGCAGACAATTACCCATCTTGGGCAGTTTCCCGCCGTTACGATTTCGTTTAACCCTAAACCGGGGGTTTCCCTGAGCGAGGCCGTCGCAACGGTCAATGAACTTGCACGTAACGTTTTGCCGTCCGCTATCAATACAAGCTTTCAAGGTGCTGCGCAGGAATTTCAATCATCAATGCAGGGTCTCAGTATATTATTATTTATAGCCATTCTGGTCATTTATATTGTGCTAGGCGTGCTCTACGAGAGCTTCATTCATCCGGTAACCATTCTGTCAGGGCTTCCTTCCGCCGGTTTGGGAGCGCTCCTGACACTTCTTATTTTTCATATAGATTTAGATGTTTACGCCTTCGTAGGTCTTATTATGCTCATAGGAATAGTCAAGAAAAATGCCATTATGCAAATAGATTTTGCATTAGAAGTGCAGCGGAACGAAGGTAAAAATCCTTTAGAGGCTATATACCAGGGGTGTTTGACCCGATTCCGCCCCATTATGATGACCACCATGGCGGCGCTCATGGGCGCATTACCCATAGCCATTGGCTTCGGCGCCGGTGCGGCTACACGCCGTCCATTGGGACTTGTTATGGTGGGTGGTCTGTTCTTTTCACAAATTGTCACCCTTTACCTGACGCCCGTTTTTTATATTTATATAGATACTTTTCAGGAGAAACTGAGAAAATTATTTCATCTGTCACCTTACAGAAAAGAGAAGATCTCAGTACACGCCGGAGAATCGGAAAAAGATTTTACGAATGGTAAGGACAAAACTTGAATAAGTGGGGTTTTCTGTTTATAGTATAGTATCTTATAAAAAATATTCTGATATTTTTGGCAGGAATACGCACTAACCCTGACAGGGTTTTAAACCCGGTCAGGGTATATGTCAGGACAAAACAGATGATCACAGCGTTCAGATACAAATGATGTTGAACGAATATTATTGAAAAATAAGGAGAATAAACATGTTCAAGGGCTCCCTTGTAGCGCTCGTTACCCCATTTAAAAACGGAGAAGTTGACTATAAAAAGTTAAAGGAACTGGTTGAATTTCATATTACCCAGGGAACAAATGGAGTCGTTCCGTGCGGTACAACCGGCGAATCTGCAACCCTTGCGATTGAGGAACATGAAAGGATAATTGCTGAGGTTGTAAGTATGGCTGCCGGAAGGATACCGGTTCTGGCAGGGACAGGTTCAAATAACACAGCAGAGGCATTACGTTTGACGAGGCATGCCAAAAAAGTTGGGGCAAGCGGCGCATTGCTGATTACCCCTTATTACAACAAACCTACACCGGAAGGACTTTACCGTCATTATAAGTTAATCGCAGAAGAGGTGGATATACCTATCGTAATCTATAATGTGCCCTCAAGAACAGGCATATCCATTTTACCTGAAACGGTTGCGAAACTCGCTCAAATAAAGAATATTGTTGGAATAAAAGAAGCAAGCGGTAGTATTGATCAGGTAACCCAGATACTGCAGCTCTGTAACATTACGGTTCTTTCCGGGGATGATTCCCTGACGCTTCCCATGATGGCAGTGGGGGGCAAAGGTGTTATATCGGTTGTAGCCAATGTGGTTCCGGCAGATACAGTGGCCCTGACTAAATATTGCTTAGAGGGTAATTATGAAGCAGCCAGGAATTTGCATTACAAACTTTTCCCATTATGCAAGGGTATGTTTATTGAAACGAATCCTATACCGGTAAAGACTGCCTTAAAATTACTGGGAAGGATCAATGGGGAAATGCGCCTGCCGCTCTGCGAAATGACCAAAGAGAACGAGCATAAATTGGCTGGTATACTTAAGAGTTATGGGTTGATGTAAAGTTGAAAGCTGTCGGGAGTGCGTAAAAGATTTAAAACTTTAACTATGAAGTGAAAACTTACAACCCGAAGCACATACCCCTTTTAAATAAACCTAGAAATGGAGTTTTGTTTTGATCGATAAGAAAAAGATTATAGAATCCGTCCGCCTGTTTTTAGAAGGTATTGGCGACGATCCAAGGCGTGAAGGACTTATAGAAACACCCGAAAGGGTTGCCGATATGTGCGAAGAGATTTATGCCGGAATCGGGATGGATTCACATACGGAGATTAAGGTCTTGAAATCGGAAAAGTATGACGAGCTTGTACTCCTGAGAGATATTCCTTTTTATTCCATGTGTGAGCATCACCTCCTGCCTTTTAGCGGCGTTGCCCATGTTGCTTATATTCCACAAGGTAATCGGGTAACAGGGATTAGTAAACTGGCCAGGGTCGTTGAAATAGAGGCAAAGCGGCTTCAGGTGCAGGAAAGGTTAACGACGGATATTGCGGAATCTATCATGAAGGCCTTACGTCCCAAGGGTGTGCTCGCTATTATTGAGGCAGAACACCTGTGTATGACGATGCGGGGCATTAAAAAACCCGGCACAAGGGTGCAAACTTCTGTGGTACGCGGTATCTTCCGAGATAACCCCGCTACGCGTGCAGAGGCTATGGCCCTTATCAAAGGACATCATTAGTTTAACGTATAGGAATTTCAATGCTATGGTAGGAGCCAACTCCTGTTGGCGATTTTTGGAACGTACAAAGCATTGGACATTGCCAATCGTCGTCTGGAGACGGGCTCCTGCCAGAGTCGCTGCCAAAGGCTGCCTCATTTAATTGCATAGGAATTTACATTTTATTTATGCGGTTTTGAAGACGGTGTTGGTAGGACAAGCGTCTCGCTTGTCCTGTATCCGCTTGTTGCTTTTGATTTGGTCAACCGAGACGGTTGACCTACCAATTTCTT
>CAYJME010000299.1:0-3182 GCA_964370795.1 uncultured candidatus Brocadiaceae bacterium
GGTCTGAACAGTAATGTATAATAATGGACGTTGTGTCTCAATGTCAATCAACTGCTTACTGGATGTTTCAAATTAAGACAGGATGGACAGGGTTAACTAAATTTTTAGAAATTTGAATTTCCTTACCATTTAAAAGGGGAAAATTATCATGAATATAAAAGACAATCAATTTTCACGCAGGAATTTTTTAAAGCATTCAGCGATTAGTTTGGCCGGTCTCAGTTTGGGAGCAGGAAAACTGCAATGGGCAATGGGTGACGATACGAAACCCCCTACCTTTGTACGAAGCAGCGTCATTGCCGGTGTAACCTTATGTCTTAAAAATCTTGCCTTCGGCGCAGTAAATAATACCCAGCGATTCCATCCATCCCCCTACTTTTGCGACCCTGCGTCTGCGGAGATTTGTTTACATCCGGCTATGAGAAACAAGGTGCGTCTCCATATTGTTGACGCGCTCCAGGCGTGTTTTGATGGCGGTCCCGCAAGTATGAAGAATTGGACGATGTGGAATGAGGAACGGCTTTTCTTTGGAACAGACCCCGTGGCAATTGACAGGATAGGTCTTGAAATCATAGACAAAAAACGCAGGGAAAACAATTGCCCCTCAATAATTCAAAAGGCCAGACACATTGCCACCGGGGGAAAATTGGGGTTGGGTATTTATGAGAGGGATAATATTGATTTCGTAGAAATTAGTTGTTTGTAGTACCGACTTCAGTCGCCTCCCCGCTGGTTCAATCTGCACTATAGACCTAAATATATTGTTGTAAAAGATGCGTTATTTCATGTTATACTGATTTCCTGAAACAATGTTCTGCGAGAGAGTAAGTATGAAAATGTTATTGTGAAGGCTTTGTCTGAAGCAACTTTCTAAAGAAAAGGTATAATAAATACTTTTGTGTACGACATAATATGACAATTTATTTGAAAGAAGACTGTCTCCGAATATTTATATAAAATTATTGTTTAAAATTTGCGTAATGATTAGCTTAATAATAAAATAAAAGTAATTATTATGTCGATTGTAAAAAACCAGCATCGGAATTAATTGGCACACTTTGGTTAGTCTTTGGTGGTTTGTGGCAGGCAGCATTTCCCAATGTTGGTGTTGTACTTACCGGCTGTGCCGATCGTTTACTGAGTAGTGAAAAGGTTCTTAGTTCGTTTACTTTTCAAAGAAAGGAGAAACCAAAATGTTTAGAGCTTTCAGAGAATTTATTATGAGGGGAAATGTCCTCGACCTTGCGGTAGCCGTTATTATTGGCGCTGCTTTTAATAAGATCGTAACCTCATAAGCTGTGATAGCTTCATTTTTACATGACGTGAATATTCCGGAGACTTTTTTCAAAGAAGTGAGGAACGTATGGCAGCAAAAAGATATGTATGGGTTGTAGCTGTGTTATGCGCGTTCGTGAATGCCTGTCATAGTACGGTATGGGCTGATTCCCAGAATGGTTCAGGACACGTAACCGCTCAATCTTCGAATGAATTTGTTAAAACTTCACCTGATAGCAAGCCGTCGAACGGCAAAATCATTGGCAAGGTTCTAAACACAAAGGGAGCGCCGCTTTCGGGTATAACGATCAGTATTCAGCCAATCACGGATGAAATGATATATGATGAAACAACCTTTGTGGACAAGGCCGTTACCACGAATACAGGGCGTTTTAAAATTAACAATCTGACTCCCGGCGAGTATATTGTCAGGGCCATGCCTCCATCCGATGTGTCTTATTTACCGAATGATGTGTTCAAGGTAAAAGTCGAATCAATAAAAACAACAAAGGTTATCCTTAAATTATCTGCTGCGTCGCCTGCCAATGCGGATTACGTGGGAAGCAAGGTTTGCCTGAGTTGCCATCCGGAACAAAAGGGCTGGAAAAAAACGGCACATGCAAAGACGATTCAATCCCCATCGCCAAAATCAGTTGTTGCGCCGTTCTCCGGAGATATCATAACCACGAGTGATATCAGGGTAAAGTTTAAACCCTTTGTAGAAAATGCCCAATACAAAGTTACCCTTTATGATGTAACAAACGAATCTATCTTCGTTACTTACCCCATTATACGCACTCAGGGTGGTGTTGCATTAGCAGGAAAACAGAGATACCAGGTAAAGATTGGCAACAGTCATTATATCCTGCCTATTCAATACAACAACCGAAATGTTGACGAGAATAACCCCAACGCAGCGTGGGTTTCCTACAATCCTGAAAATTGGTATAATATGGATAATACGCTGATAACGACGGACATAAACACACCGCCCAATAAGAGTAAGTCTTTTGAGCAGAATTGTGAAGGGTGTCATGTAACCGGTTTAAATATCACACAGAATAATAACGGGGAATTTGTTTCCCATTCGAAAGAGACGGGGATTTCCTGTGAAAGGTGCCATGGGCCCGGTGGGAAGCACTTTGCCAAAGGCGGTGGAAAGGCCCGATATATCGTTAATCCGGCATATCTTTCAACAGACCGCGGTACGGAGGTATGTGGACAGTGCCATATCCGTGTCGTGAGCAAGGCTGGGGAAAACGGGGCAGACTTTGAGACAGAATATCCGTGTATTGTAGATCAGAGTAAAGTTATACCCTATATCCCGGGTAAGGTGTTAAAAGATTACCTTGAGGATGAAACCATCGATGGCAAGCCAACGGCAGGCTACTGGAACGATAACGACACTTCTATCCTGGATGGCAATGCCTCGGAGAATAACCATTCGAAAAAACACCACCAGCAGTATCAGGACGTGGTCAAAAGCAGACACTATAATAGTGTTGGCCATAAGTGTTATACCTGTCATGAGCCGCATGATAAGGGCGTCATTGGAACACCGCAACTGCTCCAGAGCAGCAATAACAATAAGCTATGCGTTGAATGCCATACAGATCTTACAAAAACCATCAAGAAGAATGGCAAACGCTATAATAAACACGCAAAACATCTGTATAAACCTTCAAATGTGGGGGGGAGTTTATGTACCGGGTGTCACATGCCAAAGACGGCCAAGAGCGGCGTGGATAATGACATTGCATCCCATGTCTTTGACATTATAGAACCAGAGACCAGTAAGGCTATGGCCGATTATAACACAACCAAAGGGATACCAAATAATGCCGGTACCGTGATTACCAATTCCTGTTATGGTTGTCATTCTGAGGATATCGATTATGGTGTAGAGC
>CAYJME010000300.1:0-3174 GCA_964370795.1 uncultured candidatus Brocadiaceae bacterium
ACTACCTGACCACGGATGCCCAAGCCTTCCATCTGTCCGTGAATAACGCCAACGGTGGCACCTTCACCAGCAGCATTTTCTACGATTTCACTATCTCGGGGGCAGAGAAGGCAGATATAACCAGCCTTGTGTGTGATTTCGCGGGAGGTGGGAACTTAATCACAGGGTTTAATGACGCCACTGCTAATCTGATAGGGCGAGTCGGCTTTGGTGGAGTAGGAGGAACCGGGCTCTCGTTGACCCCCACTACTACTGAATATACCTGTACGGCCACGTTTGCCGCTGCCAAGTCCTACCCGATTTCGGTTATGATGGTGGACAGCGCTGCGACCCCGGCATATACTTCTTTGGTAACAGTAAGTGGTACATCGGTTGTCTATACCAAACCCACCATCTCTTCCGCCAACCTGGCCGGCCCCTATCTGGTAGGCATCGCGAAAGACTTTACGCTCACGGTCCAGGACCCGAGCGGCATTCCTGAACCCTTTGAATTGAATTTGGGCTTACCTGCTGGCACCACTTTGATGTATAACAGCACAGCCTATCCCTGCACTGTGTCTGGCTGCCCTGTTCCGGTAACACTGACTGCGGCTTCGAATATTTTTACTTTTACAGTAACCTTTGTTTCAGCCTACAACAGCAGTGTAACAGCTAACCTGTTTGACAGCGACTGGACGCCTTCTGCCCGCCAACTGGCGACTTACACGCAAAGCGGGGTTGTTGCTCACGCCAATGGTTCCATCACCGGCACGTTCTCGATGCAGGGCCGCATTAACCGGGCTGGCATCCCGGTCACACTGACTGGCACATTTGGATTTGACCCGTACAGCGCAGGCACGGTCAACCAGCTCAGCGGGAACTTTTCGCTGGTGAATGTGGTTAATGATACCTACACCATTACCACGCTGCAGCCGCGCTATCTGAATGTGACTAAGAGCTTCGCGTTTGCCGATTCAAAAACACTATCAGCCCTCGAACTCAAAGGCGGCAACGCCATCTGGTCGAATAACACCATCGATGTGGCAGATGCCTCGGCCGTTGGTGTTGATTACGGAAAGAGCGGCGGGTTCACCAACGTAGATTCTGACGTCAACTACGACGGCAAGGTCAACATCTTCGACCTGGCGATGGTTGGCGGCAACTTTAACCTGACATCTGCGAATGCTTATCTTACCTGGACACCGTAAGTTTTGAGCTAACCAAACCCATGCAGGCCGGGATAACCCCGGCCTGCATGGTAAAATTGCACTGCACTACCGGTAAACCATTGCGCGAAGGCATTGAATGAAATTTAACAGGTGGCTTTTTACGCTCCTCCTGTCGGCGTGGCTGTCTCTTTCGGCTGCTCTGCCAGCGCGCGCGCAAAGCTCTACCACTCTGTCGGTTACGCCGGCTGACAGCGAAGTGCTGTTAAACGACACTACCACCATCCGCCTGTATGTAACCGGTGGGGTGGAAATCAACGCCTTCGATGTAGCTATCACTTATAATTCTCAAAAGCTCACGCTTGATTCCTGGACGTACGGCAATTATCTCTCCGGGCTGGCGCGAGTGTACCTGGTCAACCAGCCTGGCGAATTCCGCGTGGCGGCAACGCAGCTTGCCAAGCCGGGGGTATCCGGCGAAGGAACGCTGCTCATTTTTAACTTCAAAGGCGTATCCGGCGGAGTTTCACCCATCATCCTTACCGCTGCCACCTTGGTAAGTACGGGTGGAATGAGCACCACCCCTTCCCTCGAACAGGGCACGCTGACGGTTGTTCTTCCGGCTGACCCGCCTACCGAAACCCCCATACCGACCCCTTTGCCAACCGAGACTCCCATTCCGACCCCACTGCCTACCGAGGTTCCCAGCCCGAAACCGACCCTTACCCAGATCTCATCTCGGACGCCAACCGTCAAGGCGACCGCAACCAAAATGGGCACCGCCACAGTCACGAAAAAGGCGTCCGTGACTGCCACAGCCAGGCCAACTTTTGCCACCACCAAAAAGGTCACCGTTACGGCAACAACGAAAGCGACTATGACCGCCACTTCAAGGCTAACGAACACACCCTTGAAAACCGCAACCGGACAAGCCGATTTTGGCGGCGGCGCCACCGCATTCATGCCAACGGCGCGTGCAGCAGCATCCAAAACGGCCTCCGGCCTGCTGACGACACCCGTAGCGCCGCAAACGGATGCACCATTACAGGCAGTTGCCGCAACCTCGCGAACCTCAACTGAAGCTGCGGGCTTGCTACCTGGAACCGCAATCGCCCAACTCCCTGCCCAGGACCCGCAGGCCGCTTCTGCTGCACAACTTGCAACGAATCAAGATTCCAGGCAGCTCGAGGCGGTCTCGGCGGCGAAACTGGAGAAAATTTTAACCAGCGCCTTAATCCTTCTGGCTGCCATCTTTCTCTTTATGCTGGTAATACTCGCCCAGCGTAAATTTTCCAGGAACCGCTCGAGGAAATAAAGACCCATGCGCAATGTGACCCAAGCAATCATTTTTGTTCTTATCCTGTTCGTTTACGTCCTTAGCGGGCCGCAGAGCGCACGCGCGCAGGCTGGCGTTCAGGTTGGTGTTTTAGAGCCGCTTACAACTGTTCCGGATACCGTGGTCGAAGTACCGATTCAGGTTGTTGACGTGACCGGCCTATACGCGGTCGATATCGAACTCACCTTCGATCCGAGCGTGGTAACCGCGGAGGATGCGGACCCGGCGAGTCCCGGCGTTCAACTTGGAATTGGCAATTTTCTGGATGCGGGGCTGGTGCTGTACAATGAAGTCGATAGCCAGCAGGGAATCGCGCGATTTGTGATGACTCAGGTGAATCCCAGCGAACCCAAAAGCGGCAGCGGTGTTCTCGTTGTGCTATACTTAAAAGGCGTACAAGTGGGAAAGTCGGCGCTCCTGATGACGAATGTGCAGCTTGCAGACCGCACCGGGGTTGAAATTCCTGCCAGCGGGGTTAATTCAACCCTGACCGTGGCGGCCACAGGACCGACCGTAAGGGCAACGGCTATCCCGGTGGTGAACCCTACCGCCGTCGTGTGGCTTCCGACTCCGGCTTTAACACAAGCGCCGCAGGCATCGCGGGAACCGCAGCCAACCACGGAGACCAGCCAAACCCTACCTACGCAAGAACTTACCCTGCAAGTCAACCCAACCGAACAAAAGCAATTTATA
>CAYJME010000301.1:0-3167 GCA_964370795.1 uncultured candidatus Brocadiaceae bacterium
GGTGGTTGCAACAACACCCGTCGGGAATAAAAACAACCCCCCGAATTGTTCGACTGAGCTTACGCCGAAGGCTCACAACGAAGTTCCCCCTTGGTAAGGGAGACTAATGTGAATACTTGACATTGAATCTTAAGTATGTACAATTTAATTTTTAAAAAATTCCCCAAATAATCCGGCGAAGAGAAACCAGATATTTTCTTTGTGCTTTTGTTGCAAAAGTCGCCGAAGACCCAATTTAAAATGGACAATATGAAGATGTGACGACTGAAGTCGTTACTACAAACTTGGAAAATTATATAATCAGCGAGTAAACTATGAAGATTTTATTGTGTTCCATGCCCAATGTGGTGCCTCAGTTTTCTGCGAAGACGTGGCGGGCGCCAAATCTGGCCATCTCCTCTCTTGCAGGAAATGTTCAACCACACCACGAGGTGTTTCTGGCCGATCTGGTACTGAAGCGGGATACCTTATTGCCTTCCATAAAAGAGGCCGTTGAAAAATATCGGCCAGATCTGGTTGGCCTGAGCGCCATGACGTTCCAATTTGGCACGGCTGGAAAGATAGCATCGTTTATCAAAGGCCTCAATGGCGATATCAAAATGGCCATCGGCGGTTATCACGCCACCCTCATGTATGCGGAAATTGCCTCTTCCGATGAGAGTAAACCCTTTGATTATATCGTTCGCGGAGAGGGTGAAAGTACCTTTCGTGAGCTCCTGGAGGCTATTGAAGGGAAGAGGAGATTTGCAGATGTGCCGGGTCTCTCGTTTCGCGAGAACGGCGGTTTTGTACATAATTCGCCACGGCCTCTGGAAAATCTTGAGACCTTACAACTTCCCCGAAGAGATGCGCGTATCTGGAAGGGATACTTTTTTTCGGGAAAGGGGCTGGATATGGTCGAGACATCCCGGGGCTGCACCATGTTGTGTAATTTTTGCAGCATGAACCAGATGTACGGACGTTCTTTCAGGACGTATACCTTTGAAAGGATTATGAAAGACCTTGCCAATGCGAAAAAGAATGGAGCGCGGTATATAGCCTTTGCAGATGACAATATTACCTTAAATGTAAAGCGGTTTGAATCATTATGCGATGCAATTGTTGCGGCAGGACACGATGATCTGCGTTACATCGTTCAGGCCAGTACGAGTGGAATTGCGTCGTCTCCGTCATTGGCACAAAAAATGGCGCGTGCTGGCATCCAGATTGTGTTTCTGGGTATTGAGAATGTATCTGAACGAAATTTAAAGATTATGAATAAAGGGAATATCCTGGATAAGACAAAAAAGGCCATTGAATACCTGCATAACAACAACATCCTCATTGTGGGCGGTATGATTATTGGACATGCAGAGGACAGGGAAGAAGAAATCGCCCAGAATTTTGAATTCTTTGACAGGGCCAACATAGATTTTTATGGCGAACAGATAATTACCCCCTACCCCAAAACAGACATGCGGGATATTTTAATTAATGAAGGGCTTGTGACAAACCTGTCCGATTACAGCAAGTACAATGGATTCTGGGCGAATGTCAGGACGAAGTATCTTTCTTCTGCTGATTTGCAATTTTTACGGTGGAAGTATAAACGGAGGTACTCTACATTTTTTAAGACCACCCCCGTATTTAAGGCTAATTTCCCCCTGGTCAATCTCATTCGGGCGCTTATTTTGAGGCCCTATTATCGTATAAAAAATTTTATTACCTCGATAGGAAAGACGGAACGAGATATCTTTGAAAAGGATATCGAAAGATTATCTAAAATGAATAGTTTTTTTGATAATTAAGTTTTAAAGCGAAACCAGCCTGAAGTGCGTTGATTTATCCCCTATCCTTTCTCTCCCAAACAGAGAGTTGTTTCAGGGTAAATCAAAGAAATCAGGATTTGTTTTATATTTCACGAGGAGAACAAATTCGTATGGTGAAAATTCAGTGGAATAAATCAACATGTCCCTATTGTGGCATTGGTTGCAGCCTGATCGTTGGTGTGAAGAATGGAAAGGTCGTTAATGTCCATGGCATGAAGGGACACCCCGTGAATGCAGGGGATATCTGTTCGTTGCCAGTCCATTTCCCGCCGCTTTTTAATGCTGATGGCCGTTTAACACAGCCTCTCATGCGAAGAAATAATGAACATGTGCCCGTTGGCTGGGATGAAGCTGTAACGTATGTTGCAGGCGAATTTAACCGGATCATAAAAAAATATGGGCCTGATGCCGTTGCGTTTTATGGAGGCGCTGCCAATTTGTGCGAGGAGTATTACCTCATGAATAAACTCATGAAGGCATCTATTGGCACGAATAATGTCGAATGCACCGCACGCTTATGCATGTCGAGTACGTCTATCGGATTTATTTCCACCCTTGGCGCCGATGCCCCGCCTACCTGTTATGCCGATATTGAAAAGGCAGACCTGTTTTTTATCGGCGGCAGCAATATGGCGGTGTCGTTACCCGTTTTGTTTCGACGCGTATGCGCAGCGAAAATGAAGAATAACGCCCCGGTCATTGTCGTTGACCCGCGCCGGACGGAAACTGCTGACATGGCAGACCTCCATTTGCAAATTAAACCCGGCACTGACGTTGCCCTTAATAATGCACTGGCCTATATCCTTTTGAAAGAAGGTTTTGTTAACGAAGAGAGGGTTGAGAGCTATACTACCGGACTCGGAGATCTGAAGGAGATTATCGGGGAATATCCGCCATCGCGTGTTGCAGAAATCACCGGCTGCAGCGAATATCAGATTGTTGAGGCCGCACGTATGATAGGCCGGGCGAAGGCAATGCTGACGTTCTGGTTTCAGGGTTACAATCAATCGACCCAGGCTGTATTTAAGAATAATACCCTGCATAATTTATCATTATTGACAGGGAATTTTTGCCGTCCCGGAGCCGGTCCTCTGTCGGTTACCGGTGAGGCCAATACCCTGGGGAATCGCTGGGTTGGAGCGTTGTCTCACCTCTTGCCAGGTATGCGGCTCGTAACGAATTCCATACATCGGCAGGAGGTTGCCGATTACTGGGGTATCCCGGTAGAAAAAATACGGCCCACGCCAGGGAAAACAATTATTGATATCATAAAAGGACTCCATTCCGGGGAAATACGCGCATTATGGGTTTTGTCTTCAAATCCGGCTGCTTCCCTGCCTCACACGCGTTGGGTAAAAG
>CAYJME010000302.1:0-3151 GCA_964370795.1 uncultured candidatus Brocadiaceae bacterium
ATATTCCTGAAGGAAAAGGGTTCGGACAAGGCAAGGAAACTGGTTAAAGAAAACCGCCTCCTTGCTTCCGCTATTCTTACGAGCGAGTGTTTTTCGGCTTTTTCAAGGCGAAGACAAGGTAAAGAGATTGATGATAAGACCTTTGGCAGGTTGGTAAACCGCGTGAAAAAAGACTTGCCGTATCTTGAAATAGTCAGGCTTACAGACGATGTATTAAGGAGGACTGAGGAAATTCTCTTGCATTCAACGGTGCGAACCCTCGATGCTGTCCATATAGCCTCGGCGCTGCTATTTCAGGAATCAACAGGAATAGACCTGACATTTGTTACCTCTGATAAAAGGCAGGCTGAATTTACCAGTGATAAAGGGTTGAAGACTGTTTTTGTTGGTTGAACTGTTGAAGATGGGGAGATACCTAATGACAGAGCTGACAAGATAAACATGCTCATTTCAGAAAAAAGATTTCGGCAAGATTTCCGTAAGGAGAAACGAGCGCATCGCCGACCTCTTTTTCCGGATGGACAAGGTGGAACGGGTAGGCACCGGAATAAGACGAATGAAAGAGGCAATGGCCGCAACAGGGCAGCCGTTGCCTCTTATCAGTCAGACCGGCTTTTATACAATTACCTTTAAAAGGCCTGTAGAGATGGTGGCAGAAAAGGGAGGAGAAAGTTGTGAGAAAAAGTCGGGTGGGAAATTGGGTGATAGGTTAGGAGAAAAAGGGGCGGAAGAAACTACCCAGAAAATTATAGAAGCTATCGCTAAGAAATCCGATATCACTCAAAAAGAACTGGCGGTGGTTATAGGTATAACTGAAGACGGCGTAAAATACCATATAACCAGACTTCGAAAAAAAGGTTTAATCAAACGCATCGGTCCGGATAAAGGCGGGCATTGGGAGGTTGTTAATAGGCCATGAAGAGACCGACTAAACGGTTATGTCAAGAATAAACGAGGCCACAGATATGGATTTAAAGGTTATTGAGACTGATGCAGATTGGCTGGAAGCGGGAAGGTATAATGTTTTAGTGGCAGGAGGTTGCATTAAGCATAATTTAACAGGATAATGGTCGCTGTTTCTATTTTCTGAAAATTTTTTAAGAAAATATGACGAAACTGTTGGATGAAATAGATGTGCTAATATGGATTTTGATAAGCTTAAAAAAGAACTAACCAGCAATGATGTCTCAATAGTTGTAAATAAGTATATTTTGGGTGGTAATCCAATATGTTTTAGTGGAAGAGAAATATTAATTTTACAATTAAAGAAAGCGTTAACGGAACATTTTAACATCCATATTAAAAACATAGAAATTGTTGGAAGTGCAAAATTAGGGATAAGTTTGGGTAACGATAAATTAGGTAAGCAATTCGATAAGCATTCTGATATAGACATTGCAGTCGTTTCATCTGAGTTGTTTGATATAGCATGGTTTGAATTGATGAAATTAGAATCTATATCATACAAATTAACAGAAAAAGATAGAGTATTCTTAAAAGAGTGTTCAAATTTAATAAGCAAAGGATTTATTAGTCCAGATAAGTTGCCTAAGATAAGTAATTTCAGTGAAAATTGGTGGAAGATATTTTCCGAGTTGTCTAATAAATATGAATATAAAAAAATAAGAGGGCGTCTTTTTAAAGATTGGTGGTTCGCGGAAAGATATTATTCAATACAACTAAATCGTCTTAAACCTGAAATAGGAGGGAAATAAAATGCAGGTAAATCCGACAACATATCCTGTGAGTTGGTTCAAAGACCGTAAAAACGAAAATAGCTTAGTGCTTAAGCCGCCTTATCAGCGAAAACCTGTCTGGACATATAAGCAGAAAGCATATTTGATAGATACCATTATAAAAAAATACCATATACCAGAAATTTATGTGCATCGCGTTACCAACGCTGACGGAAGGTCTATTTATAACATTGTTGATGGGCAACAGAGAGTAAGAAGCATATTAGAATTCATAGATGGCGAAGTTTCATTGTCAGAGGATTATAATCCAGAATATGCAGATTTGGACTTTAATGATTTACCCGAAGGCATAAGAAGACATATTTTGAATTATATATTGTATGTTAGAGAAATTACTGATGCCTCAGAGGAAGAGGTGCGAAATCTATTTAAACGAATGAATCTAAACGTTGTCGCATTAAATCCGCAAGAATTAAGACACGCCACATATTCTGGCGAGTTTATAAGGCTTATGGAAGAAATAGCAGAGGACGAGTTTTGGGCAGAGAATAAAATTGTTACCCCAAATGAAATCAGACGAATGAAAGATGTTGAATTCATAAGTGACTTATTTGTTTCTATGATGCACGGAATCCAAGACAAAACAAAAGAATTAGACAACTACTATCAACTCTATGAGACTAGATTTGAGGATAAACAAAACCATCTTAAAATGTTTTTGGACATCAAGGATATTATTAATTCAATATTCCCTGATTTAAAAGAAACAAGGTGGAGGAATAAATCTGATTTTTATACTCTTTTTATCGTATTCAGTGAACTGATAAAAGAGAATCATTCTATCTCTCAACAAAAATATTCAAATATAAAAGCAGATTTATTGAACTTTTCAGAATCTATTGATGTGGCTGCTAAAAAAGTAAGTAAGGGGAGAAATGTTTCTAAAGATGTAGCGAATTATGTAAATGCTGTGACCAAATCTACTACAGATAAAGATAGAAGAGTTACAAGGCATAAAATAATTCTTAAAATTATTTCAAAATATGCAAAGGGAAATAAATAGAATCCTTTTACATGAAGGTGTGCGGTTTTTAGGCAAGAGGCTGGAATGATGATTGAACGGATTATTGCAGAGGCGTGTGGAGAGCAATAATTTTAGTAACAAACCCCAAAAATGAACTCACATGGATAGGCAAGGATAACCAGCCGAGGCTGGAGCATGCTCCTCTTTGGGATTTCGGAGATAGAGGGTAAATGACAGTTAAGAAGAAGCTGGTTGTGACAAACAGGGTACTGCAAGACATCCGCCTGCTGATTGAAAAAACCCGTTCAACAGTTGCCGCTGCGGTCAACGTTGGATTAACCATGCAAATCGGTAAACGGATTAGCGCGGAAATCCTTAACCCAAGTTCGACAAAACCACCCAGGAAAATGGTAAAAAAGGGCTAAAAAAG
>CAYJME010000303.1:0-3134 GCA_964370795.1 uncultured candidatus Brocadiaceae bacterium
CTGTAATACCTTCCGTATAAACCCACCATTTTCATCAAGCCTCTTTTTAGCCTCTGCGTAATCAAGCCCTAATTTTTGCATAACGATGGCAACTTTTGCATTCCCAGACGCAGCATCGAGAACTTTTTTCGCCTCGTCGCGACTAATGCCGGTGACGGTCACGATAATGCGTAGGGCGCGGTCGGTAAGCTTTACGTTTGTTGCCCTGAGGTCTACCATGAGGTTCTCATATACCTTGCCTGTTTTAATCATGGCAGTCGTTGTTAACATATTTAAAATAAGCTTGGTCGCCGTACCTGCCTTCATGCGGGTAGAGCCGGTAATGACCTCGGGTCCAACGATGGGGCGGATAATGACATCGACTTCAAAGTTTGGTGTTGTTTCCGGATTACAACAAAAAAAGACCGTCCTGGCATTCCGTATTTTTGCCTCACGGAGCGCTTCCATGACGTATGGTGTTGTGCCGCCTGTCGTAATGCCGACAACTACATCCCGGTGGTTTACCTTTTTTTGCTGAATATCCCGTGCTCCATTATCAGAAGAGTCCTCTGCGCCTTCGACGGCCTGGAACATAGCCTTTTCACCGCCTGCAATGATGCCTATAATCACGTTGGGGTCTGTTCCAAAGGTTGGGGGACATTCTGCGGCGTCAAGTATGCCCAGTCTTCCGCTCGTCCCGGCGCCAACGTAAATAAGCCGGCCTCCTTCTTTCAGTGCACTGACAATCAGATCGACTGCCCTTGCAATGTGTTCTCGTTCCCGGTGAACAGCGGTAAAGACCCGTGCATCCTCGCCATTAATACTGTCAATAATTTCTATGGTCGTTTTGTTGTCAATAGTAAGGGTGCGCAGGTTGCGTTGTTCCGTTATGAGTTGTGACCGGTCTTTAATTTCCATTATGCGAAATAAAAATCATTAAGAATGGTGCTGCGTAATCTCATGTATAGGAATTTCAATTTTGCCACAAAGTCACGAAGGCACTAAGTTTTTCTTTGTGACTGGGCGCCTTGGTGGTAAAAAAAGTTGCCACATGCCCAACATAAGGTAAAGCATAATAACAATTGTACGGATGGGTTGTCAAAGGTTATTTACAAAGTATGGTAGAGCTGTTATAAATTTAATTAAGAAAAGTTTTATAAAACCGAATCCATATGAAACTTGAAAATAAACTCAAAAATATCCCAACCTCTCCGGGCGTCTACCTCATGAAAGACGCAAAACATAAGGTTATTTATGTCGGTAAGGCCAAAAACTTGAAAAACCGGGTAAGGAGCTACTTTCAGAAAAGCACCGATACCAGGCTCTACACGGAATATCTGGTAAGACATGTGGTGGATATTGACTTTGTCCTTACCGGGACAGAGAAAGAGGCGCTTATCCTGGAAAATAATCTGATCAAACAGTTTAAGCCCAAATTCAATATCAATCTCCGTGATGACAAGACCTTTATCAGCATTAAACTTGAGGTGAATAAAAAATTTCCCTACCCAAAGGTTGTCAGGCAGATTGAAGATGACGGTGCGATGTATTTCGGTCCTTATGCCTCTTCACGTGCGGTGCGCGAGACGTTGCGCTATATCCACGACACCTTTCCCATCCGTAAATGTCCCGATAACGTATTTAAAAACAGGGTAAAACCCTGTCTTTATTATCAAATACACAAGTGCCTGGGACCGTGTTGCGGCCTTATAGATGCGGATGCCTATCAGGAGTTGTTAGATCAGGTAATCCTGATTTTAAAGGGTAAGCACGAAGCCCTTATTGATATGTTGAAACAGCAGATGTGCGAGGAGTCAAAATCCATGAGGTATGAAAAGGCTGCAAAGATACGTGACCATATTCGTGCCATGGAGGAGACGGCGGAGAAGCAGAGGATTCATTCCATGAACTTTGTGGATCGCGATGTCTTCGGTTATTACAGGGCAGGAAAGGAGGTGTATATTGAGGCAATGTTTATTCGGTCGGGGAATATGGAAGATGTAGCCTCATATCATTTCTCTACCAGTCTTATTACCATCGAAGAGATATTCAGGTCATTCCTGAATCAATTCTACAGTCAGACACGCTTTATCCCTGCCGAGTTGATTATTCCCGTTGAATCTGCCGATGCCAGGTTGCTTGAGGAATGGCTGAGTGAGAGGAAGGGTAAAAAGGTGGAGGTGGTATGTCCGCAGCGAGGGGACAAGGTGCGGCTTATTGAGATGGCGCAAAAAAACGCCCACAATGCCTATCTGGTATCACGTACCCAGGATGATGATTTTACCAGAACATTACAAACCCTCAGGGAAACCTTAAAATTAAAACAGACACCGGAACGTATTGAATGTTTTGACATCTCGAATATCTTTGGTAAACATGCGGTAGGGTCTATGGTTACCTTCGATCGGGGAAAGCCGAATAAATCTCGGTATAAGCGCTTCAGAATTAAAACTGTTGGCCAGATTGATGATTACGCCATGATGCATGAGGTGTTGACCAGGCGGTACACGAGGGCTATAGAAGAAGGCGATCTGCCCAATTTGATTGTTGTCGATGGAGGCAAGGGACAGTTGGGTGTGGCCTTGAAGGTGTTTGAAGAATTGGCTATGGGGAATGTCGACTTAATTTCCCTCGCAAAGGGCAGGACAGAAAGTGTGGTGACCGGTGAAAAGATTGGGGAGCAGGTCTTTGTACCGTATCAATCAAACCCCATTATCCTTGAACCTTCTTCGTCTGAACTCTTGTTTCTTGATAAGGTACGGGATGAAGCACATCGATTTGCTGTCACCTATCATAGGAAGCTAAGGGCAAAGGAATATTACCAATCGCCCCTTGATAAAATTCCTGGCATTGGCATTGCGCGCAAAAAGAAGTTGCTAAAGTGCTTTGGTAGTATCGAAGGTATTCAAAACGCAACGGTTGAGCAATTGATTGAAATTAGTAAGATACCGCCGAAGTTGGCACATGATATATTCGATTATTTTCATAAGTTAGAGATTGTGAATAATTAATTTCGTTTAAACTTGAAAAACCACAGATTACACAGATTTCGCAGATAAGAAACATTTTGATTTATAGTAATAATTTAGTTTTTTGAAATAACTCAGTAAAAATAGGGTTTTGACGTTGTGGGTAGGAACGAAGAATTTGCCCGC
>CAYJME010000304.1:0-3095 GCA_964370795.1 uncultured candidatus Brocadiaceae bacterium
GATGCATTAATGCATCTACAAATTAATAATAAATGGTCTTGACAAACCAGTCCACTTCAGGTTTATTTGCTTATTGCTTTTATAACTTAATTCTTGAAACAGTGCAATGGCATTATCAGCAAGATTGCCTGTGGCAAATGCATTTATTTGTTGCTGAATACATTCTTTGCGTTCTCTTGACATTTTATTTAAATAAGTTTTTGCAAGTCCTCTATCGTAAGGCCGGCTTTTTTTATTATATTGTTGAGCGTTCCTTTCTTCAGCTCTTTATGATTTGGAACTATCACGGTGATATTTTTATCAAGATTATGCAAAAAGATATGGCTTCCCCGCTGATGGTCAACCACAAAACCACACCTTCGAAGTGCCTTGACGACCTCTCTTCCGGAGAATGTCTTGCTCACACAACTACCTCTACTTCCTTTACTGTTACTCCAGGCTTTAGTTTTATCTCATTCAACTTTTCCAATCCTTCCAGATAGCAAGCAATCGCATCCCTTGCATTTTCCAGGGCGTCTTCAATCGTCTCTCCCTGGGTAAAACACCCATCGAGCGCTGGCACTGTTACATTGAACCCGCCTTCCTCTGCCTGTTCTAATATTACATTGAATTTCATATATAATGACCTCTCTAACGTTAATTACTTTTTAGAATTGTTTCAACATACAGCAATAGCTATTACCTATAAAAAAAGTTTACTTTATTACCAGCCATGTAATCAATTCAAAATCCGTTGTCTCTGACACCTGCGATTGCTGGTTGGGTAGGATGGCATTCCTTCCAGAAAATAAATGATTCATCACCTTTTTCCTAAAAGTGTTTACAATGGCATCCACCGACTTCCCAAGCATGTTGCTGTATTCCTTCATATTACTGCCATTATTGGTCTGCTCGTCAAATAAACGGCACAATGCCTCATAAGGAGCAGTCTTTCCGGAACAGAGTAAGCGATACATTTCGAGTATCTGTTTTGGCTGGGTGAATGAATACCGCACAATACCATCTTCTCTTACATAGACCAGAAAATATGGTTGAAGTGGATTTACCTTCTCACAACCCGAACCATCCCCCTTTTGCTCGAGGCAGAAAACCACCCCTTTGCTTATAAGCTCTTTTGTTGCCTTCTCCAATCTGGAATAATCTGCATGATGGGCGTTTTCGCTGGAAGGCGAAGGAACCACTGCATACAAACCCAGCGGTGCATCTTCTAAAACCTTTCTATTTGCCTCAATGTACTTACTCAACTCAATTCTAAAATCATCCAGGGTAAATTCATTTAAAGTAATACTTTCATTGAGGTCTTCAAGGTCTAGTATTTCGTCCTTCAATCTCATCAATTGTTTATCTCTATATTTTAAATCGTCCTTTATGAGTTCCTCCAACGCCTCTGCATTCAAAATGTTATCCTCAGTTGTGGCGGCAATGTCCACCAGCGCCATACGTGCCTCAACACGATTTTTCAGGTTGATATACTTATTCAAATCATCCGTAGGCCAGAAATTGACCAATTGGACGGCTTCATTGATAGAACCGATGCGGTCAATCCTGCCAAAACGTTGAATAATCTTTACAGGATTCCAGTGAATGTCGTAATTAATCAAATAATCGCAATCCTGTAAGTTCTGTCCTTCTGAAATGCAATCGGTAGCAATTAGTATGTCAATCTCCCCCTCTTGTGGCATCGAAGATATTTTGCTTCGTTTTTTGGAAATGGGCGAAAAATTCGTCAATATATGGTTAAACTCTGTTTGCCCTTTGTAACCTTTCGGCATAAACGTGGTTTTGCAGTCACTGGTACCTCCTGTGACTAAAGCAATATGTACCTTCAACTCGCCAGAAACCCATTCTTTTAAGGCATTGTAGAGATATTCGGCAGTATCGGCAAAGGCAGTAAATACAAGTACCTTTTTATTGGGTTTACTATCTTTGGTAAAGGTAGGACTTTTTACCTTCTTTTCTACCAGTGTATTTAATTCTTTGAGTTTGACGTCTCTTTCGATATTTATACTCTGCGCGGTTGAATGTAAGACACTTAACTGTTCCTTGTCTTTTTGTAAATCTGCAAGCCATGCATCTAATTTCAGATGGGCGAGATGGTACGTGAACTTTTTACCCACCTCCCTGGATTCCTGTAATTCTTCATCTTCGACATCGCTGATATTCAAATCATCAAAATCCAATTCAGGGTTTTCCCCATGATATCGTTTAAACCGTATAATCCTTTCCGCCAAATTCTTAATTTTGCTGATGGTCCTATCCATGGTTATTTCGAAAGATCTGATAGAACTCTCCAGTCTCTTCATAAAATTTACCTTCATCATACCGATTAAATAATGTTCGCGTTCAGACTGGGTAAAAGGAAAAAGGGAAAGCTGCTTTACTCGCGTTGGTTGTGTTTTCTTTTCGTAATAGTCTTTGTATTCATCTTTCACATATTTAGAAGGGTTGAATAAAGAAAGCTGGTAGTTGGATATCTCGTCGTTCAGCTTGTCATAGGACATAAAACGTCCCTTTGTATCTATTTCAGGAAAGATGGAAATAGGTTTTAAACGTTCAGGGAATGTCCCAATCCTGTGCATTTCTTCTTTGTAGTAAGTCTGTATATGTTTGCGGGAGCGGGCAATGGTCAATTCATCCAGCAATTTGAAAAAAGACGCGGGGAGTCTTTCCAATAAGTCCTTAACATTTCTTTTAGGATTTTTCTTATGGTCAGCCCAGTGCGTAAACTCACGCTGTGCTACTGCAATTGTCTCCTTAAGACTATGAATACCGATAGATTGTTTAAAGGTGTCATCTTTACCTTCCGTTACAAAGTAAATTTGATTCCTCAGGTCGCGCAGATTGATATTAACAGGTGTTGCGGAGATTAATAAAACCTTTGTTTTTACACCTTTTTTGATAATATCGTCCATCAACCGTTCGTAACGGCTTTTCCGTATAATGCTGCCGTCATCATCTCTCCGCCCCTTAGTGTCATTACGGAAATTATGGGATTCATCTATTACCACAAGGTCATAATTACCCCAGTTTATGGTAGCAAGATCAATATCTCCTGACCTGCCTCCCGTTCTGCTGAGGTCTGTATGGGACAATAC
>CAYJME010000305.1:0-2997 GCA_964370795.1 uncultured candidatus Brocadiaceae bacterium
GCAGGTCATTGCTCATTACAAGATAGATTATGAGTCTTTTATCTTTACACGATGGTTACGGTGTAATGATCAACTAGACCTTGTCGAAAAAGAAAAGATAAAAGAAAAAATACCGTCGTATGTTTATTTAACCCACGAAAAATTTGAGATATGCCCACACTGTGGCCGGGTATACTGGTGTGGCACGCACCGAACAAACATATTAAACAATTTGCAAATAATACTGAATGACAAGGTTGATTTTGACGACTGAAGGATGGGAGAGATTTACGTGCGCATACAAATTATCTCACGGTGTTTTTGTTCGATTCAATGTATGAGCATAATACTGCAGGGATAGTGTGTTATGGGTTTTTTTTGCCCCTGAGAAAACTGTCCATATCAGCCTGAATGCGTGGGCTGTCAATCTCTTTTGCCTTGTTATAGCAGAGGATGCAGATATCGCCTTTCGCGGTAGTCATCTTTTTCCACTCCTCTTTTTCGCCCAGATAGCGTCCACATTTCCAGCAATGAGCCATAGTATATGTTCCTCTATCGCAATATGTTAACAAATATTTCAATAAATTTTTCAACAAGATATGCCAGGTATTCGATATCAATGTACGCCTCGGCATTCTTGTCGAGAAAGAGTTTACAACTGGCGGGGAATTCTTCATCGGCCTCCCAGAAGCAGAGATAGAGGGGGAGGCGTGGCAAGAGATTAAATCGCCAGACATAATCAGCCTTCATCTTGCCCGAATCTGCTATACCACCCATTTCAACGCAGCGTGACTTTAATGTATGGGTGTTTTTATTAAATGTATCTGCAATTTTTTCTTCCGCATTTCGTTGAAATGCCTTCACATGTGAGGCAGTATTGGGGAAGTGACCCAGCGTAACCCAATTTCCTGTGAGCGGGGCATTTCCCTTTCTGCGAATGTAGTCATAAATAATTATTTTTGACCACGAATCATGACTATACGAGTCATTTTCGTATAACCCTCCCTTGCGTATTTCGTAAGGTTTGTTCATCATCGTAAGTTTTATAACTTCGTTTCCGTTATGAGACTCATAGTTTCCACCGATAATGTTCGCGACCTCTTTGAAGTTTGTACAGGTAGCTTCCTTTTCTAATTCGATACTGACCCGTTCATAATTGTCATCAAGCGTACCGTCGAGTGTTTTGGTGGACGATTCCTTGTTTGCTTCCGTAATATAAGGACAAGCCTGCAACTTGAGTTGCGCATTTTTTACCTTAAATGCAAAGGCTATGCAGGTGGGGACGCCGCATTTGCCACAATTGCTCCTGGGTAGTTTTTTGTATATGTCGATCATTTATTTGTAGTGAAAAAGATTCATACAGAATGAGCTTAAAAGTCTAACAGAAAAATTCATAGATATGCAAGGTAGAAATGATTCGCCGGGGAGATGATATCGTATGGCAGAAAAAACCTCTTATTCGATCAAATACTCTTCAGGAATAATATTTCCTCTCCCCAGAATATTGCAGGGATCGAGCGTCTTTTTTATTATGGCCATTTCTTTCAATCCTGATTGGCCATACATTTCAAGTAAGTAATCGCTTCGTATCTTTCCTACTCCATGTTCCGCAGAAATGGAGCCTCCCCAGGCAATGATTTGCCTGGCAATGGCGCAGTAAAGTCTCCATCCCTTTTCGGCTTCTTCATTATTATGCGGAAGAAGGTTGGCGTGGAGATGATTGTCTGCGATATGGCCGAATATGCAATAGCGAAGACCAGAGTCCCTGAGTGTCTGCCGGTAGAGGTTTAAAAGGTCAAAATAATGTTCCTGGGGCACGGTGAAGTCGGTGCCTATCTTTGTCTGGCTGTACTGGCGTAGGATTCTGTTTACAAGAACGGGGATGGCGTGGCGAAAAGTGCGAAATTCTGCATGCTCTTTTGAACTCTGGCTAAACCAGCTTTTTTCGATTAATACCTGGTGTTTCTGACAAATCTGGTACCATTGTTCTGTGAGATTGTTTTCATAATTGCCGATAATTTCTTGTTCAAAAAAGATAGCGGAACGTGCCTGTTGTGGTATGTGAGGATAGGCGGCGCGCAAAATCTCAATTGCATGGGAATCAAAATACTCCAGCGCGCTGGCGTCAATATGTCCTTTGACTTGAGAAGCGCGGTTTTTGAGGGATATATTTCTGGCATGGTGTGCAAGCTGCCACGCATTTTCCTCGCAGTCAAAAAAGACAATGCCACTGAAATATTTCTGTGGTTGAGGAATGAGTTCAACTTCAATTTCGGTAACGACTCCCAGAGTCCCTTCAGACCCGATAAAAAGATCAAGGGCGCTCATGGACGGTGTCACATAGTAACCAGCCGAATGCTTCCCCTCCGGTAAACGATAGTGGGGTAATTTCAATTCGAATATATTCCTTGTGCCATGTAAATAAAGCCGGTTTTCTTTGTCGGCAACATATTCACCACGTCTAAGTTCCAGAATATCTCCCGTTGAGAGGACAACCTTTAGTCTCCTTACCCATCGGCGCGTTGCCCCATATTTAAATGTACGGGCGCCTGATGCGTTTGTAGAGACACTGGCGCCTATAAATGCATTTTGTTCTGTAGGGTCTGGCGGATAAAGAAGTCCTTTTGCAGAAACGGCTTCTTGCAATTCTTTCAGGGTAAGGGCGGGTCCTGTTATTGCATAACCAGAACCTTGATCTGTTCGTTGAATATTTCTGAGCTTGCCCAGTTTTTCCGTCGAAAGGACAACTCCACCAAAAGGTATCCTTCCTCCGACCACGCCCGTGCCGTTTCCTGCAACGGTTACCGGGGTGTTTGTGCGACGCGACTCATCCATGACCTGTATGACTTCACCTTCATTTTCAGGAAACACTACCTCACGCGCAAAACCACCCGCAAGGTTAGAGGCGTCTTTCAGATATTTTTTTATGATGTCTGGTTTTGTGCTGCGAAGCATAAAGAATTGTATAACCTGGTTATAGTATTACTGTATAAAAACTTATTTTTTTTGTAAGTTTTT
>CAYJME010000306.1:0-2980 GCA_964370795.1 uncultured candidatus Brocadiaceae bacterium
GCCTTGGGTTGTGTATAAGTGCACGTGCAATAGCAACACGCTGCTGTTGCCCGCCCGAAAGTTGATCAGGAAGGGAATAGGTACGGTCGCCGAGCCCAACACGATTCAAAACATCCCGCGCCCTGTCAACCGCTTCGCTTCGCCTGACCCCATTAATTAACAAAGGTACCGCGACATTTTCTGCCGCCGATAAGGTAGGAATTAAATTAAACATCTGAAACACAAATCCGACATTTTGTTTGCGGTACAATGTCTTTTCATAACGGTTCATATGAGAAAATTCCCGGCCAAATACCTGGCATTCACCGCCATCATGATCCAAAACACCAGAAATGATAGAAATGAGCGTGGTCTTGCCACTGCCCGATGGTCCGACCAGCATCATATGTTCTCCCAGATAAACTTCCAGGTCAACGCCACTCAATGCATGCACCTGAGTACTGCCACTTCCATAGGTTTTGGTTACGCCTTTGCAAAGCACGGCAGTGGTATTCATCGTATCCATTTCAATCATACCAGTAAAAATCTTACTCGGCTTTAAGAAAAACGAAAATTTCCAAACGCCGGAATGCTGTCTCTCTAACTCTTAAAAACAATTGCAGGTTCTAACCGTATTACCTTCCAGATGCTCAGTACCGAGGAAGCTGCACAGATAAGGGTAATGGCGGTTGCGCTAAAAACGAGTAGTTGCCAGGGCAAATAAAAAGAAAGTTCCGTGTTGCCGGTCATAAGGCCAAATACCGATGCAGCCCCAACTCCTATTCCATACCCAATCCCCCCAACCGTTGATGCCTGCAAGATAATCATACGAAATAATGTGCTGTTTGATGCGCCCATTGCCTTGAGTGTCCCAAAATAACGAAGGTTATCGAGCGTAAAATTGTAAAACGTCTGCCCTGCAATGGCAACACCTACAATAAAACCCAATATAACCGTAATGCCAAAGTTTATAGGAATACCCGTATATTTCATGTAATAATGCACCGTAAGTTCCCTTAATTCGTTATGCGTATAAGCAGCAAGTCCTGTCATTTGGCGAATACGCCGACATAATACATTAATATCCTGACCTTGTTTGGCCTTTACCAGTACAAAAGACATCAACTTTCTTTCACGCGGCGCAAAAAGAGTCGCTCGTGAAAAAGTAGTATAGACAACTGGTTGTGATTGAAACGTCCTTTGCACACTGCATATACCTACAACAACAGCCCGATGGTCATTAAGTTCCATGGTATCTCCTCTATGCAGAGGCACACGCGTTCCACCCGGCAAAATCTTCGCCAGTTTGCCCTTAGCGCCAACGATGTCAACAATAATAGCATCGCTGTTGCGAAGGTCGGCAATCTTCCCCTGAAGCATCTCAGGCGGACCACCAATGAGAGTCTCGTCGTCAAGACCTACAAGAATACATGCCTGAAAGGTTCCGTTAGGAAGGCGCGCCTTGAGGAGTCCTTTATACATGGGTACCGCCCATTCGACGCCTTCTATACCACGAACACGAAGCGATTCTGTTTCCTTTAGCGGTTTGAGGTCATCTATATACTGTACTTTTGGATCCACTACCCAGATGTCAGGAAGACCAGTATCTGTAAGAAATCCAAACGTACGGGTCATCAGTCCCAGAAAGATCGCCGATTGTTGAGTAATGAGGAGTGAGGCAAATGTTAGCCCAAAAATAATGCCCAGATACTTCGCCCGATTCCCGACGAGCATTTTTAATGCAATAAAATTCATCGTTTTTTATCTGTTTTTATTAGTTTTTATATCTTGTTTATTTTTCAATTTTACCAGTAATTTCAAGACTCTCAAGACAATTTGATTATTATTTGTGTTTGTCAGGTTTTACGATCTTTTGTTACAAGGTACGATTTAAATACGATTTGAAATTTAGGTAATAGGTAAAATCGCAACGGTGGAAGGTGTGAATGAGCTTCTGCTATATGAAGCATTGATGTAAGATGGATAAATTGATGTAAGCGTGGTAAAGTTTTAAAGCCTTGTTTAAATACCTTGTTATCCAATGCTTGCTGTTGTTGGAAAATTTCAATTTCAAGGGGAAAAGTATAAAATTATTCTCATATGCCCAAATTGTCACTCCCGATTTGATCCTGAATGGAAAATCGAATTATAAGGAGATATTCAATGATTAAATATAATGGCGTCAATCATCTTGCAATGGCAACCGGCGATATGGATAAGACCATCAGATTCTGGCGGGACTTGTTGGGTATGCGTTTAGTGGCGGGGATAGGGAGGCAGGGGTACCGACATTACTTTTTCCAGATATCAGAAACGGATTTAATCGCTTTCTTTGAGTGGCCTGGCGTGAAACCAGTCCCTCACAAAGACCATGGTTTTCCCGTGAGTGGTCCTTTTATCTTTGATCATGTGTCATTCGGGGTAGAGACTGAGGACAATCTCTGGGAATTAAAGGATAAACTTACACAAGCTGGATTTCAGGTATCGGACGTAATTGACCACGGTTTTATTCATTCGATTTACAGTTTTGATCCCAATGGTATTCCCATTGAATTCAGTTGGAATGTCAAGGGTGTCGATATCCGGAAAAACCCAAGGATGGCCGATACTCAGCCTTCAAGTATTACGAAAGAAGGGTCAGAACCAAATGTTGGTCAGTGGCCTGCTGTTGACGAACCAACACCAGGAAAAGAACGTAAAATATATCCGGGGGCTGGAAGTGAACTGTTTCATGGGATTAAAAAGTGATAGGGACAGTAATTTTATTACCCTATGTGCCTTTCCAGAGAAAATAGACCCCATTCAAAAAAAGGAAGCTGTGCAAACTTCGCACAGCTTCCTTTTTTAAAAACGTCTTATATGAAAACAATTGCTACCGATTAGTGTTCAGCCTGTGACCGGGCAGCGTGGTCATGTCCTTCCGGAGAATGATGAGCGCCATGTTCGCCAGACTTCATGCCGAGTTCCTTCAACTTCCTGTTGATGTACTCAACTTCTTCAG
>CAYJME010000307.1:0-2975 GCA_964370795.1 uncultured candidatus Brocadiaceae bacterium
TTCACCCCCTTTGTTAAGGGGGACACTCTGAAATCCCCCTTAGAAAAGGGGGACTTAGGGGGTTGTTTCCCTTTGATCAGGGGATTTGGTTGCGGCGTAGCTGCGCTAAAAAAATCGTAACGATTTAATTTTATTGCGACGGTATCTTTGCGAGCAGGTCTTTGGTTTCCTGGTCATTCGGGTCTAAGGCAAGGGTTTGACCAAACTCTTTCCTTGCGCGGTCATATTGTTGCATATTGAAATATGCAACGCCCAGCATTTTGTGCGCTACGGTCAATTTTTCATCAATCTTAATGATTTGCTCACATTCGAAAACTGCTTTTTCCCATTCGCTGATTTTCATAAAGAGATGGGCGGTAAACAAACGCATGTTCAGGTCGATACGTTCGGGATAGGTCGTTCGGAACGACTGAAGGGTTTGTAATGCATCCGTATAGCTCCCCAGGCTGGTTAGTGAGGTTGCAAAGTTAATCGTGTAGGTTTGTTCTCCCGGATTCAAATCCATAGCCTTTTTGAATCTTTTGGACGCCTCTTCATATTTGCCATTCTTGCTTAATACAACCCCAAGATTGTTGTAGTAGCTAGGTTCTCCGGGATTCCTATCGATGGTTTTGCTTAATAATCTGATGGCGCCTTCCGGCCTATCCTTTTCTAAATACGCCTTTACCAGGCGGTCAATGTAGCTTGGCTCATCCGGCCGGATGAGATATGCCTGATAGAGTTCTTCGATTGCCAGATCCAGTTTCCCCTTGTTTAAATACAGGGCAGCAATATTGCCGTGGAAAGGGGACTGGAAGGTGTCCATTTCTATACCTTTTTTATAATTGTCAATAGCAAGGTCTATGGTATTCTGTCCAAAAAATTCAAACAGCATTTGATTTATCATGCCGAGGTGAAAAAATCCCAGGTAGTGTTGTGGTATCAGGTTTAAAGAATTTTGAGCTTCTTCAAATGCCTGCTCAATCCACGCCCTGTCTTTCGTTTTGTGCGCCATCTGAAGGTATGTCCTGCACAGTTCATCACGGTAGAATGTTTCGTATGGATTCAGGAATACGGCATGCCGGATAAAATATAACCCCTTATCAACGGACCCTTCCGCATTTGCCTTTCTGTGTTCCAGCACACGTCTTCCATATTCAAAATACACATCTGCCTTGTAAGTACTAAAAACGAAGATAGAAACGAAACCTATTGCAATAAGGAAGACCCCGCACCAGAGGTATTTAAAAAACCCGGGCAGTTGAAAAGTTGTGAAATTGGGAAGCCGGGAAGGTTGAGGTGATGCGGCGCCAAAACTTTTCAACTCCTTACCTTTATAATTTCCAACAATCTTCTGTCTATTCCCTATCTGTTCCAGGCTTTCCGTTTTACTTATTTTTATGAGCGAGATACACGACCCCATCATTATCCAGAAAAGCGATACGATGGGGGTGTTTCCAAAGCTGAATTCGTTTTGAATAAGATAACAGATAATTCCTGCCAGGAGACTGAACAAGAGCACTTTATCCTGCATGTTCAAAAGCGTATAATTTTTTCTCACGAAATACGCAAAGGAAAACAACAACCATATATACGTACCCAGACCAAAAACCCCGCGGGTAACGAGGGTGTCCAGGATGTCGTTGTGAATCCTGTCCTCCCGTGGAAAGGGAAATCCCCCATCGCTTTCCTGCAGCGAAAATACCCGGGCAAAATATTTCTGATAAACAATCCCTATCGTATCCGGCCCAATGCCAAAGAGGGGATAGTCTTTAATGATCTCAAGGGCTGCGAGATACTGGAATATACGGGAGAAAGATGACCCCGTAACAGAGAGCCTTGTTGCAATCACAGGTCTTTTTATCGCCGGATATTGTTCAGGAAGGGGTGGTTGTATTTCTTTTTGCGGAAAACTATCGGCGGTAATTTCAGATGTTTTTGTCATATCGGGCGTCTTTACATCAGCGGTAAAATGTTTAATAACGGACGTTTCGTGCCGCACATTAAAAAACACCCCTATAAGTAAAAACGAGGCAACCAGAATAATAAATCTCTTCGTATCTTTTCCTTGTATTTTATACATGAGGATCAAAAGTGGCGTCAGGCCGCCCAGGAGCGCCACAAAACACGCGCGGGTGTTGGTAAGCCAGAAAGTGGCGTACATTATCAATGACAAGGTGAAAAAGAGCCAGATGATGGGCGAACTTTTCAAAACCGGCGGTTTAACCGGTTGATAATTATTATTGAAAAACAGGGCAACGGCTAAAGGCAGGGTCATGACCAGGTACGCTGAAAAAAACACAGGATTTCCGAAGGTGGAGAATACGCGACGCGCCTCAAAACTACTCCATGAGAATATATCATGTCCCAGATGCTGAGCAATTCCGTAAAAAGATGCAAGAACAGCAGTTGCAATAATTGAAATAATGAGGTAATAGAGCCTCTTTCTCGTCGTTACGAAATTGACCACGGCATAATAGAGAAAAACATAACACAGGGTAGCTGTCAAACCCTCAAAACGCTTGTAAGTTCCAAAGAGACTCATAAGAGGATTGATGGAGAGGATCGTTGTAAGAATAAAGACCCCAATATAAGCAAGAATGGGAATATCTAAGGGCGTATTGAAAAACCTGAAATCAGATTTCGAAACACGCTTAATTGACCAGACGCCCACGATACCCAGCGATAGCAGGTACAAAACGGTTAGCTTGCTTAGATCAAAGACACTGTAAAGGCGAATATCGAAGACAAGGGGAACAATAATGACGATGGCATATAAGAAGCCGAGTATCAATTTGTCGTATGAGATAATTGTGGTTTTTAGAATTTTTTTCATGGAAGTACCATCACGCGCAGGTGTTTTAAGTTATGGATATATTGTAAAAATATCCCGGAATTATCTGTTTACAAAACAAAATATTATAGTTTATTCCTAGTGCAGCATAGCCGCAACCAATTCTCCTTTATGAAAGCGGGCAGATTGCTTCGGAAAAGAC
>CAYJME010000308.1:0-2931 GCA_964370795.1 uncultured candidatus Brocadiaceae bacterium
CGGTGAGGCTCTCCACCCAGTCGCCGTCGTTGCAGTACAGGACGCCGCCGATGTCGCGGATTTCCGCCTTGTGGATGTGGCCGCAGACCACCCCGTCGAACTCGCGCCGCCGCGCCTCGTGCGCGAGCGCCTCCTCGAAATCCGTCATGTAGGAGACCGCGTTCTTGACGCGGTGCTTGAGGAACTGCGAGAGCGACCAGTACGAGATCCCCAGGCGCGCGGTCGCGTGGTTGTACCACTGGTTGAACTTGAGGACGAGCGTGTAGAGCGCGTCTCCCAGGTGGGCGAGCCAGCGCGCGCGCTGGACCACGGCGTCGAAGAGGTCGCCATGCGTGACCAGCAGCCGCCTGCCGTCGGCCGTCACGTGCACGGCCTCGTCGCGGATCTCGATGCCGCCGAACGCCACCCCCAGGAAATGCCGCAGCGCCTCGTCGTGGTTGCCCGCGATGTAGGTGACGCGCGTGCCCTTTCGCGCCTTGCGCAGCACCTTCTGCACGACGTCGTTGTGGGCCTGCGGCCAGTACCAGCGGCGCCTGAGCTGCCAGCCGTCGACGATGTCGCCGACGAGGTACAGGTAAGCGCTGTCGGTGTGGCGCAGGAACTCGAGCAGGTGCGCGGCCTGGCAGCCCGGCGTGCCCAGGTGCAGGTCGGAGATGAAGATCGAGCGAAATCGCAGTGCCGGGGAGTCGTCCATCCTGCGGCCGCATTATCCGTGCGGCGCGAGTAAGGAATGCGTCCGGCGCGTGACGCCAATGCGTCAACGCGGGCCCGGTCGGCCGACACATTCCCGTCACGGCCCTGACACAGGCGCTGCCTAGGATGGCGCATCGCTTCCGCGACGCCTTCCGAACCCCCTGGAGAACTCCCGATGATGCACGGTCACGACGACAGCCGCTGGTGCAACCCCTCCGACAACGAATCCTTCGATTCCATCCTCTCGCGCGCCATGAGCCGCCGCCAGATCCTCAAGGGGGGCCTCGGCGTGAGCCTTGCCGCGATCTTCGGCGCGCCGCTCGCCGGGTGCGCTTCGGGAGGCTCCGGCGGATTCGAGCAGGCCAGCCCCAAGTTCGCCGCGATTCCGGTGTCATCCGCGGACACGGTCACGGTCCCGCCGGGTTACCGCGCCACCGTGCTGTATGCGTGGGGCGACCCGGTGTCCGCCGGCCCCGCGTTCGCGCAGGACGCGAGCAACACCGCGGCCGAGCAGCTGCTGCAGTCCGGCATGCACCACGACGGCATGCACTACTTCCCGCTTCCCGTGGGCTCGACGAACTCGGTGGGCGGGCTCATTGCCGTGAACCACGAGTACACGGACGACGGATTGCTGCACGTGGGCGGAATGGTCCCGTGGACCGCCGAGAAGGTCGCCAAGTCGCAGGCCGCCCACGGCGTGTCGGTGATCGAGGTGCAGCTTGCGGGCGGCGCCTGGAGCGTGAAGCGCCCGTCGACCTTCGCCCGCCGCATCACCGCAACGACGGCGATGGACGTCACGGGTCCCGCGGCGGGTTCCGACAGGCTCAGGACCGCCGCCGACGCCACCGGCCGCGCGGTGCTGGGGACCATCAACAACTGCGCTCACGGCTTCACGCCCTGGGGCACCTTCCTCACCTGCGAGGAGAACTTCAACGGCTACTTCGCGAAGGCCGCGGGCATCACCAGCGAGGAATCGCGCTACGGCCTTTCCGCGACAGGGTTCGGCTACCGCTGGCACGAGTTCGACGAGCGCTTCGACGCGTCGAGGCACCCGAACGAGTTCAACCGCTTCGGGTGGGTGGTGGAGATCGATCCCTACGATCCTTCCTCGAAACCCGCGAAGCGCACGGCGCTCGGCCGCTTCAAGCACGAGAGCGCCGCGGTCACGCTGGCCCCGGACAACACGGTCGTCGCCTACCTCGGCGACGACGAGCGCTTCGAGTACATCTACAAGTTCGTCTCGGCCGGCAAGTTCAACCCGGACAACCGCACGGCCAACTTCGGCCTGCTCGATGCGGGCACGCTGTTCGTGGCGAAGTTCAACGCCGACGGCACCGGGCAGTGGCTGCCGCTGGTGCAGGGCCAGGGCGGGCTCACCGCGGCCGCGGGCTTCGCGTCGCAGGCCGACGTGCTGGTGCTCGCGCGCAAGGCCGCCGACACGGTGGGAGCCACGAAGATGGACCGCCCGGAGTGGATCGCGGTCCACCCCGACACGAAGGAGGTCTACTGCACGCTCACCAACAACAGCCAGCGCGGCACGGGCACGCGCCCGGCGGTCGACGCGGCCAACCCGCGCGCCGCCAACGTGTACGGGCACATCATCCGCTGGCGCGAGGCGGGCAAGGACGCGAAAGCCACGACCTTCGCGTGGGACATCTTCGTGCAGGCGGGCGACCCGGCGCAGGCGGACCCGGCGAAGAAGGGCAACATCAAGGGCGACGCGTTCGGCTCTCCCGACGGGCTGTGGTTCGATCCCAGCGGCATCCTCTGGATCCAGACCGACGTGTCGACGAGCGTGCTGGGCAGGGGCGACTACGCGAACCTCGGCAACAACCAGATGCTCGCCGCGGACCCGGTGACGGGCGAGGTGCGCCGCTTCCTCACCGGGCCGAAGGGCTGCGAGGTGACGGGCGTGGTCACCACACCCGATCGCAAGACGATGTTCGTGGGCATCCAGCATCCCGGCGAGCCTTCCAGCGAGCGCAGCGACCCCGACAATCCCAAGGCCATCAGTTCCTGGCCCGATGGCCCCGCGGGCGGACGTCCCCGCGCGGGAATCGTCGTCGTCCAGAAGGCGGACGGCGGCAGCATCGGGTCCTGAGCGGTTGCTTCGACACCACCAGCGCCTTTCCTCCGATCAACTGGTGGCTTTTGGGGCGGCCCTTGCGGCCGCCCCTTCTTTTTTCGGCCGGCTAATGGCGCATCGGCGCCTCGTACCAGTCCTTCGTCGAGTTCACC
>CAYJME010000309.1:0-2885 GCA_964370795.1 uncultured candidatus Brocadiaceae bacterium
ACTGGATGTCGCCAAAGTACGTGTATTTTTTTGGAAATGGTTCTGCCGAGGGTAATGCAACTATGAAGCACCTGTTGGGTGGTAAGGGTGCTAATCTTGCTGAAATGACGAATCTTGGAATTCCCGTTCCTCCAGGGTTTACCATATCGACAGAAGTATGTGATGCGTACTATAAAAACAACCTCCAATACCCCCCGGGTCTTGAAAAAGATATAGAACAGAATCTTTCAAGGCTTGAGAAACTGATGGGGAAAAAATTAGGTGACGCAGAAAATCCTTTGTTGGTCTCTGTTCGAAGCGGCGCGGCAGCCTCCATGCCGGGCATGATGGACACCGTTTTAAACCTCGGCCTGAATCCGGATGCAGTCAAAGGGCTTATCAGGAAGACCGGGAACGAGCGTTTTGCATGGGATGCCTATCGTCGTTTTATTACGATGTTCGGCGACGTGGTTATGGGGGTGGAACGCCACGACTTTGAGGAGGTTCTTGATCAATACAAGAAAAAGGCGCGGGTAAAGAACGATACAGACCTCAATGCCGAACAATTAAAAAATATTGTCGAAGACTTTAAGGCTATCTATAAGAAGAAGACGAAAGAGTCTTTCCCCAATGACCCGCATATGCAGTTAGACAAGGCCATTCATGCGGTATTTTCCTCCTGGAACAACCCCCGCGCCGTAAAATACCGGCAGCTTTATGAGATTAAGGGTCTTTTAGGGACAGCGGTAAATGTGCAGGCAATGGTGTTCGGCAATATGGGAAATCATTCTGCTACGGGCGTGTGCTTTACCAGAAATCCATCTACCGGTGAAAATAAATTTTACGGTGAATTTCTCATTAACGCACAGGGTGAAGATGTTGTTGCCGGTATTCGTACCCCTGAACCGATCACAAATCTTGAAAAAGAGATGCCTGTCGTTTATGAGCAGCTTGTGAAATATAAGAATATTTTGGAAAAGCACTTCAAGGATGTTCAGGACATTGAATTTACGATTGAAGAAAGCAAGCTCTACATGCTCCAGACAAGAACTGGCAAACGTACAGCACGCGCTGCTGTTAAGTTTGCCGTTGATATGGCAAACGAAAGTCTTATTGATAAAAATACTGCCATTACCCGTGTTGATCCGAATCAGTTGGATCAGTTGTTACACCCCACGTTTGATCCCAAAGCAAAAAGAGAAGTTATAGCAATAGGACTTCCTGCATCACCGGGCGCTGCCACAGGAAAAGTGGTCTTTAATGCTGAAGATGCCGAGAAATTAGCCGAAAAACATGAAAAGGTGATCCTTGTGCGAAAAGAAACCTCCCCGGAAGATATTGGAGGTATGCACGTTTCAAAGGGCATCCTGACAACACGTGGTGGTATGACTTCACACGCCGCTGTTGTTGCAAGGGGGATGGGTAAATGCTGTGTGGCTGGTTGTGGCTCATTGAATGTAGATTACAAGAGCCAAACTTTCAAGGTAAACGGCAAAACAGTAAAGAAAGGGGATTACATATCTATAGACGGCAGTACGGGAGAAGTCATGTTAGGACAGGTTCCCACGGTAGAGCCCAAACTGAGCGGCGACTTTGCCACACTCATGGAATGGGCTGATGCAGTTCGTAAATTGAAAGTAAGAACGAACGGGGACACCCCTGAAGATGCAAAGCGGGCGCGTGAGTTAGGCGCAGAGGGTATTGGTCTTTGCAGAACAGAGCATATGTTTTTTGGTGAAAACAGGATTGATTCCGTTCGCCAGATGATCATCGCCGCTCCTGATGTGAGAAATTTAAGGGCTAAGATTGCAAACCTGGAAAAGGAACTGGCAAAGGCTGTTAACAATAGGGCGCGTGAACTTAAAAAAGAATTAATGCAGGCAAAGAGCGAACTTAAAGGTCCGTTGAGTCTGTATTCCGCCGCACTAAAGAATTTACTGCCTATGCAACGCAGGGATTTTGAACAGATATTCAAAGCTATGGACGGTCTTCCCGTTACCATACGACTCCTTGACCCGCCACTCCACGAATTCTTGCCTCAGGAAGAATATAATCAAAAAGAGATGGCAAAAAAAATGAAGATTACCCTGAAAGAGGTGCAGGATAAGGTGTCTGCCCTTCATGAATTAAATCCCATGCTGGGACACCGCGGGTGTCGTCTGGGTGTTACCTACCCTGAGATGTACGACATGCAGGTACAAGCCATCGTAGAGGCAGCCTGCGCTATGAAGAAAAAGGGTATTACCGTGTTTCCGGAAATCATGCTGCCTATCATTAGCACAGAACTGGAATTCAGCATACTAAAGGATGCCGTACACAGGGTTGCCAAAGAGGTTTTGCAGAAAAAAGGCATGGAGATTGAATATAAGGTTGGCACGATGATTGAACTCCCGCGCGCAGCGCTCATAGCGGATAAGATTGCAAAGCACGCCGAGTTTTTCTCGTTTGGAACCAACGACCTTACCCAGATGACCTTTGGTTTTAGCCGCGATGATGTGGGTTCCTTTGTGCCGGAGTATATAGAAAAAGGTATTCTTGAAAAGGACCCATTCCAGATATTGGATCAGGAAGGCACGGGGCAGTTGGTAGAGATTGGTATTAAGAAGGGGCGAACGACCCGACCCGATCTCAAAGTGGGCATATGTGGTGAGCACGGTGGAAATCCGCAGACGATATTATTTTGTCACAAGATCGGAATGAGTTATGTCAGTTGTTCGCCGTTCAGGGTGCCTATTGCCCGGCTTGCCGCAGCCCAGGCATCGTTACAACAGCCCGTTTCACAGGCTACGGTGTAGTTGTTTTATAATGAAATTATGCCAAGAGAGCTAAAATAGGTCCAATATTAATAAAGAAGAATATTGCATAGCGCAGCATAGCCGCAACCAAAGATAACCACCCCTCTTTCC
>CAYJME010000310.1:0-2870 GCA_964370795.1 uncultured candidatus Brocadiaceae bacterium
CGCCCTACACTAAACTATATGGGGTAAAGTGTCCAACTAATATTGACACAGAGGGAGCGGCCTGTTTATTCTACCCATTTAAAAAAGGTAAAAGGCATTGGTGATAAAAAATTCGACAAGATCAAGGAATTTGTTCCAACAGAAGGTGAGACAACAATAAAAGTTACAAAAGAGGAAGGGAAAGAGAAATAAAAACATTACAGATATCCCGCGTAAGCCGTCAAAAAAATGTCAGGAATAGGCAGGAGTAGGTGTTAAATCTTTACAGGCTGTCAGGGAATTGACTTTTTCATGAATTCTCATGTCAAAAGTCCTTATAAGTCAATATCAGAATTTTAGCAATTTTGCTTTCCCGGACAACCTGTTGATTTTGATTTTAATATCCCGAATTTCTTTTTGATCTCCGAATCATCTTCATTTTCCTATAGTGGCACTCCCTCCCCAACTCAGTATTGTTAAGGGCTTAGCAATGATAACAGTTTCGAGAGAAGAACTACTTTTAATAACCACAGTACCATCGTTTACCGCTGCATTAATACCTTCAGCAAGTGTGTTAAATGGAAAATGAAAGTCCCCTGATTCTGCTCCGTTGTAAGAAAAGTCTACCCAAGTAACAGGAGAAATAGGTTTAACCAAAGAGTAAGCGAGCACGTTTGGCGAGTCTGCTCTTACGTTCTTTAGACGCCCAGGGGTTGCTTGCATTATAAGCGCATCGCTAACTTGTCTTGGTGTTGCTTGTGGATATAATTCCAGATACAAGGCTGTTATACCAGCAACGTGTGGCGCCACCTTAGATTAAAATTCGCAATATAAAATCAAATTCGCTTTTGTTTGTCAAGTGTTTTTTATGTTTGTTTTGCCACAGAGGACACCGAAAACACAGAGAAAAACAACTGAAACCACAGATTTCACAGATTACACAGATTCTAAATTAAAATATTTTACAGAGTAGATAACTAATGCCGTCTCACACTCAAAACGCAATGAAATATTCAAAATCATGGGTTCAGGTTAAAAACAAGAACCTGCCAAGATTCTTTCCTGAGTTCTTAAGTTCCAAATTCAATATTCTTTGATATTATTCGTGTCCATTCGTGGCTAATTGCGGAATTTGGACGGGGGATAAACCACCCGCGCTACGCTTTCCAAGTCGTTAGGATATTCTCCAAACCACGTTTTTATCTCCTTTGCGCGCTTCGCGCCTTTGTGTGAGATATTATTTCTTCAAAGTACGTTTTTACCTCCATCCAGCAATCAGGGTAAAACCTGATTGCTGGATTTTGGCATTCATTTAGTCTTTTTCCTTTTTGCCTTTTTCTTTTGTAACACTTATGTTTGTTTCACCCTCTAACACAACGAAATCCTTAATCTTTTCAAACTTTTTATCGCCAACTCCTTTTACCTTCTTTAAGTCTTCAGGTGAATTGAAATTGCCATTTGCCTTCCGGAAATTGACAATTTCTTCCGCTATCTTTGTGCCTATACCCGGCAACAACGATAACTGTTCAACGGTCGCTGTGTTAATATTCACCTTGCCTGCGACCTCCTGTGCAGAAAAGCATGTCTTTGCTTCAAGCACAAAGGCAACCACAGCTATTAAAGCAACTACACCAAATAATCTACGCATTATACGCATACACTACCCTCCTTATAAAAAAATTATAAAAATAATGTCACGAATTTTTCCCTTCAATTCAAAAGGAAACATGCGAGTTATATTTATACTATTTTTTGAAAAGCTTGTCTGTGATCTATATCACATTTTTAAAAATAAGTTATAAATTACTATTCAACAGCAAGTTACAATTGCAACAATATGGATTTTTCTTAATAATTCGTGTTTATTCGTGGCAAAAATGCATTTTTGGGGTGTTTATAGCATTACTGTGTAAAAACTTTTTTCCCTGCAAGTTTTTTAACAAATTCCTTCCTCCCCCTTTATCCCATAGGTGTTAAGTTAAGAAACCGAAAAAGCCCCCGAATACTCCAATAATTCGAGGGTAGTTTTTCGAGAAGGTTGCCTGGTTTTAATACAAGAGCAGGCAAGGCGGTTGATTTCACGGAGAAACTGTTTTACAGCCGCAACGACGTTGTGGAGAATGCTTTGGAGTAGAGAGAAGGCACGTTCCTGGATGCGCTTGTAGAGTTTGTCGAAGCTGACTTCCCTTTCCCTTGTAGTCCACATAATGGCATTCAAAGATGCGTGGATACTGTGGACGATAACAGCCATGATAAGTTTTCCGTAAATTTCGCATTTGAGGCGATATTCTTTGGTAGTGTTGGATGAGTGAATGCGAAGAATACTCTTAAGTTGTTTGAAAATCAGTTCTATCTGCCACCTGAGGCGATAGAGAGATGAAACGAAATTGACCGGCAGTATCTCGGACGGGGCATTGGTCACAAACAGAATCCAATCGCACAATGCCAGATGGTGTTTACTCGGTGTACGTCCTTTCTTTTTTGCTTCTTTTCGTAGCTTTCTACGCCTGGCATTTGCAACCTGCTTTGTAAGGCGAATGCCAATCAAACGACATGGCACACGGTGTTTGTCATTGCCCATGACGACGTTGATTTCGAGGGTATTGCCGACGAAGCTGCTGAGTGTTGCACCCAGATCGATTTTCTCTGATGTGTCGGTATTGAGCAGAGTTGTGCCTATAAGAAGTTTTGAAAGAAAATAAGCGCCTTTTTGAGTGAGTTTCTCAAACACACTGAGTTTGAAATAACCAAGATCCGTTACCATAAGGTCGCCTTTCTCAACAAAATCGACCAGATGACTGCTATATGCCTGATCAGGTTTGATGCCTTCGGTGACTGCAAAAAAGCCAAGTCTGCCACTCTTGTATTCATAGCCAGCCTGCAATTTGCAA
>CAYJME010000311.1:0-2856 GCA_964370795.1 uncultured candidatus Brocadiaceae bacterium
AATCGCAAATAATTGATATTACTGTTGATACGACTTTTACTTGTCGAACTTGGGTCAAGATCGATTTTCTCTGTTTGTAAACATATAGTAATGTTATCCAATTTAATTGGCGTTCCTAATAATTGGCTTATAAGGTTTTCACCTAATACTTTAGAGTAAATTCCTTGTTTTAAATTATTTTTTGTGTGTACCGCTATTCCGAGAACCCCAGCCTTCGTTGTTTGTACCAAATCAAGTGCCTTATTAAAGGCATACTTAAGCGAATCTTTATCTGGTCCATGTGATTTTGTGTAAAAAATATCCATTTTTAGCTCCTTAGTATTAAAAAGTACTATGAGTTCGACTAAGTCTCTTTACATTATCAGTGTTAAATTTAGAAATAAAGTAATAAGTAGTAGAAATGCAGTAAACGTCATTGAAAAGTTTTCAAATTTTATAATAAAATAGCGACAATTAACCTAAATTATTTGATTTGATTGAAAATAGCTAATTAGTTGATATATTTTTTTACAGTATGGAATAAATACTTGCAAATTAGCAAAAGCATGTTCTTTGTCAATACTTTTACCGGTTGGATGTCCCGCATCATTTCTGTTATTCCTGATCATTTCGAATAATCCAAGTAATTCAATATCTAGTCCATCGGTTATATCTTTCGGTATATGTTGTAAAGTTCTTAATGATTTTGTAAAATTGTCAAACTGAGTTTTAATAAATCTTTTTTCTGTTTTTCGTTTAAACTCGGTTTGTTTTTCAATGTCTTGAATTGCATTCTTATAAGATTCAATCAAGAGGAGCAAAGCCTTTTCAGAAGCACAACCCAATGCAATTGTAGAAGAAAGCAGTGCATTAATATTATAGGTCTTCAAACTTTCTTCCAAATAGGTTAGTATGATAGGGTCTAAGTTTTTAATTTCACTTTTTATCCTGTTAACATATCCAGAAGGGTCGTGCGGAACAGGCATTGAGGAATTAATAATTTTCTTACCATAATCGGTTAGTTTTAAATGTGGCCATTCAGGATTTGAACTATTTATTCCAATGGTTACAACTCGTTCAACAATTAAATCCCAAATGATTTCTCTTACTCTATCTTCATCTTTATCTCCAAGACAGAATCCACCAATAGAACCTATTTGCTTGTTATTTGAGACAATCTTTTTTTCAATTGCTAAATTGGCGACATCAGAACACAGCCCTATATACTGAGTCTCAGGTTTTTTTTTGAATGTTTCTAGTACTAAAGAATGCAATTCACTTAGTGGTATTGGTAAATTAATCTTCTCCGTCATATCATTTCTCCTTACTTAATAATTACTAATGAGCCATTTAAGACAAAGTAATACTAAATACATCCATCTCATTAAATCCCCTTCATCGTCTAATGTGAGATAAAATATTTAGATTGGCATTATGATAATAGGAAGACAGGAAGCGTAGGGATATTGACAAGGAAAAATACTACTTCAAATTCAGGTTCTCACCTTTCCTGCCCTTCCTGCCTTCCTTCGCAAACCGTTATCTGTTTGTTTATTTTCGACTTTTCCCACAAATAACACACCCCTGTGTCCCCTCTCAAGAGGGGAATTTAAAGATTTTTGCTAACCCGAACGAGTCGGAAGAGAAAGTCTTTCTGTTTCCTCACACAAAGCCACAAGGAACACGAAGAAAAACTTAAAGTACTAACCACAGATTTCACAGATTACACAGAAAAACCTGAGTAACTATGAAACATACAAAAAACACAAAATAAACCAGACACAAAGATTTATGGTGTATCCCCATTGCTTGTTCATGTAGGCAGGCGTCCGCGCCTGGCATAATAATGACAAGCGAGACGCTTGTCCTACCTTATATTCCATCCTTCATCATTCTTTGCGGCTTCGTGTCTTTGTGTGATTACTTCTCTTATTCGTAAAAAATATTTTTGTAAGAAACTACCTGCATTTGTTGTATTAAAGCTTCCGTAATGCATAATTTGAATATTTTACCATGCCTTTAAAGGAAAATCTGTGATCTACGTCACATTTTCAAAGATTTTTTTTATTTGCCACAGTCATCATGCCGCTCTTGCGGCGCCCAGAAACGATGAAAATATTTATGTGCATGTAGCCGCAGGCTTTATGCCTGCGACTACATTTGAATTTTCGAGACAGAGAACGCTGAGGTCGCAGCGGATTTGATAGAGAATACAATGAGGGAAAGATTGCTTCGCTTCACTCGCAATGACACCGAAACGGAAAATTATTCAAAATTCCTCAATTCCCTTTATTTCTCTACGCTCTCCACGCCCTCTGCGGTAAACTATTGTCCTTTTTTATTACGCCCTTTCAGGGCTTCAAGGTATTTTATCATTAGACCCAGGGCGTTGCCCTGAGCTATCTTATGTAAGCCCTTCGGGCTTTTGCCTAAAATGAAAACATCCTCCCTTGTTTTAATGTATAGGAATTTCAATGTTTTTGGTAGGAGCCAACTCCTGTTGGCGACCTCGCCGGTGGGCGTGTCCATCGCCGTCAGGAGACGGCTCTTACCAGCAATGTTAAGGAATTTCAATATTGTAGAGACTCAAGACTTCGTCGTGAGCTCAGTCGAACGATTTTGCGTCTCTACCGATGCATTTTTGAAGTCGCCGTAAGGCCTAATTTAATCGGTTAGGTTGTGGAGTTGCTACGTTTCAATAGTTTGTCAACTACTATGTCCCTTGCCTTGCTCCACAAGGATTCTTTGTTTACCTTAAATTTGACCGTGAGCTTGCCTGGTTCACATGTCATAGCGCCTATGGTGACATATTCTAAATACGGACTGTTGACGACCTTGTTGTCCTGGAGTTTTGGTATCTTGTTGAGGTGGCAGGTG
>CAYJME010000312.1:0-2840 GCA_964370795.1 uncultured candidatus Brocadiaceae bacterium
ATTCGTAATGGGGGTAACGGCACTCCCATGAAGATGGACGCAAAGTATTTGAGTAATTTGGTTGTAAAATTGTAAGAATTTATTTTTTGGAAGAAACCTATGGAAATTTTAAAGACAATTAAAGAGAGAAGAAGCATAAGAAGCTTTCAGAAAAAGGACATTTCCGACGAAATTGTTGATAAGCTCATAGATGCATTACTATGGGCGCCCAGTGCAGGAAATCTGCAGTCAAGAAAGTTCTTTTTCATCAAAGATGCAAAACTCAAAAAGGGAATTGTCTCAGCTGCTTTAGGCCAAAGTTTTATTGCTGAGGCACCCCTTGTAATCGTTGGTTGCACAGATAGCAGGATCTCTGGCAGATACGGAGACAGGGGTATATACCTTTACTCCATTCAGGATGTCGCAGCCAGTATTATGGGAATGATGCTGGTGGCGCATGAAAACGGGCTCGGCACGGTATGGGTGGGCGCGTTTGATGAGGAAGAGGTATTCAATCTCCTGAATTTACCTGAAAATCTTCGTCCCATTGCGATAGTACCTGTTGGCTATTCCCTCAGGATTCCGTCACCTCCTCCGCGGGTATCAAGACACGAAGCCGTGGAGTTTCGATAATCAAATGTTCCGGATAGTGATAAAATTAGGCCTCCGCTATTCTTCCAATGTAGAGCGAAGAGCCTCTTCGCTCTACAACCGCAGCTTTGAAATTCCTATACATAATCTGGACGACCTTGGAAAGGTTGCTCAATGATGCATTGGTATGTTTTTCAGTTAAACGAGACCCAGAGGAGCAACGGGATAATTCTGACTCCATTTGACGTCGGAATAGTATCCAATAGTTTCCAGGCTGAGCATGGCAACGATGTTTTCATCCCGTTGACGGCACCGTTTCACGTAAACCCAACTGCCCATATCTTTACTTTGAAAATATGGCGGCTCTTCATTGACGAACGTTACAAAACGAAGTATTCGCCGGGTTTGTTTACCGGCAAAAGCGCGTGCTAATGCCAGAACTGCTACCGTCCCCAATGCGTTGTCATCGGCCCTCGATAGCTTTTACCCGGCATTCGAAGCATAAAAACCATACTCCCCCGAGGATAAGAGCGAAGATAACGGTAAAGGGAACGAATATTTGTATAGCCCGCATTCGAATCATTTCTCTTTATAAGCAAGGGTATAAATCTTACCATTCAAATCGCAAATATAAATTTCATTATTTTTATCTATTCCAAAAGATGAAATATTGATATTTTCTGTTAATAAAAGGGTATTCGAGACTGGATTCTTACCATCGTAATGCAATACCCAGATTCTTCCACTGCAAAAATCGGCATAAATATATTTTCCATAAAGTTCCGGGAATTTGGTACCACGGTAAACATAGCCTCCCGTTATTGAGCATCCGCCCTGATCATCGTGCCCATATTCCCATATGGGCGTGGTAATTCCTGAAGTATTACAGTCAGAGGGTGGATTAAAGCAGTGATTCCCTTCCATAATTCCCCAGCCATAGTTTTTCCCTTTTTCAATGATATCGATTTCTTCCCATAAATCCTGACCCACGTCCCCTGCCCACAGGAGGCCCGTAACAGGATCAAAACTAAATCTCCAGGGGTTTCGCAAACCACAGGCATAAATTTCTTCCTTATAGCCCTGTGTATTCCTTTTCAATGGGTTGTCAGGAGGGATACAATACCTTTTATTTTCCGATGTACAGTTCACATCGATACGCAATATTTTCCCCAGTAGGGTCGATTTGTTTTGTCCGTTGTTCTTTGGATCTCCGGCAGAACCACCGTCTCCCAGTGCGATATATAAATAGCCGTCGGGACCAAAAGCGAGTTGACCGCCGTTATGATTGTTATATGGCTGATTTATTTCAAACAAAATAAGCTCGCTCTTTTTATCAGCAATATCAGGGTTTGTTGAACTTACCGAGTACCTGGCAATAATGGAGCGGAGGGGATTGGGTATTGTATAATTGACATAAAAGTAGCCGTTTTTTTCGTAGTCAGGATGAAAGGTGAGTCCCAGCAGACCTAATTCTCCACCATGGATTACCTTATCTCGTATGTCTAAAAAAACCTTTTCTGATTTTACGGACGGGGTATTTTCAAGGACATAAATTGAACCAGTTTGCGAAACAACAAATACCCTGTTTGTTCCGTCATCGGCATGTTGGAAATCGAGGGGATTATCAAAGGAGAGATTGGGAAAGGCATCAAGTAATTTGTACTGCTGGTTTTCTCTGGCAATTGTAATCGTGGATATGGAGAGCAATAAAAATAAGACCACTACTATATGAAGAAACTTCATATTAATTCCTCTATTTTTCTGCTTCAAAAGATGGGATGTTTTTTTAATATTTTACCACTCTTTTCCATAAGTACCTAAAATATACCTACTTTGCACCCTTATTTTATAATTGTTTTCTCTGTTGAAACAACAGATTATTAGTCAATTTTATTTATGCAAATACGACCCTCTCAAGTTGAGACGTTCGTTGGCTTGTAATTATCCGTGTCTTGTGGTATATTGTCGCTCTGGAAACATCGATGTGTTGATAATACCGTTTTTTGTAAAAGTAAGAAATTGTAGGAATATATAAAATATTTTCTCTATTTACTGAAAATTACAGAATTATTTCTGCATAGTTAATAGTTATTTTATCTGTAATTGAGCTCGCAAAGAAGAAATCATAAGATTGTTACTTTGCATGGCAGATTCAGTTAAAATCAGTTGGTTATGTGTTGGAATCAATGACAGTGGAGAAATATGTAATAACAACGAATCTTGGGCAAAAACCACAGAAGAAACTATTTCGCAACACATCAATCAGTATC
>CAYJME010000313.1:0-2836 GCA_964370795.1 uncultured candidatus Brocadiaceae bacterium
CCCTTTAGGGTTGCACGCGGCAAGGCTAAAGCCTCTTCCTAATTTAATAATGATGGGAGATTGCTTCGGAAAAGACCCCTCGCAATGACATTTTTTGTGTATACATTTTAATGAAACGATACACCAGGCTATGGGCACGTAAAATTTATATCATTTATCTGTTTGCCTTTGTTGAGCATTACCTTCTTCGTACCACCTTTTTTGCATGTCTTGAGCTTAACTTTATAAACACCATCCTTGAGATCGCTAAAATGGTAGCAGCCGTTGCTATCGGTTTTCACCGTCTTCTTTACCTTTGGCTTTGATGGTATCGTCCTGTTTAAAACCACCATCGTCCCTACGAGCGGCATATCTGCAATATCTACTGCCTTGCCTGATATGCACCCGGTGGGAACCGTGGTATCACTCTGACAGCCGCACGATTCGTTACTATCCGAACAATTGAGCAATACCTCAACAATCTGGAGCCCATTACCCCCATCTGCTAAAAATACCTTCGTACCCAACGCACAAACGCCCATGAATGCAGAGCCATTATTAATAAAACCGCCGATGGATTTTGGAGATGCAGGGTCGGCAACATCTATTATCTATTATCTGGAGTCCATTACCACCAGCAGCAAGGTACGCCGTAGTGTTTGTCACATAAACTCCATTAGCATACGTATTATAATAGCTGCCAAGGAATTTGGGGGATGTAGGGTCGGTGACATCTACTATCTGGAGACCACTGGAAAGATCCGCCAGGTATGCTGTAGTACCTGACACATAGACCCCATTGGCGTTGTCTGTATCATAAACACCGAGGATTTTTGGGGATGCAGGGTCGGTGACGTTTATCATCTGGAGACCGCCATTTTGATCCGCCACATAAACCGTAGTATCAGATACATAAACTCCTGTGGCAGAGACTGGCGTGTTAAAGCTGCCTACCGTATAGGGAAAACACGGCTTGGCAATCGCTATGGAAGAAGACATGGTCGTATTCAACAAACTGCATATAAAAATGCCCACGAAAAACAATGCAGAAATAATTCCTTTCATACTCTATGCACCTTTCTTCAATTGTAAAGATTTATAACGTATAGCAATTTCAAAGTGGTAGAACGAAGCGGCGCTTCGTTCTGAGCGAAGTACCACTTCGCCCTACATAAAAAGTCACTGCCACAGACCGCCTAATTCAATGCGTGTTTACATGATAAAAAATTTCCCCCCTTCTCTTAAAAAAAGAGGGAGGATGAATCACCTCCCTCTTAAAAATACATCTATTACCCTCAACGCCTATCTCACAGGAGAACACTCAGCGCAGAAATAGCATCAAGCACTTTGGGATACACGAGTCCCTGTGATGTGCCGTTTAGAATCCAGTCATTCTTATCCGGAGCGCCTGCATTTACGCAGCCATCCGTCTTGCCCAGCACATCGTTTTGTAGTTGTCCCAGGGCATCCGCATAGTTGCCTGCCTGGATATTTGCTATCACGGAGTTGAGCTTGTTTATGAATGCATTCTGCATATTGGCGTTCTTGAATACACCCGATTGCAGTGATGTAATCGCCGATTGGCAATCCTGAACGGCTAAGATGGCAGCCGTCCGAAGCAAGACACCACGTCCAAACCGTACCATCTGACTTCAGGGCGATTGAATGTGCAACACCACTCGCAATCTTTGATGTAGTATAAGCCTGTGCTGTGCCACCGACAGTCAGCGATAGGACTATTACCGAAAAGAACATCAAAAAATCCAGAAAACCAAATTTCCATTTCCTGCAAATTGACACTGCACTCCGCACCATGCTATCTCCTTTCCTATCATTTGAATTAAGCTCTTTTGTGAGCCGTTTGCTCATGTGGGTTACACAGTAAAAACATGTTTTTATATATGTTTTTATACACATTCCCCTCCCTCTTGATAGAGGGGAGATTGCAGTAATCTCCTCTTTTTAGAAGGGAAATCACTATCTTAAAGATCTTCAACCCTTCATTAGTAATAACGACTTTAGTCGTCATGCACTATATTGATAATGTAACTGATATTTTTCAGGATTATTGAGAATTCCTTGATCCCCATTTTCGTAACAGTCCGTCCCATTTCATAACCCGCCCTGCCCTCTGCTCGAAAATTTTAGATAATGCTGCCTTCATCAGCTTTCTTGTAAGGCGACGAGGCTCGTCGTCCTACATTTATAACTTTAAATTCCTTACTACAACATTGGACTTGATAATCCCACTTCTTTCTGATCGTTTTTCTAAAAATACCATTCATCGCATACTCACCTGATTTTTTCTGGCAATAAAAAAACGCCTTTCCCGGATACCCTTTGAAAAGAAAAAACAAATACTATATGGCTCGCGATAAACTATTGCAAATTTAGCAAGACATGTACCATATTGTTAATTTCAAAAATATCTACGAGGTTTGTTTCTATAAGACACATTAACAACGGCACTTACGATATATAATAAAAAAACAAAATGGAAAGTTTTTAGTAAACAGGACATGGTAAAAGTGTAACATGTTACACTTTTACTAATTTTTATCGATACAAATAAACCGCCAAATTCTAACCCGAACGAGTTGTAAAATGTAGGGCGGGTGGTTCACCCCGTTAGATGACAGATATTGAACAGAAAACACATTGAATATTTTCAAGTTTTATCAAAGTCACGTTTCTCACAATAACACAATATTTCACGGGGTTCATCCCCCGCCACAGCTAAAAATGAATAATAAACAATTATCAATGGATGAGAGAAAGATTGCTTCGTTCCGCTCGCAATGACAGGATAAGGTCGCAACGGACGGTTTCCTCATTACAATGGCAAAACGCACTGCAC
>CAYJME010000314.1:0-2830 GCA_964370795.1 uncultured candidatus Brocadiaceae bacterium
GGCCGCGCCTGCACCAGCGCCGAAGGTGGCCGCCGCGGCCCCGGTGGCCGTGGTGGTGCCGCCCGTCGCGCCGCCGGTTGCGCCGCGCGCGGCACCCGCCGCGACCGCCGCGGCGGATCCCAACGCGTTCAACCGCCTCCTCGCCGCGCCGGGCAAGCGCAACGCCTCGCCCGCGGAGGACGGCATCCACGATCCGGCGAACCCGGGCACGCACGCGCTCCAGCCGCCGCTCACCGCGCTCGCGGGCATGCCGCCGCTCAACGCGGGCAACCGCGTCAACTGGGTCTCGTCGCTCGACGGCGCGAAGATCCGGCCGCGCTGGGACAAGGACGACGGCACCGCGGCGGCGGTCGTGATGGATCTCAACATCGTGCGCGAGGTGAAGGGCTCGATGCCCGACGTGGTGTACCCGCACAAGCAGCACACCGAGTGGCTCGACTGCTCCAACTGCCATCCGCAGATCTTCATCCCGCAGAAGGGCGCGAACCAGATCAGCATGGCCTCGATCATGCTGGGGCAGAAGTGCGGCGTGTGCCACGGCAAGGTGGCATTCCCGGTTTCCGAGTGCCGCCTGTGCCATTCGAAGAAGAAGGAAGGCACGATGCCGGCCGCGGCCGTGGCGGGAGCCCGGCAGTGACCGCCGGCCGGCGCGTGGTCGCCGGCGTGGCCGCGCTCGCGTGCGCGGGAGCGCTGGCCCAGACGGCCGCGCCCCCCGAACGCCGCGTGCTGGAGCAGAAGGAAGCGCTCGTGCGGCGTCTCGTGTTCGACTCGCCAGTGGAACAGCGCATCGAGGCGAGCGGCAATGCCGAGGCGAAGCAGCAGTTCGATCGCGCCCGCGCGCTGCACGCCCGCGCCCGCGCCCTGTTCGATGCGGGCGATCTCGCCGGGGCGAGCACGGAACTCAACGCGGCGATGTGGGCCGTCGGCAAGGCCCGCCAGCTCGTGCCCGACCCGGCCGCGCGCGCCGTGGACCAGCGCGCTCGCTATGCGGGGCTCCTGCGGGCCGCGGAAGCGCTCGCACTATCCTACGAGCGGCATCTCGCCGGCTCCGCACCCGCCGGGGGCGGTGCGCCCGCGGGCGAACCCCGTCTCGAGCGCGCGCGCGCCCGTATCGGGGAGGCGAAGGGGCTCGCCAGCTCGGAGCACCACGCCGCGGCGGCCGCGGTCCTGGAGAAGACGCAGCGCGACCTGATGGCCGGGCTGAACGCCATCCTCGGCGCCTCGACCCTCCACTATGCGCAACGCTTCGAGACGCCGGCCGAGGAATACGCCTTCGAGCTGGAGCGCAACCGCGCCTTCCGCGACCTCGTGCCCGTCGCGATCGCGCAGCTCAAGCCGCGGCGCGAGGCCGTCACGCTGGTCGACCGCTACGTGGCCGAGAACGCGAGGCACCTCGAGGCGGCCGAGGGCCTCGCGGCCGGCCGGAAATTCCGCGAGGCGACGGACGCCCTGCGGTCGGGAACCCACAACCTGCAGGCCGCCCTCGCCGCCGCGGGCCTCTCCATACCCAGGGACGCGGGAGCGAACTGAATGTCCAGACGCCTTTTCGTCGCAGCCTTTCTCGTGGCCGCCTGCTCGGGCGCCGCCGCGCAATCCGTCGACCGCGAGCAGCTCGAGCGGCGCATCGCCGCCGTGGAGACGCTGATCGAGCGCTCGTCGGCCGCGAAGCAGATCGACGCGAGCGGCGACGCGCGCGCGCGGGCCCATCGCGACCGCGCGCGCGACATCCACCGTCGTGCCGCGCAGGCCATGCACGCGGGCGACCTGGCCGCGGCCTCGCGGCTGCTCCCCGAGGCAAGCCTGCAGATGTTCGAAGGCGTGCGCCTGGCGGGCGCGGAGACGGTCGTCGCCGAGAAGCGCCGCGCCGACTTCGACGCGCGCCTGGAGAGCGTGAAGTCGCTCGCCGCCGCCCAGCGGCGCATCGCCCTCGAGAAGAAGACGATTCCCGGCGCCGCCGAGACCACCCGGACGATCGACGACCTCGTCGCCGAGGCGCAGCGCCTTGCCGCAGGCGGCGACCTCGAGGCGGCGCGCGGCACGCTCGACCGCGCCTACCTGGTGGCGAAGGCCGCGATAGGCTCGATGCGCAGCGGCGACACGCTGGTGCGCTCCCTCGACTTCGCGACCAAGGAGGAGGAATACCGCTACGAGCTGGACCGCAACGACACCCACCGGATGCTCCTCAGGATGCTCGTGGCCGATCCCGCGAAGGCCGAGCGCGCGCGTCCCGCCGACGCCAGGGCGTCGGCGCTGCGCGCGCAGGCGCAGGCCCCCGCGGGCCCCCGGGGCGATGACGCGGCGGTGGGCCATCTCGAGGATTCGACGCGCGAGCTCGTGCGCGCGATCCGCGGCGCCGGCATCTACATTCCCGGGTGAGGCCCTGTTTGCCCGCGCGCGTCGCCTTCGCCCTCCTTCTCGCCTTTGCGGCGGCCCTCGCCTGGGCGCAGGCGGACTTGCGCCGCTGGCTCCCCCTGGCGGGCGACGGGCTGCACGATCCCGCGAGCCCGGGAACGCGGCAGCTGCAGGAACCGCGCGCCGCGCTGTCGCCGCTCGCGGCCGATACCGCGGGGAACCAGGTGCGCTGGGTCGAGGCGCTCGATCGCGGCCAGATCATCCCGCGCTCCACGATCGACCCCGGCACCGAAGTGCGCGTGCTGGACGACGAGATCCTGTTGAACCTGCACGGCGGCACGCCCATCGTGCGCTTTCCCCACCGCGCGCACACGCTCTGGCTCGACTGCTCCAACTGCCACGAGGCGATCTTCAAGTCGAAGGCGGGCGCGAACAGGCTCGACATGCGCAAGATCCTGCAGGGCGAGCAGTGCGGGGT
>CAYJME010000315.1:0-2803 GCA_964370795.1 uncultured candidatus Brocadiaceae bacterium
ACCCGATCCAGTTCAGCCGGCGCTTTGAGAGCGTTTCGGTGCTCGATGCCGATTCGCCTACCTACGCGCTAGCCGAGAGCGTCGCCGGCAATCTCGCACAGTACGTCGTGCCTGGCGCGGGATATCAGAGCAAGCACTATAATCTGCCCGGCAAACCGATTTTCGATCTGTTCATCGCGCCGTGGTTTCTGCTGGGCTTGGCAATCGCGATTGCGCGTTGGAGACAAGCGCCGTACCGGTTCTTGCTCCTTTGGTTCGCAGTGATGATGCTGCCTGCGTTTCTCACCGCCGACATGATCCCGAAAGGCGTGCGGGCGCTCGGCGTCGTTCCCGGCATCTTTATGTTTCCTGCGCTCGCGATGGACTGGGTACTGGAGCGTGCTGAATCTGTCACCCTAAACGGAGTGAAGGGTCTCGCGCGTGCGGACGGGATTCTCACCTGCCCTGGCGGGCGGTGCCAGGGTCGTTCCACTCAGAATGACAATCGTTTTCGGCATCGGATTGTGGTCGGCTTGATCGTGTTATCGCTTATCGGCAGCGCAATTTGGACGGCATTCGATTACTTTATCGCATGGGCTAACAGGCCTGAATTGCCACTTGCCTTTGATGCGGATATGGTCGAGGTTTCGGATTTTCTGCTGCGCCAGCCCACGGACCAAACCATTTACATTTCGAGTTTGGTCTATCGGCCCCCAACGCAGATGCTTCTGGGAAGGCATGTCGCGACGACGCGCTATGTAGATCCCGCCACGCGTATCAAAGAATTCGACGCGACTTCAGCCCTTGTCGCCGGCCTGCGCGATTCAAACCCGATTTACGTTTGGGTGGGCGAGCAAACGCCGCCAGAGGAGTGGCTCGCGCGGCTCGCGCCGCAGGCGACCCCAGTGGGGCGGGGGAAATACTACTCGACAGTTCGTTTGGGTACTCTCGCTCCGCCACGGCACGCCTTGGATGTTTCGTTCAATCCGCTTTTGAAATTGATCGGCTATTCACGTTACACTGATGAGGCAGGCGGAATCGCGTTGTATTGGCGCGTGGACCAATTGCCCAGCGACCGCCAAGACATCCAGGCGGCTCTTTCGCTCGCCGATGTGCGTGGCGCTTTGGTTACACAAGGCAAGCACAAGTTTGGTGTGCCGCCGTTAGAGTGGGCCATCGGCGATACGATTGTCGAATGGTACGCACTGGAGATGCCGACCAGCGCCGCACAGTTCTCGATTCAGCTCACGCGTAGCGCGGTGCAATGGCAGTCGCCCGTCTTGACGTTCAAGTGAGTTGGCGGGAAGGGGAGCTAATCTCCCTCTCTCCCCCTCTCGCCTTCTCCTCTGCGGAGTATTTCGTGGCAAAACGTAACCTACCAGTTCTTATCTTCTATCTTGCGCTCGCGCTCATCCTGACCTACCCGCTCGTGCTGCAATTCGGCGATCATGTGCCGGGCACGACGACGTGGTCAATGGATGAGTATGGCTATGTCTGGAACAACTGGTGGTTCAAACACGCCGTCTTCGATCTCGGCACGAATCCTTTTCAAACGAATCTCATTTTCTACCCAATTGGAACCTCGCTCGTCCTCTATACGTTCACGCTCTTGCACGTACTCGTGGGCCTGCCGATCCAATTCGCTTTCGGCTTAATCCCGGCGAGCAATGCCGAGCTGCTCTTTGCGTTTGTCATGAGCGGGTTCGGCACATTTCTCCTGTCGAGGTATTTGCTTCGAAACTCCAATCTCCAATCCCTACGGGACGCTCCGCAGTCTCCAATCTCCAACTACGCCGCCTTTATTGCCGGTGCGATCTTTGCCTTTTCTTCCAACCGATTCGTCTACGCATCCCTAGGTCATTACAACGTCGTCGCGACCGAATGGATTCCATTTTACATTTTGTTCCTCATCAAAACAGTGCGTGAGCCGAAATGGTCGAATGCGCTCCTCGCGGGGATGTTTGCGGCGTTCGCGATGTACGTCGAAACGACGCATGGCGTGCTGCTCCTTTTGTTCACGCTGGTCTACTTGCTCTTCGCATGGCGACAGATTTTCCGGCGAGTCGTGATCTTGCGCCTTGCTACAATCGCTGCGACAGCCGCACTTCTCTTCGCGCCGCTTCTCGTTCCGACGCTCGGCGAGATTATTAATAGCGGCTATGCGTTACCCGGCTGGGGACACGCGGAGAAACTGCTAGTTGATCTCTTTGGCTTTTTCACGCCGACGAGCTTGAATGTGACGAATCGCGGTTGGGTCGAGGAGTTGGTTCAAGTCCGACAAGGCACGTCGCGTTTCGTGGACGTGAACACTGTTTTCCTTGGCTATGTGACAGTCGCGCTCGCGCTGCTCGCGGCGATTCGGTATTGGAAATCGCTCAAGGTGTGGGCGACGAGCGCGATCACGTTTGCAGTCTTGAGCCTCGGTCCGCTGTTGCACGTCAACGGCCAATCGCTTTTTGATTTCGACGGCCTGCAAGTCACGTTTCCACTCCCGTTCCTGCTTCTACACTACATTCCGCTTATCAAAGAAAACCGCGTTCCGAATCGCTTCAGCGTCCTCGTCATGCTCTCGCTCGCCGTCCTGGTGGGGTTCGCGGTGGCGTGGCTCTGGTCGCAAGTCTCAGGCCGCCGGACTCAAGTCTCAAGGTTCTTACTGTTTACGCCCGCTCTACGGAGCGGAGTTTACGCGCGACCTTTGGTGGCAAGTTTACTGTTAACTCTCTTATTGTTCGAGCATGCTTCTATCCCGCTGCCCCTTACCGATGCGCGCGTGCAGGAGGTGTATTCGCAGATTGCGCGTGAGCCGGGCGATTTTGTCGTGCTC
>CAYJME010000316.1:0-2790 GCA_964370795.1 uncultured candidatus Brocadiaceae bacterium
CAACTAGGTCGTTAGAGCTCTCAGGAGGACTCGCGATGATCGACCGTTATGCCATGGAGAAGATCGCCTCGGCTCATTCTGGGGCAATGTCGTCGGCGACCGGTGTGTCGTTGATACTTCACCTACACAGTGGCGAGAAGTACGCGGTGAACTCTGTGGCGGAATATCACGACACTTACTGTGTCGTTGGTGTCTACCCGCAGAAAGCGCTGGACCCAGAGACCCTCGACGAGGCCGTCCCGAAGGACCGCGACGGCAATCGAATATTTGACCGTCTCATAATTCCCTACACGTACATCGCGTACGTAGCGCTCACTGCAATCGAGCCGGAGAAGCGTGGAGGGCTAGGATTTAATGCTTGAGAGCTCTAACAACGCGTTCGAGCGGGCCGTGTGTCAACGTGGGCCGCGTCTGGCCGCGGCACGGTCATCGTGGTCGGCCGCTCAACTAGGTCGTTAGGCAGCTTTGAGATGCAGCGGGGAGTAAAATTGCACTGTGAAGGTTAGCGAGCTCATCGCGTTGCTGGAGAAGGACGGCTGGGTCCAAGTTCGAATGAAGGGAAGCCATCGGCAATTCCATCATCCGAGTAAACCTGGCACGGTGACCGTTGCGGGAAAAGCAAGCATCGATATTCCACCAGGCACGCTGAACAGCGCACTGAAGCAGGCCGGGCTCAAGAAGTGAGGCGAACAATGCAATACATGGTCGTTGTCGAAAAGGGTGCCAATTCCTTTGGCGCCTATGTTCCCGATCTGCCGGGTTGCATTGCCGCGGGTGAGTCGCGCGACGAGGTGCTCAATCTCATTCGTGAGGCGATCGAGTTTCACATCGAGGGTCTGCGCGAAGATGGGCAGCCCATTCCCGTACCATCGTCATTCAGCGCAATTGTTGACGTCAAAGCTGCCTAACACTGCGTTCGAGCGGGCCGTGAAACGTTGTGGGCCGCGTCTGGCCGCGGCACGGCGGTGGTGGTCGGCCGCTCAACTAGGTCGTTAGACGTCGTTCGGTGGCCTCGGCGAACATAGCGAATATGCTATACTGCGGTCGTGGCTTGGTCCGTTACCTTCTACAGCGACCGCGTCGAAGCCGAGATACTCGCGCTCGCGCCCGGGTTCGTCGCCCGGTTCGTCCGATATGCGGAGCGGATGGAGTTGTTCGGGCCAGACTTGGGAATGCCGCACACCCGAGCAATGGGTGGCGGCTTGTTCGAACTCCGGATCAAGGCCGCGGAGGGAATTGCGCGGGTGTTCTATTGCACGGTCGTCGACCGGCGCATCGTCGTTCTTCACCAGTTCGTGAAGAAGTCCGACAAGACCCCGCCCAAGGAACTCGAGATCGCGCGGCGCCGAATGAAGGAAGTCCTATGATTAGCACGCTCAAGCAATTCAAGAAGCGCGCTCTTGCGCGCGCGGATGTTAAGGCGGCCTACGATGCATCGGCCGAGGAGTTCGCCTTTCTGGACGAGGTCCTGAAGGCGCGGACTGAAGCCGGGCTTACCCAGGCCGAAGTCGCGGAGCGCATCGGAACGACTCAATCCGCGATTGCGCGATTGGAGTCAGCGGAGCCAAAGCACTCGCCGTCAATAGCTACCTTGCAGAGGTATGCCAAGGCTATCGGGTACACCCTGGAATTGCGGTTGGTCAAAAAACGACGTCTAACGACGCGTTCGAGCGGACGAATTGCCCGGGGCGCTGCGCGTCCGGGCCGCCGCTCAACTTAGCCGCTAGACAGCGCATGGGAGCAGCGTGCCCGAAATGCCAAGGTGCCCTGAGTTGGTGGAAATTGCGCGATGAGTTTGCTTGTCCTCATTGCGCCGCGTCGCTATCTGCTAACACTACCAAGGCATTCGTGGCCGTCATTGTTCTGTGGGTCATCGCGGACATTCCCGTGCGAGCAATCGCGTTCGTAGCATTTGGGTACGACGGAGCGTTGGCACTTGCTGTGCGAATAATTGCGAGCGGTGCAGTTGGCGTCCTTATTGCCCATTTCGTAGGTGGGAGCCTCAGTACTGTCGCGGTTCGAGATGGATCAACATGAATGCGCTGTCTAACAATGCGTTCGAGCGGGCCGTGAAGCATCGTGGACCGCGTCTCGCGCGGAAAGGCGGTCGGTGTGCGGCCGCTCAACTAGGTCGTTAGGGCGCATGTGAACGAGCGTCGCAACGTATGGGCAATAGTGTTGCGGTGGGCATTGCTGCTGGTTCCGTTGAGCGCCTCAGCGAATGCTGGCGTTCCGATGTTGATGTTGGCTTGGCCCTTGTACGCGTTCGGTCTAATCCCGATCGTTGTACTTGAGTCATTCATTGGAGTAAGAGAACTAGGGCTTTCGTGGAGCCGAGCGTTTTCCATTACTACGATTGGCAACCTGTGGTCGACTTTCGTGGGAATACCGCTCACCTGGCTTGGCATGCTTGCAGTTGAGGCCGTGGTAGGGCTCTCACTCGGCTCGCTGGAAGTGTCCGGAAAAGTGGAGATGCTGTTCTTTCCCTTTCTTGTGGCCTGGGTGCCCGGCTTCGACAACATCTGGATGTATTACGCTGCGTTCGTAATTCTCTCGATTCCCTTTTGCATCGTTTCAATTTGGGTCGAGCGAAAAGTAGCCTTACGTAGGCTCCCAGAGCTTCGAGCGGAGGCGGTACGTTCGTGGATCATGCGGGCCAATGTCTTGTCGTATGGCGCTATGGTTGCTTTCACCGCGATCCTCGCTGCACCAAAAGGCAATGCGCCCTAACAACACCATAAGAGACTTCCCGTCAACCGGCTCGGTGGTTTAGCTTTTCGTCAAGCGTTT
>CAYJME010000317.1:0-2782 GCA_964370795.1 uncultured candidatus Brocadiaceae bacterium
TAGGGGGTTGTTTCCCTTTGATCGGGGGATTTGGTTGCGGCTACGCCGCGCTATGAGTATAACTTGGGTGATTCATCCAGCCCCGGGGGTGGTGTACGATGAAATTATGCCTGTCCATTAAAACCAGATTGATAATCTTTGCGCTCAGTATTTCCCTTATACCGATGGCAATAATTACGGTCATCCATTATCTTCATGCCAAAAACACCTTGCAGCAGTACATCCTGGAAAAGCTGAGGGCGGTTGCGCAGTCAAAAAAGATGCACATTCTCTGTTTTGTGGAGACGAAAAAGATACGGACTGCCGATTTCAGCACCGATGGATTTATAAGAACAAAACTCGACCAGTGCGTCCGAAATGAAAAATATAATCAGTATGCCGCCATACAGTTAAACAAATACCTCTCGACTTACAAACTCCCTCTCTCTAATAACCTGAAAGCAATAGTCATTGTTGATGTTAATGGCAAGGTAATTTCCTCTACCTCTGAGCATCTGTATGGCAGGGACATGTCCGATAATGAGGTATTTATCCAGGGAAAATCACGGAGTTACGGCGAGATCTATACAGGCCAGCCACACGACAACCCGTATCTTAATATCAACTGCATCTGCGTCTCTGCCCCGGTTCTTTCCCGGCGGAGCAGCAATCTGCTGGGCGTCATTATTAATATGTACTCCCTTACAAACTTGAATGAGATTACCCGCCGCAATGTCGGAATAGGCGAAACGGGTGAAATATATCTGGTTAACCGCAATAAGAAGATGATTACCGAATCGAAATTTATTGAGAATGCGTCCCTGAAACAGGTCGTGGATACAGAACCTGTTCGCAGGATTTTTGAGCATAGCGAAGAAATGGTCGGCATTTATAAGGACTACCGCGGGGTGAAGGTTGTAGGCGTGTCTCTTGAAATACCGGAGTATGGCTGGATAATGCTGGCAGAGATAGATTATGCTGAGGCGTTTGCTCCCTTAAAGACGTTGGGTATCGTTGCGTTGCTCCTGGGAATTGTAGGAAGTATGGTAGTTACGGGTGGGGGGATTCTCTTTTCTGTTTCAACGTCAAGGCCTATTAAAGAATTAACGTATGCAACTAAACGATTTGCAGCAGGAGACAGGGACTACCGGATAGGGATTGCCCGCAGCGATGAAATCGGGGGTCTTGCCGGAAGCTTCAATGCCATGGCTGAGGAGCTTTCATGGGAAATTAAGGAACACAAACGGGCTGAGGAAGAACTCCGTAAACTGAATGAATCACTGGAACAACGCGTGGCAGAACGGACGCACTCACTGACGAGGGCAAAAGAAGCGCTTGAGGGAGAAATTGCCGAACGCAGGCGGGTAGAAGAGGAGCTGCGCAAGTTTTATAACGCCGTTGAACAAAGCCCGTGCACCGTGATTATCACAGACATAAAAGGCAATATTGAATATGTAAATCCCAAATTCTACTATCTAACGGGTTACAGCAAAGAGGAGGTCATCGGGAAAAATCCGCGTATCATGAAATCCGGCCTGACGCCGCCAGAAGTTTACAAACGCATGTGGGACGCCATTACCGCCGGCAAAGAATGGAAGGGCGAGCTTTACAACAGGAAAAAAGACGGCGTCCTTTACTGGGAAAATACCTCGATAATGCCCATGAAAACAGCGCAGGGGAAAATACCCATTTCCTGGCAATCAAGGAGGATATCACGGAACGTAAGCATTTCGTAGAACAACTGTCGAGTATGGCGAACCACGATCCCCTTACCGGCCTCTTTAACCGCCGCCGGTTTCTCGATACATTTGAGGAAAGGCTTGCGCAGGCGCGACGATACGGCACGAATGGGGCGCTGTTGTTCCTGGACCTGGACAATTTCAAGGGTATTAATGACACCCTCGGCCATCAGGCAGGGGATGAATATCTCATAAACTTTTCACGCTTGCTGCAGGAACGCATCCGTAAAACAGACATACTTGCCCGGTTTGGCGGCGATGAATTCGCTATTTTGTTGAGCCATGTTGACGCTGACAAGGTGCGGGTTATCTCCCATCAGATTATTGAATCAGCCCGTCGACAAATTTCAGTAGCAAACAAAAAACCTACGGGCGTTACGGTGAGCATAGGAATTGCCCTCTTTCCCCAGCACAGTTGCATCCAGAAAACACTGCTTGTCTATGCAGACCTGGCTATGTACCGGGCAAAGGAAGAAGGCCGTAACCGTGCGTGTATGTATACGACCGGCCGTGAATTCTCATGATTTACTTTATTTTACATTCACACTCACTTTCCAATGGGCACTTATCACACCTTCGTTTCTTACAAAAATCCTTTCCCAGTCTTAACAGCGCTGCCTCGAAGTCGCAGAAATCTTTACCGGGAATTTTATTGAGTGACCAGACCTTTTTGAGCGTACTTAAAGGTTCTTCAGTTTGACTAATGAAACCCAAATTTCTGGCTACAAGGATTACCAATTCGGATGGGGCCGGGTTTGCCATTTTCCATACAGAACGGAGTTCTCTCAGGAATATGTTTACGGTAACATCGCCGATTCCCTTTCCTAATCCTTTCAGTAAGTCTTCCAAGTCGTCTTCGTCATCTACCATTTCATGGAGTTTATTCAAATCACCATGGTAAAATTTCTTTAAATCTTTCATTATCTCGATGAGTTTCGTTGCTGTGGAAAAGTCGTAGCGTACGTATCCTCCGTCATCCAGTATCCTCACGAGACCATCCCAGCCGGTCTCAACCCAAGTTCGACAAAACCACCCAGGAAAATGGTAAAAAAGGGCTAAAAAAG
>CAYJME010000318.1:0-2769 GCA_964370795.1 uncultured candidatus Brocadiaceae bacterium
CGATCACACCGCGCATCCGCCAATGATCGGCGCTGCACCAGCGCGTACACGCAAACGGGAATCGCCCGACCTGCGTCGCGGTAAACTCCACCTCTTCGACATGCCCCGGCAGAATTTCGCCTACCTTGATCCCCAGCGCGGGAATCTCAAAGCCGTGAACGACATCCGGCGCGGCGATCCGAAGACGCACCTTCTCGCCGAGCTTGACGCGAATCGCGTCGGGCTGCCAACCCCCATTGCCGGGCGCATTGGCAACCAGCGCAATCACCCGCGCGTCCGAAGGACTGGTCAACCACGCCTGGTAGGCGAAAAGCGACGCGGGGAACACGACGAGGATGAGAAGGACGATCGTTAGAGCAAACAGTTCTTTTTTCATTTTCGACTGCCGATTTTCGATTGCTTTCAATCGAAAATCGAAATTCTAAAATCCAAAATCATACATTGAGCCACAACATCGTCATCGTGAACGCCACACAGTACGCGACGATGGGCAGCGCGGCGACTTGGGCCATGCGCTGTTCACGAGCGGTGCGGAGCGCGACGGCGACGGCGGCGACGAGACCGATCAGCAAGACCGGAATTTGGAGATAGGGTATAACACCTGCCAGATACGGCGTCCATTTCCAACTGGTCGTCCCAAACAAATTCCACCCCCAGCCAAATGGATCGGACAGGACGGCCCACGCGTACGAAACGTTCATCAGCACGAAGGACAAGCTGAAGGCGATCCACGCCGTGAGTCCCAGCGGAAGCAGAGTGTACGCGTACTCGACGAATAGCTTGCGGATGGGAGTGTGGGAGCGCGAGAGTTGCTTGGCAAGCGCGGCGCAGACATAGAAGAGGCCGGGCACGATTCCCAGCGTCACCACGAGAAAACTCACCGCGTACACCCACCATTCCGGTTTGCCGACCGAATACGCGGCTTCCTTCAACTGCGACCACGGGCCCATAAAGACAATCGAGTACACCGGCGCGCCTGCGAGCATGATGAACGCGCGGTATGCCTCGTCGAGTCGTCGTCCTTTCGACGAAAGCAGATCGGCGCCGAACGGTCGCGCGTACAACGCGATGTTATCGCGCGAGCAAGTCTTGAGGCACTCGACGCACATGCCGCAGTACGTATTCTTTTCGAGCGCGCCCGGGTAGACGAGCCACGGACAACCGTACCCTTCGTCGTTTCCGTGATAGCACGATTTCTCGGTGTGCGTCGCGCAGACGGCGCGGTCTTTGACCCGCAGCTCGATCGGCGCGAGTTGGGAATACAATCCGATGAATCCGCCGACCGGGCAAAGATAGCGGCAAAAGATTCGTCGCTCGAACAAGTAACTCGTAATCATGGCGAGGCCGGCGAACAAGATGAGCAACAGCGCGCTGATCAATGGCGTCGTCAAAATAACTTTGGAAAAGAGCGCGACGGCAAGGAACGCGGCATTTTGCAGCCAGATGTTGTTCAAACGCTTGGGCCATTTCTTGCCGAGGGTATAAAGCTTGCCGCCGGCGCGCGTGCCGATAAAGCTTCGGCGCTGGAGCCATTCGCCAGGCGCGGGGATCGGGCACATCAGGCACCACAAGCGCCCGAGGAAGGGTACGAACAAGAGCATCAACAGCGCCCACCAGACGATCCAGACAAAAATGATGCCGAAATTGCGGTTGCCAGCCGGCGTGCCGTATAGTCCGGTGAGCACTGCCAACACGAAAAAAGGCAGCGTGCCGACCATCAGCGACCATTGCAGCCAGCGACTGGTGAGTATCTTTTTGACGAGCGGGACGCGGGTGAGTTCGTAACGGGACACCATATTTCGTAAAACGTAATGCGTAAAACGTAATAGTCGTCATTGCGAGGAGCGCCCTGAGCGGAGCACCGCCGATTTTGCGGTGCGGAGTCGAAGGGTGCGACGAAGCAATCTTCCTCATCCAGGTTGGAGATTGCTTCGCTCCCAACGGTCGCTCGCAATGACAGGCAACAGGTTACGTTTTACGCATTACGTTTTATGCTCCTCTCCAGAAAAACAGCACCGCGCCCACCGCAGCGAGCATCGTCGCGGCCAAGGCGCGCAGCAAGGGCAAATCGGGTGACACCTCGATCTCTCCGATCATGAACGGGTGCAGAACGCCGCACGAGATCGAGCAGCGGAATTTGAATTTGCCTTCCCGATCCGCGACAAAAGTGACATTTGCGCTTTTGCCCGGCTCGGCGTGAATGTCCACGTCGTAGCCGTCAATGAACAAGCCGTGCGCCGCGTCGAGTGATTCAAAGTGAAGGGTGACTTCGTCGCCATGATTGACTTGCAGCGTGGCCGGTTCGAACGCGAAGGTGCGCGCGTTAATTGCTATGGTGCGCGATTGCGGGGCGGCGGCGGAAATCGGGAGTGGGACGACCATCGCCGCGAGAATCAGGAATAGCGTCGTCGCGGCGATGGGGATGTTTCGGCGGGTCATATTATTGATTCGGCGGACCAAACTTGCTGTACGTCGAAACGACAAAGGCGTGAATGTCCGGCGGCGCTCGCCCATCTTTAGAAAGCCGCATCACATCTTGCGTAATATCCACACACAAACTGCAACCGAGCGCGTGGTCATCAAAAACGACTGTGCCGTCCGCTTTCGCTTCTTTGACGTAGCACGAGTAATTACTCGTATGTCCCATCGCGCCACAGCCGCAATAGCACGGCACGTTCTTGGTCGCGTCAGGATTTGCGACGGCGAATTGGTACGCCTCGCGGACTTGTGTCGGCGCGTTCTGCATCTGCGTCGGCAGCATATTCATCG
>CAYJME010000319.1:0-2754 GCA_964370795.1 uncultured candidatus Brocadiaceae bacterium
GCAGTGTACTAATCAAAGCGCGTAGTGCATGTCATTGCGAGGGTCTTTTCCGAAGCAATCTCCCCACTTTTATAAGGGGGATTTGGTTGCGGCTTGTTGCGTTAAGTTATAAATTTAGACTTTTATATCTCACTCATCATGATCCTTGTTTTATCAGGCACTGAAGAAGGCAAAGAGATTGTTCGAAGACTCTATGAAGAAGGATTTAAACTTCTGACGACGGTTGCCACTGAATACGGCAAGAAGATGTTTGAACAAATAGGCTTAGAAGCCATTTGCCTTCAGGGGCGCTTAGATACAAGTGGATTTATTCAATTAATAAAAGAACGTGGCATAGACACGGTTATAGACGCTACCCATCCCTATGCCGTGGAAGTCTCCCGCAATGCAATGGATGCCTGCACGAACACCAATGTACGGTACATACGATTTGAAAGACAAGGGACAACAATATCAGACCATCCAATGATCCATAAAGTCCGGAACATTTCAGAAGCAGTAGACAAGGCAAAAACGCTGGGAAAAATAATATTTCTCACTACAGGCATATCGAGTGTATCAAAATTTATCATGCTCAAAGATGAGAAAGAATTATATGTACGCATCCTGCCCGTGCCTGAACATATAAAGCTCTGTCTTGATGTGGGCATTCCGCCCACGCACATCATTGCCATGCACGGCCCGTTTTCCGAGGATTTAAATCGTGCAATGTTCCGGCAATATAAAATTAATACAATGGTAACAAAGGAGAGTGGTAATACCGGCGGCGTACTTGAAAAGCTATCCGCCGCAATGAAAGAAGGCATAGACACAATACTCATTGAAAGACCAAAACTAGATTTTTCAAAGGTATATATAACCATTGATGAGGTAATAGCGGCAGTAAAGCAAAAATTGTAGCGCCGATGCCTTGTGGTCGGTATTTGGCGGGGGACTTCGTCGTGAGCTCAGTCGAACGATAAACCACCCCCTCTACCATTTCCGATTCTTTAGAGTTTGGAATTTGTACTTAAAATCTAAAATCATAATTCGGAAATCAAAAATAATCTTATGGAATACATTATACTCGATGGTCAAAGCCTCACCCTTGAAGAATTAATTCGCGCCGTTCGAAACGATAAAAAAATAATGTTGAGCGAGACGGCGGAAGTAAAGGTTGCACAGGCGCGCCAGACCATAGAGAACGCATTACAAAGCAAGCACGTCATCTATGGAATCACCACGGGATTCGGCGCCCTGAGTGAAGTTGTCATTTCAAATGACCAGACAAAACAACTCCAGAAAAATATCCTGATGAGCCACGCTGCAGGCGTTGGAAATTACCTCGATGAAGAGACGACAAAAGCAATACTCATCCTCAGAATCAATGACCTTGCAAAGGGGAATGCCGGCATCAAGCCGGAGACTTTGAAGACGCTCGTTGAAATGTTCAATAAAGGCATATATCCGCTCATGCCTGAAAAAGGTTCAGTCGGCGCAAGCGGCGACCTTGCGCCCCTTGCCCACATGTCGCTGGTATTAATCGGTTATGGACAGGCAATCTATAAGGGCAAAATTATGAACGGCGACCATGCAATGAAAGAGGCAGGAATACCTTTCGTCAATCTCGACGCGGGGGAAGGATTGGCGCTGATCAACGGCACTCAGGTCATGACAGGAATCGGCGCTTTAACGGTATATAACGCATTAAATCTCCTTAAAACTGCCGACATAGCCGCTGGCATGAGTCTGGAGGTTTTACTCGCATCAAATATTGAGCTGGACAAAAAAATACATGATGTGCGACCGCATCCGGGTCAGATTATCAGCGCTGATAATCTGAGACGCATTACTCGAAATAGTGAAATTGTATCGTCTCACAAAGATTGCTCCCGTGTACAGGATGCTTACTCTATTCGATGCAGTCCCCAGGTGCACGGGGCTTCTCTTGATGCGCTCCATTATGCACAGCGGGTAATCGAAATAGAGATGAACTCGGCGACAGATAATCCTCTGATTTTTTCCGAATCGAATCAGATTATTTCAGGAGGAAATTTCCATGGCCAGCCGGTTGCGCTCGCAATGGATTTTCTTGCCATTGCACTTTCTGAAATTGCCAATATCTCAGAGCGGCGTATCGAGCGATTGGTAAATCCGCAATTGAGCGGACTTCCGGCATTCCTCATCAGAGATGCCGGGCTTAATTCTGGATTCATGATTGCCCAATATACAGCAGCATCGCTTGTCTCTGAAAACAAGGTGCTTGCCCATCCTGCAAGCGTAGATTCCATTCCAACATCGGCAAATAAGGAAGATCACGTGAGTATGGGAACTATAGCTTCACGGAAGTGTCGTGAAATATTAAAGAATGCAGAACATGTAATTTCTATAGAATTGCTCTGTGCCGCCCAGGCTATGGACCTGTTTACGAATCTTAAGGCTGGTGCTGGAACTATGGAGGCGTATAACCTTATCCGGAAACATATTTCTCACATGGAACAAGACCGCATAGTAGCTGATGATATAAATACCATGTATAAACTTCTCCATGAAGACAAAATTTTAAAAGCTGTTGAAAACAAAATCGGTAAGCTTAATTAAATTAAGCGGTTTTTGAGGCAGTCGGTAGGACAAGCGTCTCGCTTGTCATGTATTCGTTTGTTGCTTTTGATTTGGCCAACGAACTTTCAATATAATAAAAAATGGATACGGCTTGTAGCCAGACTGTAGCCCGCACACGGCGTGTGCGGGCTACATAACTCAATGGTATAGGAA
>CAYJME010000320.1:0-2731 GCA_964370795.1 uncultured candidatus Brocadiaceae bacterium
GGTCTATCCAGCCTACAGCCAATTTTACTACCTTTTTTCCTTTCCAGAATGGGGTGGAATTCTTTGGTGGCAAGAATGGGCCAAAGGGGAACGGAGGCCTCATGTGGGCGGCTGGAGTTGTAAATGGTGAGCGTTCAGAAGATGCTTTGGGTTTCGACGACTTCGAGGACGACCTTCCTGATGGTGAAAATCCATTTGACGTGAATAATAGCAAGGACTATTATGCCCGTGTCTCCTATAAGATAGGTGGTATGGGGGTGCTAGGGGGCGGTACAGTAAAGGAGTCTAAAAAGGCCACTGAAAACTGGCAGGAAAAGTCCCTTACTCTTTCTGGCTTCTTTTACAGAGGGAATGCGGGATTCTTTAATGATCCTGCCGCTGGAGAGAGAACAAGCTGGCATAACAGCGGAAATCGTTTCTGGCGATATGGTACGGAGGCCGATTTCTACTGGTGGAACTTTAACCTCTTTGGGGCAGCTACCTATTTCAGCGATAATACCGCCGGTGATGTAACCATCGAGGGTGAAAGTGGTAGGAACTTTGACGCAGCCCTCTATACTGCTGAACTTAGGTGGGTGGCCTTACCATGGGTTATCCCAGCTGTCCGATTTGAGAACATGAACCCTTCTTATGATGCCGGTGATATCGACAGCTTTAACACTTACAGCACTGACATTACTGTCCTCATCAGGGCTAACATAAAATTTGTTATTGGGGCTGCCTTTGCAGACGGAAATGCTCCAGAGACGGTTGACGACGAGACCTACAGGATGGGCATAGTAATGGGTTTATAAGGATACTGTTGACTTTTAATCAGCCCCACTCATAGAGATCATGGATAAGTAAATAAGATGTTAAAAATTGCTTAAAAAAACCATTTTCCAGGGGATATAAATCAATAGTATTTTAAAGGATGAAGGAGAAATGAAAAGGTATTATATGTCGTTAAAAAAACATGGTGGAGTCCTCCTCAGCTGTTTTTTTCTGAGCGCTTCGTTACTTGCAGCCGAAGAGTCAGCACCAGGAGTTAAGGGCATGAGTGCAGAAGAATTTACTCCAGCTAAAGAAGTGTTGACCGTTAAATATGTACAAATGGGCAAGCCTTATCGCATGGATGTACAATCATTGAAAGGTCTGTTCAGAGATGCGAAGGTGGTTAAGATTGGGCTCCAAAAACAGGATAAAGCATTTCCTAATGGTGGTGGTTCTGTAAGCAGTGCAGAAGTGAAGGCTATTCATGATGGGCTTACGATTTATTTTCAAATTACCTGGAGCGACCCAACAAAGGATGCAAGGACAATTGCAGTTCAAGAGTTCAGGGACGCTATTGCCCTAATGTTTCCTTTAGGCATAGTGAATATAACCCCAGCGGAACATTTTAGCCCAAGGATGGGAGACCGGGGAAATCCTGTTAACATCTGGCATTGGAAGGCAGATTGGGAGACAGATTTGTTTGCTAAGGGCAAATTAGAAGATGTCAAAGTGCAATATCCGAATATGCATGATGACTTTAATTGTAATCCTTACAGCCCATCTAATCATCGGGAGTTGATAACTAGTGTAGAAATATTGTCAGGTGGCAGGGCTGCCAATAACCTGCTTTCTCAGCCAGGAAGGGAAAGGACGGTAGAGGATTTAAATGCAGAAGGCTTTGGTACACTTACCACCCAAGACCATCAGGACGTAAACGGATGCAGTAAATATAAAGATGGGGTATGGACGGTAATCATGTATCGCTCATTAACTACACCAGATCAGGACGATATACAATTTGTTCCTGGTGGACAGACCTATTTCAATATGGCAATATGGAATGGTAGTGAGAAAGACAGGAATGGACAAAAAAATATATCCATTCAGTGGCATCCGGTAATGGTGGAGCGAGGTACAGATCGGTAGATCGCAGTTTTTGATAGCTTAATAATTCATGAGAGAATTGTTCAAATAACAAGAGGTTGGGATGTGAATGGCCAGGATGCTTATAAAGCCGTACGCTTCAACAGGGTATTGGATCCGTGGCTGATAGAAGATTTACGTCAGGATCTGGAAATGATATTGCCCTGGAAGGCTATTGTAACCGTACATGATGTAGATGCAGCCCAAAGAGCGGGGAATGTTATGAAAGTCTCATCTTTGCAAGAAGGGCTGAATGCCATGAAGCAAGATGGAGGATAAATTAGGGGTATTGGAACCTGTCCTGGGTTATAACCATTTTACCCCTATCGTGGATATCCATTACTATCCACCCAGGGGCGATAACAAAGAGGCTCAGGAAAGATATAACATTCTCTTTCGAACTTGCGAAAGAATCAGAGGATGTACTTACAGCACCTGCTAAAGTTAAACCAATAAGAAGCGCTCCAATTACCTCTGAGAAGATTATGAAGGAGTTGAAAAAATGGTTGGTCATTGCCAAAATGCTCAAACGTGATTACCCTATTTGGACTTTCTATTAATGATAAAAGATCAATTTTATAAGGAGATTAAAAATGGCACCCTTGAGTATTCTGCCGGGAAGGATAAGATTTGAGAGCAAATATCTTGTTGGAAAGCTTCATATTTGCAGATATTTGGAGGAACGCATAATGAGTTATCTAAAAGGATTAGCGGAAATAACGGTAAATCACAAAACAGGGAGGATACTGGTCAAGTTTGATGAGAGCCAGATTGACAGACAGACCTTAACACAACATATCAACCATATCATGAAAGAAGGTGAGGAGAAGGCGAC
>CAYJME010000321.1:0-2705 GCA_964370795.1 uncultured candidatus Brocadiaceae bacterium
TTCGACAGGCTCAGCCGCCAGTGCTCCTGTGCGAAAACGACGGTCAGCGGCGGATAAAAGGCAGGAAAACGTTGTACCCAGACGGAGGATGGTTGACCATTATGCGCGAATAATAGTCAAACCCGTTGACTTTGACGATTCGGGTGTAACTGCCGGCGACGTCGTATGTATAAGCCCAAAGCTGAATATCATCGACAAAAGGCATGGAGTCCGTGTTCAACGTTGCCGTATATACATACTTGCCGTTTTCCATTGTTGGTGTGTAATCCGTCTCGACGATGTACCACACTCCATCCGGTGTCTGAGTATGATCGAACCAGCGGAACTCGACTTTGGCCACATCTGAAATACCATCGACGAAAACTTTCAAGGGAACCGTTGGCGTGCTGGCCTCATAAATCATGCCGTAGTAATTGCTGCTGCCAGCCAGGGCCGTCACGGGACTCAGCCACTGCGCGACGACCGCCGGACCGACGACGTCGATCGTTATGTTGACCGTGACATCTTTGCTCCCACCGTGACCGTCCGAGAGGGTGTAAACGAATGAAACGGCATCCTGTAGCAAACTTTTATTCAGGGTATAGGTGAAGGAACCGTTCGAATTGAGGACCAAAACACCTTTGGTGACATTTGTTTTCACCGCGGCCGAAAGCATGTCGCCGTCAACATCGCTGTCATTCTGCAATACACCCGGAGGATCGGCATTGGCGATCAACTTGTAGGTATCCTTAACGTAGTCTCCATCAGTATCTAAAAATATGACATTGTTGAGATAGTAATGATCTGCCACCCCCACCGGTGCATCGTTGACCGGCGTCACCGTGATCGATACCGTCACCGGGGATGAATAGGCTGCGCCGTCATACACTTTAAATGTAAAACTGTCTGCCCCGTTGTAATTGGCTGCTGGTGTATACGTCCGGGTCGCGCCGCTGCCGCTGAGCGTGCCATGCGAAGGCTGTGTCACAATCGAATAGGTCAATGGGCTGCCTTCCACATCGCTGCCCGTCAGGGTGATCGGGATTGACGCGTCTTCGGCAACGGATGGGGTCTGCGGAGTGGCCACCGGCACATCGTTGACCGCATCGACGTTAATCGTCATGGTTTTGGGTTCCGGGTCGAGATCGATGCCGCCGGCCGTTCCACCGTTGTCCTGCACCTGGAAGGTGAAGCTGGTATAAGGTGTGCCGTTGCCGTTCGCCGGCGGGGTGAAGACCAGCTTGCCGGCAGCGATATCCGCCGCAGGAACGGACTCACCCGCCGATACAGGCGTACCATCCAACGTTAACAACCCGACTCCTGGCAGCGCGGTGATCTTCACCGCCAGCAATGCGTTCGCCGGATTGTCGTTCGCATCGCTAAAGCCGAAATCGGCGGTGGCGAAGACTCTGCCGATATCTTCCAGGGCGCTCACGGTGCTGTCCGCCCCGTCAGGCGCCGCATTGACCTCGTTGACCGTCACAGTAATGGGCTCACAGTCGCTGGCCAGCCCGTCGCTGACGCACACATCGAAGGTGTGCGCCCCCGGCCCCTGGTCTTCGGTCGGCGTCCAGGTGAAAGCACCGGAACTCGATCCGATGGATGCGCCAGCCGGAACCAACCCCGCTGTTCCGTTTGCCAGGCTGAAGGTCAGCGTGTCTGGCGCCGGTAAAGTATCGGCATCGGTGGCGGCGGCGGTGAATGTTAGCGGGGCAAGCTCGTTCACGCTCTGCGCACCGATTGCCCCCAGCACCGGCGGATCGTTGGCGTCCGTGATGGTAATAATAAAGGTCCGGTAAATAGGTAAATCGAAATCCGAGCTGCTTTTGACCCTTATGGAATAGCTTGAATCGGTTTCATAGTTGAATATCGCATTTGTTCGCAGCTCGTTGCCGCTAATGGTAAAGTATGCATTATCCGGATAAGTTGCTGTATCCCATAACGCATAATTAAAGCCGCCGCTGCCGTCGGGATCGATGGTCGTGAAGGTACCAATCGCGCTGCCCACCGGTAAATTTTCATTGATCTGGTTGTTCGAAAGCAGTATGTCGGTTGCGGTGCAGGACTGGGTATACACCGTACCGTTGCTTATAGTGTAGGGAATAGGTGTGATATCCGGCCAGCCGACCAGCATGCTGCCGCTGCCATTCGTAGGTTCCGAGCCCTCAACATACGGCCGGATGGTGAAATTGACAGCCGCGCCGGGGTTGATGGCCTGAACATACAGGTTAATGAGCACGCCGCTGCCATCAACCGGCTGGGTATTGTAATCCTGGCGCGCCATGCCAAACACGATGGTTCCTGCCGTGTTATCGTAAGCATTGGTCGGTTCGGGGAGGCCGTTCGGGATGAACCCGCCATTTTCGACGGCAGTCACCTGCACATCCCCTGGTGTGAAATCGATCTCCAGGTGGTATGCCGTCAAGCTGGTCACATCCTTGACCTGCACCCCAATAAGAGTAATCTGGCAGGTAAGGACATACGAAGAGGCAGGGAACGTAACCGTCGTACCGGTCTGGGATGAGGCGACATTCGGCAGTGCCAGAAGGGCGGATACTACTGCCATCACGCAGAGCAGACGGCGAAGGATCACCGCCGATTTTGTCATCCGTCTCCTCCTTAAAAAATGGGTCGTTACCTGGTGCGATACAGGTAGATTCCTAAACCTGCCACAAGCCCGGCGGCAATCAGCACAATCCACCAGTTTTCTACCAGCCAGGATGTGA
>CAYJME010000322.1:0-2688 GCA_964370795.1 uncultured candidatus Brocadiaceae bacterium
ACGCCGCCCTGCGCATCGAACTGCGATCCGTGGCAGGGGCACTCAAAACCGGCCGGGTGATTCTTGACGATGCAGCCCAGATGCGTGCAGACCAGGGAGAGGGCATACACGCCCTCGGCGTCGCGGAAGACAGCCACTGAGCGGCCCGGGGGGATGTAGGGTTGCCCGGCAGCCAGCGACTCAGGCAGGCTCACCTGGAACTTCTTGGAAGGGGAGGCCAGCACCGCCGCCTTGGGCAGGCGGATCATGCCGATGGCCGCGAAGGCCAGAGCCCCCAGCATTGAGCCCACCGCGGCCAAGCCAAGGAAATCACGTCGGGGCATGGGCTCGGGGTCCAGGCGCGAACGGCAGCACGCCGGCCCTGGCGGGCGTTCTGTGGTCATCGGCTCCTCCATTGCGTTGTGAAGGTCACCCGTTCCATGGTGATCGCATCCGCGGGGCAGCGCTGGGCGCAGGCCGCGCAGCGGATGCAGCGATCCTCGTCCTTGAGAATCGCCGAATGGGCAGCCGGGTCGACGCCCGAGCCCAACGTACCCCGGACGGCCTGATCGAGAGGCTCGGACCAGGCCAGCTCATCGAGTGAGACCAGGGCCAGGCAGCGGGTCGGGCACACATCCACGCAGCCGCCGCACAGCACGCAGCGGTTCCCGTCAAAAACCGGAGTGACCCCGCAGTCCAGGCACCGCGAAGCCTCGCGCATGGCCTGGTCCGCGGTGTAGCCGCGCTCGACCACTGCGGCGGGCTCTTTGAAACGCTCCTCCGGCGGGATGACCGGCACCGGCACCCGACGGATGCTCTCGTAGCCGCGCTCTCGCTGGTACCCGGGCAGGGTCAGGTGGGCATCCACAGCAGTGATCTCGATGGCCCGACCGATCAGGTACTCGTAGACCGAGCGAGCCGCCGCCTTGCCCGAAGCCACCGCGTCGATCAGCAGGCGTGTTCCATGGGCCAGGTCACCCGCGACGAACACGCCTGCCGCGCTGGTCGCCAAGCTGACCGGATCGACCTTAGGCCAGCCGGGCCGTCCCTGCTCGATGTCCTGGCCGCCGTCGGCGAGGAACTCCAAGCTGGTGGACTGCCCGACGGCCAGCAGCACCGTGTCGCACGCGATGCGCCTGCGGACCTGGTCGTCGAACTGCGGTGAGAAGCGGCGGTTCTCGTCGTAGACGCGCAGGCACTGACGCAGGGCCACGGCCTGCACCGCACCGTGCTCATCGCGCTCGATCTCCACCGGGCCCCAGCCGTTGAGTCGCTCGATGCCTTCCTCGTCGCCCTCCACGATCTCCAGCGTGTCCGCGGGCATTTCCTCGAGCGTTTCCAACGAGGCCAGGTGCACCCGGCCGGTGGACGGCAGCCGTGCCGCGGTCCGGGCGGTGTCCAGGGCAATCTGCCGGAGCACCGTGCGGGCTGCGTCGTAAGCCACATTCCCGCCGCCGAGCACCACGATTTCGCGGCCCAGATCGATCGCTTCGCCGAGGGATACGGCCCGCAGCACATCGACTGCACCGTAGACCCGTGGCCCGCGTTCCCCGGGCAGGCCCAGCCCGCGGGAGGACTTGGCCCCCACGGCCAGGATCACCGCGGCGAAGTCACGGCGCAGATCGGCCAGCGAGATGTCTCGGCCGACCACGGTGTTGCAGCGGATCTGCACCCCAAGGGCCTGGATGACCGCCACTTCCCGGGCGATCAACTCGCGCGGCAGGCGGTAGGCCGGCACCCCGAAGGCCAGCATGCCCGCGGGGACCGGCTCGGCTTCGAAGACCACGGGGGCAAAGCCCAGCAGGGCCAGATCGTGGGCCGCTGACAGACCCGCAGGGCCAGCTCCGATGATGGCCACGCCCTGGCCGTCGGCCAGGGCCAAGTCGCCGCGAACGTTGGCCCGCAGCAGCGCGGCCATCTCTTCTGGACCGGCCGCAACCTGCGGTTCGTGCGCGCGTACGTGTTCGAGCACCTCGCCTGGCGGGCGAGTCTGGGGCCCGTGCAGATCGCAAACGAAGCCCTTGAGGGCCCGGATCGCAATAGGCCGGTCATTGGCCACGAAGTTGCCGTCGGAATCGACCCGGGGGACCTTCCCGCGCCGGCACGCCGCTTCGCAGGGTGCGGCGCAAACCCGGCCACAGATTGAAGCAAACGGATTCGGGCCGCGGGCGATCAGGTAGGCACGCTCAAAATCACCGGCGGCGATGGCCCGCACGTAGCCACGGGCGTCGGTGTGGACCGGACAGGCCGCCTGGCAGGAGATCAGGCTGCGGTGGTAGCCCGCTTCGGGTACGGCGGCCTGGATCTGGACGCGGCAGCCCATGACCTTAGCCTCCCACGCGGCGAGAATGGCCTCGTTTGGACTCGGCCGGAGCCGCCAGAGGCGCGGCGGCCTTGCCGCGGGCCGGCGGGGAGGACGGTCGCGCCTCCACCAGGCAAGGTACGCTCTGGTTCGCTTTGACGTGCATGGAGGGCCCTGGTCGCTCCACGAACTGATCCAGCGTCCATCGCGAGAGCACCTCGACCGTGGCCTGATGCAGCTCGGCGGCGGCGACATGGAACGCACAGGTGCCCTTCAGGGTGCGGGTCTCCTGGCAGAAATCCGCCAGAATGGCTCCCTGGCAGGCCTCCACGATCGCCCGCAGGGTAATGGCCCGCGCTGGTCGGTTCAACTCGATGCCCCCGGCCACCCCCCGGTGGGCTTTGAGC
>CAYJME010000323.1:0-2683 GCA_964370795.1 uncultured candidatus Brocadiaceae bacterium
CAATCGTAGAGGTTCTTCGCTTCGCTCACATCGTCCCGATGCTTTTTCGGGAGAACGACACTGCGTAAGACGAGTCATTAACAGTAAATAAACGGGTAAAAAGTTATTTATTTGCGACTTCGTAATACAACAAAACATTTCCTGTTTTAAACGTTCGTGTTTTGAGCAGCTTCAAACTCAATTTGGTTTTGATGCCTTGAAGCAAAGGCTTGCCTGCTCCCAAAAAGATCGGGTTGACCATGATCCGAAGCTCGTCGATCAGACCATGTTCGATGAGCGTCACCGCCAGATCGGAACTGCCGAAGATGGCGATATCCTTTCCCGACTCGTGTTTCAGCTTCGTGACCACTTCCACAAAATTGTCATGTACCAGCTTTGTATTTTCCCATTCAACTTTTTTCAGAGTTTTAGAGAATACAATTTTCGGCAGGCGGTTCATCAACTCGGCAACGGCGGTGTCATCACGTTTTGCATCTTCGGTTGGCCAGTAGCTTGCCATGAGTTCATAGGTCACCCGCCCGAAGAGAAGCGCGCCAAATTCACCAGTCTGCTGGATGGCAAATTCATTGAACTCGTCATCTACAAGGTGCCAGTTGATATCTCTGTCTGGCCCTTCGAAGTAGCCATCCAGTGATACGAGATTGAAGAAGATCACTTTTCGCATAAGTGTTTCTTTTCGCTAGGGCATCGGGGTGACCAGTTGAAAGTAGTTGCCATCTGGGTCGGCCAGTGTCGCGATCCATCCGCCGCCCATTTCATAAGGCGCACGGATGACCGTCGTGCCAAACGCCTTGATGCGCTCAAATTCCTCTTGCACCTGGGTCGTCTCGAAGTTCAGCATGATCCGTCCAGGGTCTTTGGTTTTTCCTCCCATTTCGGAGTGATCCAAAATGGAAAAGTAGTATCCGTTTCCCACCTGCCAGCCATAAAAACCGTTCTCAGCATCGACCATCTCCGCGGGCTTGCCGAGGACTTTTTCGTAGAAGTCCGCCAGCGCCTTGAGTTGTCTCGTTCCGATCATGATCGAATTCAGGTTCAACATAATGCACACATCCTTTCTTATCAACGAGTTGGTAAGTTATGGCAAATCTGCCTTTTCAACATGGTCACGATGTCTGTATTAGTCTCGCGCCGAGTTATCGTACCAGTCCAGGACTCGTAAGGCGCGCAACGTGTTCCAGCGGCTCGGCTGACCCTCGGCCACGCCTGGTTCGGCGACCACTTCATCGGGGTGGACGATGCCCAGCGCCCAACGGCCGGACACGTCGCGCTTCGATGCTATGATCTCGATAGCTTCTTTCATACGCGGATCCGGCTTGACGCCCGCAGCGCGCAGATAGTCCAATCCACGCAGAATATCGTAGCGCCATCCGGCCGGGTAGGAGAACTGAGTCCAGACCGGACCATCCTTGCGATCATGCTCAATGGCTTCACCGGTCGACAGCCTTTTGAAGAGACGGCGTTCAAGCAGGTATTCCTGGCCGCGTTCGCGGGCAGCCTCCACCGCGGGCGAGCCGCCTGTTGCGCGCTCGAATTCCAGCAAGCCTTCGAGCACGTCGATGGTGGTGTGGAAGGAGCCGCGGGTAGAGCCTTGTTCCTGGTCGCAGTTCCAGCCGCCGTCCGCCATCTGCTCGCCCAGCAGCCGCTCGACGAGGGGTTGCATGTCTTCGCCAAAGTACGCGCCGATGGTGACCACGCGGCCGTTGATGCAGGGCTCCACCTCGCCCTCGAAGAAAGGCTTGTGCCACCAGCTGATGTCCTCGTCTTTGGGCAGATCTTCTTTGGGGATGTTCATCAGCCATTGCACGTTCTTGCGCACGCGGGCGACCGCCGTTTTGGCTTGCTCGCTGGCGGGGTCGAGCCCCATGTCGTGCAATAGCAGCAAGGTGCGCATGGATGTGTACTCGGGGAAGCGAGCCTCGCCTCCAGGCCAAGTGCCTCCTTCGGCTTGGGCAGCGAGCAGCGCCGCGCCCCAGCCTTCAGTGGCAACCTTGGCGCGTTCGGCAGCGACTTCGGCAGCGGGTGCGTGCTGCAGGTCGCACAACGCCTGCCAGCGGATCGAAGGGTCAGAATCAAGCAGCCACTGTATGACCGATTTGCCCGGCTTGGTTGAATTGGTTGTCATCTGTTGGTTCTCCTTCTTTTGTGAAAAGACGCCGCTCAAGTAAAGGTTGCTGCAACATTTTTGTTGGTAACGTACTCACGCCGGAGGGATATTTTGATTGAGACGGAAGAGGTTATCGGGATCATAACGGGATTTGATCTCCTGCAACCGCTCCCAGGTCCCGTTTGGATACGCCGCGCGGACTTGCGCCTGATCCACATCGCCGAGGAAGTTGACGTAAGCACCCTCATCCCTCTGATGGATCGCATCTGCAAAATTAGCAATCCACGCTTCGTGAGTTGACTTCTCTGCGGGATTTTCATAAAGCGCGGCAAGATTCACCATGATCCGCGAATTGCGATGGGCGAACGCTGTCGCTTCGACAGGGACACGAGCCATCGCTCCACCCAATGCCCGAAGCTGAGTCACCGCCATTGAGCCAGTCGAAGCCTTGAGATGGTTCAGGATCGTTTCAGCAACGGAGCGGTCAATGTGATCGATGAACATCGTGCGTGATGCGGCAACGGGATGATAATCACCACCGCCCTCCTCCTGAAAGATCTCTGGATACTTCATCGA
>CAYJME010000324.1:0-2667 GCA_964370795.1 uncultured candidatus Brocadiaceae bacterium
TTGTTGTGATCGAACGCCGCCGGAGTCCAGGCGAGCGTGGTGTGGCATTCGGTACAGGCATGATTGTAATTGCCCGCGACGTGATTGGGGTCGTCCACCTCCTCAAAATCACTCTGGTGGCAGTCAAAGCAGGCGGACGGTGTGCCTTCAAATTGTCCATTCGCATGACAGGAGGCACAGTTCGCCTCGATGTGCGCTCCGGTGAGCGGGAAACCGGTATTATTATGACTGAATGATGACGGCATCCAGGCATTTGTCGAGTGACATTCCAGACAGGCATGTGGGAACTGTGCTGCAGCATGATCCGGTGCATTATTGTACGCCGGCTCATGGCAAGACCAGCAATCGGTAGCGAGATTCGTGTAGTTGCCATTCGTGTGGCACTGCGCACAGTCGGTACTGATGTGCGCGCCCGTGAGCGGGAAATCGGTATTGGCATGATTAAAGGAAGAGGGTTCCCAACCACTGGTCGTGTGACACGAGAGGCACTCATGCGGGAATTGATTCGCAGTGTGATCCGGCTCGTCGGCTTCCTGATAATCCTCATTGTGGCAAGACCAGCAATCGGTGGGCGTGCCGGTGTACTGGCCTCCGGCGTGGCACTCCGTGCAGGATGTCGAAATGTGGGCACCGGTCAGCGGGAAGTCCGAAAGATCATGATTAAAGGAAGCGGGCTGCCAGCCGTTAGTGGTGTGGCACTGCGCACAATCCTGGCTGTACTGTCCGGCTTCGTGATCAGGATTGTCGGAGCTTGCGTAGTCCGGCTGGTGACAGCTCCAGCAATCGTTTGGAGTACCCGTGTATTGGCCATTAGCGTGACAGGATGCACAGCTCACACCTACATGAGCGCCCGTCAGCGGGAAATCACTCAAATTGTGATTGAAGCTTGCCTCCGCCCACGTTTGCGTAGTGTGACACTGCTGACAGTGATGGTCTAATTGCAGACTCTCGTGATTCGGGTTGTCTGAGCTTGCATAATCCGGCTGGTGACAGGACCAGCAATCCGTTGGATTGTCGGCATACTGTCCATTCACATGGCACGACCCGCAGGACGTTTCCACGTGCGCGCCGGTCAGAGGAAATGCCGTCGCATCATGGGTAAATGAAGAAGGGCTCCAGGCATCCGTATTATGGCACTCGGCGCACTCATGCGGCATCTGGTTCGCGATGTGACCGGGATCAACAGTCCCATCAAACTGCGGTTGATGACAAGACCAGCAGTCCGTCGGTGTTCCGGTGAACTGGCCGCCGACGTGACATTCAGTGCAGGATGTCGAAATATGCGCACCGGTTAACGGAAATGCGGACAGATCGTGATTGAAAGAGGCTGGTTGCCACGCTGTTGTCGTATGGCATTCGGCACAATTTTGGGAATACTCACCCGCTTCGTGGTCGGGATTGTCGCTGGCCGCAAAGTCCACTTGATGACAGCCGACACACTCACTCGTTGTACCAGTGTATTGGCCGTTAACGTGGCATTGCGTGCATGATGTCGAAATATGTGCGCCCGTCAGCGGGAATGAAGCGAGGTTGTGATCAAACGAGGCGGGCTGCCATGCTTGAGTGGTATGACACTCGGCGCAGTTCTGCGGAAAGTTCGAGGCGGCGTGATCCGGATTGTCCGTTACGTTGTAATCCTCTGTATGGCAGGGATAACAGGCGCTCGAAATGTTGACAAAGCCAGCCGCGTGGCAGAGGGTGCAATCATTGAGGGCAGGGCCTCCGGTGAGCGGAAAGTCCGGAGTGTGATCAAAGGACGCGCCTTTCCAGGCCGCGGTCGTGATCGAATGGCATTGAGCGCAATCAACAGAAAACCCGGCCGCTGCGTGGTCCGGGTTCTGAACAGACTGATAGGTGTCGAGATGGCAGCTCTGGCAAGCCGTGGAAACATCGGCAAACTGCCCGTTGGCATGGCAATCCACACACGCGAGATTTGAATGGACGCCAATCAGCGGAAAGCGCGTCCGCTGGTGGTGCTCCACCATCTTGTCACGCGCCTCCCAACTCGCGGAGGTGTGACACTGCTCGCAGGTGTTGGCAAACTGACCGCGATGGTCGTCGAGGTGGCAATCGAGGCACTGCGTTGCTGCTTCGGCAAAGACAAGTGAGGTGTGGCACTCGCGACAAGTGACCTGAGCATGCCGTCCAACCAACGGAAATTTAGTTTTTCCATGATCGAAGGACATCGCGGGGAGCAACTCATGCCAGCCTTGGGTGGTGTGGCAATCGCGGCAAGAGGGCGTATTTTCCCCGTGCGGATTCCGTTGGTCATCCGCCCAAGAAGGTAGGCACGCCGTTAATCCCAAAGCCAGATATACAAGCGCCTTCCAGCGCATTACCGCGAGGGACCCTCGCGCAATGACACTGGAGTACTGCAAACTGCAACCATGACTGAATTTCCTGCCGGTCAACGACCAGCGGCTGATCTCATCTGCGCAAATCTAAACCATAACGTAATTTCGAAACTCGAACACATCCAAGCAAAGCATAATCATCACTATTTAAGGTAAAAAACGTTTGCCTTACTTGCAAGATACTTTGAGCAGAATTAGATAATTTTGCGTGCGAAGAGGAAGAATTGGACGCAAATTAGAGAACAAGAGTGGCCTCCGCCAAAAGCAGAGCAAATTGGACTCCAATATCCACATTTTGTGCAAAAAAGAACGG
>CAYJME010000325.1:0-655 GCA_964370795.1 uncultured candidatus Brocadiaceae bacterium
CGGAGCGCAGTTGAGCTGAGGGACGAAGTCCCTTCTGCTCCAACAGCGTGTTCGCTCGCCGCGGGCGTTACACGCTGTTGGCTCAACTGCGCTCCGTTTCTCCCGACCGCCCGCGGTGGGGAGGAACATCAAAGCTCACCTGCCGCCATGAAGCGTAGCGGAACGGCAGTCAGGTGCAGCCCCTTGTTAGGCATTTAGTTTTCAAGCATTTTTATTATATGTTTGGCTAAATATTCTTTAATTTCATTGTGTCGTGGTACGGGTTGAGACACTTTTGTTTTAGGATTCTGGTACCAATCATGTTTTCCACCATGACGGATTAAAATACACCCCATATTTTCAATTTACTTTATTAAATCTCTTCTTTTCATGCAACTTCAAGTTCAGCAACTTTACGTATACAGGGAATGTTACCACTATTTAATTCTTGGTAAATATCTTTTAAATTCTCTTTTAATTCTTCAGGTGATTCTCCCTGAGTCTGATAATCTGGATATTCTTCAAGGTAACCCACCCACATGTCACCATCTTGCCAATAAACATATCGAATAGAATTCATGTTCATAGAATACTCAATAAACGTGTGATATTCAATCGTTTCTTTATGTCTTTTTGAGAACGGCGGCATCATGCTGAGTGCGTAACACGATAGCAT
>CAYJME010000325.1:665-2658 GCA_964370795.1 uncultured candidatus Brocadiaceae bacterium
CTGTTTAAACGTGTTGTTAAGTTAATCATAATTTTTGATTATGTATAATTATATTGGCCTAACGCATAAAATCAGCGGCGGAGTTTTTTTACCATCCGATGGATTGTTTTGTTAGGCATTAATGGTTTTATGCAAAGACTAATCTACCTTTTGGTTCAGGAATAGAGCGCCCCAATTCTTTTGCAGTCTCTACCCACTCCTGTACAATGATCTCAATATTGGCTAGCGCTTCCATATATATGTTACCATCTGCTGAACAGCCTGGCAACTCTGGCACTTCTGCAACAAACGACTCATCCTCTTGACTCCAATAAATTATTATTTCATATTTGTATTTATCCATCTATTCGTTCTCCCAATTTGTATTTCACTGCTTAGCCACTATCCTTTTGTAAACATCTTCCCATGGAGAACCTAAATCAGGATTTCTACGGTAAGCCTCCAATCGTTCATCAATTATTTTTTTTTCCTCCTCTGTTAATTCTATCGCCTCCGGTTCGTTGGCAATAGTATCCCAAATGTCCTCTACTAGCTGAATTCTTTCAGGTATTGACAATGCGAGGACGTCTGTTGCTGTTATCTGTTTCATTTTTTACCTCCATTTTGTTATTTGCATCTAACGGAGCGCAGTTGAGCTGAGGGACGAAGTCCCTTCTGCTCCAACAGCGTGTTCGCCCGCCGCGGGCGTTACACGCTGTTGGCTCAACTGCGCTCCGTTCCTCCCGACCGCCCGCGGTCGGGAGGAACGACCAAGATCACCGGGACGCCGAAGGCGGCTCCGGTGCATCACCTTGTTGGGCGGCAATTGGATTAAAGTCGAATTACCCGTTTTTCAAATCCGCTATCTTTCAATAAATTTAATTGATCCCCATCTTTTGTTATCAATGATACTTCGTCGTTAATTAAGTACAATAAAAACATTAAATCATTGTATAAATTTTTCCGCTTTTGTGGATTTAGTCCACTGACGGCCATTTTTATATAATTTGCATACCCTTTGATAAATGGCTGCAACTTATTGATTGCAACGTTATCGTTAGCCACCGATTTATCCCCCAATAAAAACACGCCACATCTCCTGCATAATGTAATATATAATAGAATTGAAAATTCTTCAGAATCCAAAAATTTAAATAATTTTATTTTATTTGCCCTTGTCATTCCTTTAAACGTAACTTTTACTGAATTCCTTCCCTGTATATGGTTCAAAACATCTTTGATGAAATCAGTCTCGTACTTATTTCGCAAATCATTTATGTATGAAGTTTTCACTTTAATTTTTGAAACAACCCCATTTACCCGTGCTATGTAGCCTTTATCAAGTGAATCAAAATCCCTTGCCTTTGTAATAGATTTTACAATATCGGTGTACTGCGTTGGATATGGAGCTTTGCCATTAAATAATATTACGTGTTTGATATGAGCGTCTGGATCTGGAAGTTCACTTACCTTTAACTTGAGTATTTCGTCTAAATAATTTTTAAATTCATGGAATCTGTCTTTTTCGTTATAGTTTATATGTGATGCAATTTCAACAACGCTTATTGGGGAATAAAATAGATAGTTGTATTTGATTATTTTTTCCTTAAATGTCAGATCCATAGCGCAAGTACGAATGATGTTAGTATCGATAATGTATTTTTTCATATTGATTCATTCCATGTTTTGGTTGTGGAAATTTTAGAGCCCAACGGTTTGCGTCAGCCGCCGCCCGCAGGGTACAGCACTGTGGACTGAGACACCAGTGAGCATCGCACTGGAATGAAAAATCGCCCCGATAGGGCGGTCGGCTGCACGCTTTGTTCGGCCGCAGTCGATAAAAGGACTATTTTTTATGGCTTTGTGATTATCTTAGGTTTATCTTCCAATGTAATATCCAAGTCAGTATCGCTTATAGCTGGAACAAGCCGATCTTTAATATCCGGGTACAACCGAGCCAAAGTCCAGGTCAATTCTAGTGCATCGGCATCTGTTTTCATCTTCGATCTTAAGA
>CAYJME010000326.1:0-2620 GCA_964370795.1 uncultured candidatus Brocadiaceae bacterium
CTTTGGTTGCGGCTAAACTGCGTCAGGTTATCCTCATTTCCTCGAAATAAAAGATTCAATACAGAGGATACAAAGGGTAAGAAATAAAATGGTTCCCCAGAGGGTTTTTCTGGCCTCTCCCAGGAGCACTTCCCGTCCTTCACTCTCATGCGATGTGGTTATGGTGACGTTTATCCCCCCCATTAAGGCCGTAAGTTCTTTTTGCTCTATCTTGTCCAGATTAGACTCCACGGTGTCTAAGTTAACCGGGAAACAGGAGGGGAATTGGGGGTGTGGTTTTCCATCAATCGTGATAGCATAGAACCCTGGCATATATGTCTCGCTATATAAAAAAGATTTTTCGTTATTTGTCAATTGTGGTTGCACTATGGTTTTTGTGCCCTCAGGATTAGTAATTTCTATCTTTTCCCTGTCATAGGGACAGGGGGATTGCCACTCCTGTTTGACGATGATTTCGTTCTGTCCTTCTTCTCCTGCGCCCCCGGATAAATACCTGCACAATTGCTGCACAAGAGGCAGGAAAAAGGGTTTTATGGGCATATCTGTCCAATCCCTGTCAAGTGTTGACGTAAAGAGAATACACCTCCCACGTTCAATTTGCCTTTCAATAAAGGCCGGGGTATCATCAGAAAAGGAGAGTATGGTTTTGCTCATTCCCTGTACTTTTGGGTCAACATAGAATATCCGATAAAATTTCGCAGAAGACAAGGCCGTTCTATCGGCTTCGGAAAGAATGCGCAAAGCAGGATGGATTGGTTCTGCCGGTTTCAGGGAAAGTGGTTGTTCTTCTGATAATGGGCTATTTCCGGAAAACGTCCTTATTGTGTGAAGTCTGTGGGGAAGAAATTCACCCAATGAGGTATTGTAATAGTTGGCATCCACCTTGTTTCCCAGCGAAAAAATCACTGCCCCGCCATCTTTAACAAACGTTTCGAGTTCCCGTATCTTTTCGTAGGGGATCGTTTCGACATTACACAAAAATACGATAGAGAAATTGGCAAACGAAATATTATTTATTTCCTGTATTGAGCATACCGTGGGTTTGATGGGCGATGAGTGTTCCCGTCCGGGATTCAGCGCCTTTTCCAAATAGAAAGTCTCACTCTCGTAGATATTTGTCTTTGGATCGCCATCAACCAACAAGACGTTGATTTTATCCGTGGCATGTATGGTAAAATATCGCTTATTGTCAACGGTTAAATTGTCCCCCGGAATTTCAATCCAGCCGCTATGGTCTTTCCCTTTTTCAAGGGTAAACGAAAATTTCTTTGTTTCCGACCCATGGGCGTCCATATTAAAAAACCCCTGTGTTACTTTTTTTTGGTCTATGAATACCTGCGCCATGAGGTTCCTGACTGGTGCAGATGAGAAGTTGGATACGGTAACCAGAATATGGCCTTCCCCGTTTCTCTCTGACAACTCAAGCTTAGGTTCGAGATGGGTAATGGCGATATTTTTCCGTGGCTTGCCTCCGGACAGGTCCATGATGTGAATCTGTGACACATGGTTCCGCAGTTTTTCATTACCACCCCTGAACCACTGAACATCCCAGCCATTCCGTGTCAGGTCTGTAATCAGGAATATCCGTTTCACCGGGGTTTTCGCTGAGGTTAATATTTCGATTGCCGCATCCAATGCAGATGTGATAGAGGTTGTGGCAAAACCGGGCTGTAATTGTTCTACAAAATCTAAGAGATGCTTTTTGTCATAGTCAAGTTCAGGGATAACCGGTGGTGTTTTATTACCACACGTAATGACTGCCGCCTCATCGTCTTTTGTTAAATTATTGATAATCTCCCGCGCCGCATTTTTTGCATGGGTAAAAAGTGTTTCATGACTGTCTGCATACTGCATGCTGTATGAATTGTCTATAATAATGACGTTGCTGGTCGGTATATTTTTTTCGGCGACTCCACCGCCAAAGTTTTTAAGAAATGGCCGTGCAAGCGCTATGGCAAGGAAGATAATCAGGCATGTCCTGAGGATCAGGAGGATGAGTTGCCGGAGCTTGAATTTCACCGAGATGCGCTTTTCGGTTTGTAAAATAAAATCAATGGCAGCAAACTTATGGGAAATGGCCTTTTTCTTATTAATAAGATGGATAATAATGGGGATGCCTGCACCCAGAATCCCAAGGAGTAAAAGAGGATTAAGAAAAGAAATCATGCAAAATTTTTACCTATATGTTTAGACAGGATTAATAGGACAAAAAAACTCAAGTTAAAAGAAATGGTAGGTCAACCGTCTCGGTTGACCAAACCAAAAGCAACAAACAGATACAGGACAAGCGAGACGCTTGTCCTACCAACACCGCCCCAAAAACCACTTAAATAATAATGAAAATTCCTATGCAATTAAATTAGGTTTTGTCTTGCAAGGCAAGACAAAAAGGGCTTTTTAATGTAGTGGCAATTCAAGAATTGCCACTACACAAAGATTGAAATTCCTATACATCAAACCAGGCCTTCGGCGACTACACAAATAACCATCTCCCTTGAAGTGCAATATCATTAGAATAAGGGAGGATGTTTTCATTTTAGGTAAAAGCCCAAAGGGCTTATATATGATAGCTCAGGGCAACGCCCTGGGTATAATGATAAAATACCTTTAAGCTCTGAAA
>CAYJME010000327.1:0-2273 GCA_964370795.1 uncultured candidatus Brocadiaceae bacterium
AATCCACCCTACTCAACTGGGTTTTAATATCGTCCGTTTGTGTAGAGCGCATGCGAAACCCAACAATTACCCGTTCATAGGCATTTAAAAATCCGTTGGGGTTTGTGCCTCAACCCAACCCGGCTTTCAAACACAAACAGCAACAATAAAGACCTGACCCTGACTCCCTTCAGAGTGGTGGCTCCTATCTTATGATATTTTCACTTTTTTAATATCAACGTAGCGCCAGTCAGGTTACCCTTTTCATCAAACATCTTTGTCATCCTTGCATTTGAGCACAACGTATGATGGGAGTTTGATGACGTGATCTGAAAATCGGTCGTCTTTTCAGGAGAATTAATAACAGTGTCAATCGGCACTGATAATTTCATCCTCGATAAACAGGTAAGGAGGTCGGTGTCTTTTATATCCGTTTCGTGAATGGACAAAAGCTCCTGTGCAGTCTGATTGATATTCTTAATCTTCCATTGACCATCGGTAACAACCACGCCCTCTGCAAGACTGGATAATATCGAGTCTAATACCGATGTCTCGTCCTTTTTGACGACCTGTCGCACGCTGGCAAGCGATTTTACCCTTGCAAGCAGTTCCGCCTTGTTAAATGGTTTGCTGATAAAGTCGTTTGCGCCTGCTTCAATTCCCTTGATCCGGTCGTCCATTTCATGCAAGGCGGTGATCATAATGACCGGTATGTCTTTTGTCTTCTCGTCTGCACGAATCTTCTTGCATACATCATATCCCGTAAGTTTGGGCATCATAACGTCGAGCAAAATTAAGTCGGGATGCTCTATCTTCAATTTTTCCAATGCCTCTTCACCATCGTAGGCCTCAATAATATCGTATCCGGATGCCGCTAATATCACCCGTAATAATTTCACATTTTGTTTAATATCGTCTGCTATCAGAATTTTTACCTTATTCATGTCTTAATCATTTTTCTTTATATATTTTTCCACAATGAGTGGTAATTCCTGCGTATTAATAGGTTTACTCATGTAAGCATCGCAACCTGTGTCCAATATCTTTTGCTCATCGCCCTTCATGGCGTAAGCCGTCACGGCAATGATGGGGATGTCTTTTGTAACTACGGCTCCTTTGATCTGTTTTATAAGGGTAAGGCCGTCTATTCCCGGAAGTTGAATATCCATGAGGATAATATCAGGTTTCTGGTTTTTTAAGATGGCCAGAGCCTCCTCGCCCGTCGTTGCCTCAATCACGCCATACCCTTTTGCCTTGAGTATCACGCGCATGAGTTTTCTGTTTTTTTCATTATCTTCAACAACCATTACATTTTTATCTGACATATATTTTCCCTCAATAAACAGGATTATTGATACAAAACCGTATCAATTTTTCCTTCGACGACTTTTGCCACGAAGACACAAAGGCACAAAGAAAATACCAGGTGTCTTCCTGACTTTATAGCAAGTTTTAATTTCCTGAGCATAAATATGCTAACATTATAAAAAATTTGGGCTCAAGTTACAAACCTGAACCCGAACATGATAAAAATTTTCTTTTAAGAACGAAATTTTATTATTATTCAATCGCTATATGCCAGACCTGTTTCAAAGTAGGGAAATGTCTTGAGGATTAATGCCTCTATTTCGGACGTCAATGTTTTAAATTCCTTTTCGTCAGACTTGATTGCCCCTGCGCCCAGAAATCCAATACTCCCCAGGGTGTTCCGTGCCTTTACAAATCTGGTGTAGATTTCTTCGTGGATATTGGTCTTGTGCCGCATATCGTAGTCCCTTACATTTCCCGCGAGCAGTGCGGTGTAATACTCCTCAGCCAGCCTTAGACGCACTTTGGCACGGATAAAGATTTCCATTCTTTCCTCACGATTATAGTAAAATTTCTCGCGGATGGCTAGAAAGACGAGGTTGGCCATACGGTTGGCCACCGACTGAAAATCTTGCTGTTTGATAGCGAGTTCGATTCCTGGTTTAAGGTCTATTTTAAATATTTTTTGAATATCTTCCATACGGTCGTGGATTGTATTGACCTCTGAAGCAACCTTTGACCAGTCAGGTTGCCTTCCGTAAAAAATGACCGATTTGAATACCGTCACGAGGGGATCTTCTTCTTTTTCATATCCATATCCATAAGCGATGCTATGGAACATGGGCAAGAGACACAGACACAGATAAAGAAGCAGTTTAATCCCTTGTGTTTTTCTCACAAAATTATTCTCTCGAATAGCATCCGTACAACTTTTTTTAGCATCTCCTATAAAACATAAATAAAATCAAATTATAACATAAATTAAA
>CAYJME010000327.1:2283-2579 GCA_964370795.1 uncultured candidatus Brocadiaceae bacterium
AATAAGTGGTGGTAATTATTTAGATCGTTATATAGAATTTTCAGAGGGTATGTTGTTGGTCGTGAAAATTGATTTTTATTTTGATCCAGCATATCAAAAGGCGGATAAAAAAACCTCATAATTCGAAATTCCTTGTGCCTCCCCCTTTATCCCCTGCGTGTTATGTTAAGCGGTTTTTGGGGTGGCATGGACTTCGTCCGTGCCTTCTTGCAAACTATAACAGCTTAAAATCTTGTGGGTACGGGTGGCAACTGTCCCCCTCTGGCGGGGGCAGGGGGTGGAAATTAAAAGGCCAA
>CAYJME010000328.1:0-2577 GCA_964370795.1 uncultured candidatus Brocadiaceae bacterium
GTGCCGCCACTATCGCCTCAATTAAGGGAAAAATTGCGCTGTAAATTCTCGCGATTCTACGTCGTGAACAATCCCGTTGACTTAACCGGCAGCGCTTGCGATGAAGATTATCGCACCGCCCTGCATACCTGCATGGCCGAAAGTGACGAATACGATGCGGCAATTATTATCCCCCTTATGTCCCCGCAAGGAATGACTGAACATATTGTGGATATTGTTGCTGATACCATGAAATTATCAGATAAACCCGCCGTTATCTGCACGGTAGGTGGGGCTTTTACCACGAAAGTCAAACATTTATTCGAAGAACGTCAATTGCCGGTCTATCCATCCCCGGAACGAAGTGTAAAGGCGTTATCCATACTCTGGAAGCGAAATCTTTTACAAAGCGGCGTCGCTCATGTATCTCAATAAAATTACTTGCAATCAACTGCTCAATAAAGGAAAAAAATAATGATAAAGAAATTTTTGCCTGCTTTTTCAGTAGTAACGGTACTTGCCGCATTACAGATAGGATCGTTTTTTCATAGTGCGCAAGGACAACCCCCTGTCAGCCAGGAAAGATTTGTACCATTTAGCCGTTCCACCTTTGCGTCAAAAGAAGCGAGCAAGGATGTGCGACCGTTTTATCCGGCAGGTCGAGGGGTAAGGTATCCATGGGCAGCCCAATCAGTGCTTGTACCAGTAATTGGTGACAACGTGAATGTAATTGGTGCGAATGACGTGAGGATGCGGGCAAAAATCGGTGGTAAAAAAGTCTTCACATGCAATCCGGGGAAACAAACCCCGCAGAATGAAACATCCTTAGCGGTAAATCCCAACAATCCAAACAATTTAGTCGGCGGAGTGAATGACTACCGTTTATACGTTCCCCGTGAAAACCGATATGATGGTGGCGGTGGATTTTTCCGTTCAACGGATGGCGGCAAAAGTTGGACGGTCGGGAATTTACCAGGTCTGGTAACGGCAGACCCTGACGCCCCTGGTATTTATGAAACAGCCGGAGACCCTGCTGTTGCCGCTGGCCCGGACAACGTTTTCTGGTACGCAAATTTGGCGAGCAACCGAACTGATGACGCAAGCGCAATAGCTGTAAGTCGTTCTACAGACGGTGGCGCAACATGGAAAACAACTTTTGTTATTCAAACTTCAGCCGAAGAGGGTAAAACGCTTTTCAATGATAAAGAATGGATTGCGGCCGACCCAAAAGATTCAAAGAGGGCGTATGTTACGTGGACACAGTTCAACTATAGTGCAAAGGGTAACTACATTTCGTCACTCATCGTCTATTCCAAAACCACCGATGGCGGCGAAACGTGGAGCGCCCCTCAACAGGTTACGCCAAACCTCTTTAATCAGGGTTCCGTTGTGTACATTGATTCAGACGGCAACGTCCACGTCGTCTGGGAGTCGTATAATGCCGCCTTGTACAAAGACGGCATAGCGTATGCAATGAAGCCTAACGGAAGCGATACCTTTGGTGATACAAAATTCCTGGCAGTGGATGATGATATAATGGATCCTTTGGGATGGGCAGAATTCCGCACAAATAGTTACCCGTCTTTTACCATAGATGGAAACAACCTCCACGTCGTATGGTCAAACTGGAATAGCAGGAACGCCGATATTGTTTACCTCCATTCGACTGATAGCGGTGTTACCTGGAAAGACCCAAAGACAATTGCCGGCGGCAGGTCAGACCAATTTTTCCCATGGGTTGGCGCTCATAAGGGAACGGTCTTTGTAAGTTATATGGATCACAAGGGTGAAAAGGGATCGCGCTACCACATGTCCATCATAGCTTCAAGTGACAACGGTGATACATGGTCAGCGCCTGTCAAAGTCACTTCCAGAAGTTCAGATCCATCTAAGGGCAATTATTTTGGGTATCCAAATTGTGCACCGAGTTTCATTGGTGATTACACCGGTGTTGCCGTTGGAAGTGATGGTGTAGCACATCCGTTTTGGACAGATATCCGAAAGGGGAATAGTCCCGCCGACCCTGATACTACGTATGATCAGGACCCGTACACGGCAACGGTTACTATTCATTAAACGGTAATTTTAAAATTTTCGTTCACAAACGAATAAATTTGTGGTAAAAGTTAGTGTACCTTTTCAGAAAAAAGTATACCGTACCAGTATCATTGCGAGGAACGGAGTGACGAAGCAATCTCTTGCATGGAAAAGACGCGAGATTGCCTCACTATCGTTCGCAATGACAATAAAATAGGTAAGGTTTTAGTGAAACGTTATACAAGTACTGCGTTGGTGTCGGGGAAAAGCCTTGGTAGCACCGTGCTCAGTTTTGGGCTTATCTGAGCTGCTTCGGCACCAACGTTATTATAATAGTATTATTGTGGAAAAACTTCTTTTTTTTGTAAGTTTTTTACAATTCCCTTCACCCCCTTGTCTAGAGGTATTGTTTGTTTATGAGAGAAAGATTGCTTCGCTTCGCTCGCAATGACAGAATAAGGGCGCAATGGCCGAAGACAAAGCGCATAGTCCGTGTCATTGCGAGAGGTCTTTTCCGAAGCAATCTGCCCGCTTTCATAAAGGAGAATTGGTTGCGGCTAT
>CAYJME010000329.1:0-2547 GCA_964370795.1 uncultured candidatus Brocadiaceae bacterium
CTCCGCTGCGGCGCCGCCATCGGCGTCATGCAGTTCGAGCGGGCCGAGGCGCTCCTCGCCGCCGAGGTCGATGTCCTCATCGTCGACACCGCCCACGGCCACTCGGAGAATGTCCTCCGCACCGTCCGCGAGCTCAAGAGCCGCCACCCCGACGCCCAGGTCATCGCCGGCAATGTCGCCACCGCCGACGGCGCCCGCGACCTCGTCGAGGCCGGCGCCGACGCCGTCAAGGTCGGCATCGGGCCCGGCTCGATCTGCACCACCCGCGTCGTCACCGGCGTGGGCGTGCCCCAGATCACCGCCATCATGGAGGCCTGCCGAGGCGTCGCCCAGAGCGGGCGCGACATCCCCGTCATCGCCGACGGCGGCATCCGCATGTCCGGCGACATCGCCAAGGCCATCGCCGCCGGCGCAAGCTCCGTCATGCTCGGCTCCCTCTTCGCCGGGCTCGACGAGTCGCCCGGCGAGCTGGTGATCTCCGGCGGTCGCCGCTACAAGACCTACCGCGGCATGGGCTCCGAGGGCGCCATGAACGCCGGCAGCGCCGACCGCTACGGCCAGGCCGAGAAGTACGACGAGCAAGGCAGGCCCAAGGCCAAGTTCGTCCCCGAGGGCGTCGAGGGCCTCGTGCCCTACCGCGGCTCGCTCGCCGAGTTCGCCTACCAGCTCGTCGGCGGGCTCCGGGCCGCCATGGGCTACACCGGCTGCCAGACCGTCGACGCCCTCCGCCTCAACGCCCGCTTCTGCAAGGTCTCCGGCGCCACCATCATCGAGAACCACCCCCACGACATCCGCATCACCAAAGAGAGCCCCAACTACACCGTCGAGCAGGCCCGCGAGTAGCCGACCGGTGCCGCGGGTGCCATGGTCTGACGAGTCTTCGAGGAAGGCCATGCGGATTCGTCCGCGCCCTTTGAAGACTCAACCCACCGCACCCTGGCCGCGACCAGCGCGCCGCCCCCGCTCCACGCACCCCCACACGAAAATTCCTTCCCCGTCCGTGAGCACGAGCGGCGGTTGTCGCCTTCTCCCTGCCGGATGCGAGTCTCGCAGTCGGCAAGACCCGACCCTTGCCGTGACTCCGGATGTTCCGGGCCGACAAGGGAAGGCGAACCCCACGAGAAAGGTGCAACCCATGAAGTACGCAACCACGCTGTCGGTCTGTCTCGCCCTCGCCGGAGCCGCCCTGCCCGCCGCCGCCTCGATCATCGGCACCACCGGCATGATCACCCAGATCAGCCCCCCCGCCAACTGCCTGCCCGGCTCCCTCACCGCCTTCAACGCCTGGGCCTGGGACGAGAACCAGTCCATCCCCCTCTCGGCCATGCCCCTGGACCTCTCCACCAACCCCTCCAACAGCTTCACACCGGTCCCCGGCTCGCTCTCCGGCCTCGTCGATTCGCACTTCATCCACTACGACGGCATCCCCGGCACCGTCATCACCGGCACCGTGAGCTTCAACAACCCCATCCTCGGCGTCCAGTACTCCGATACCTTCCTCGACCTCTCCGACGCCATCGCCTCGACCGGCACCCTCTACCCGACCTCGCTCCCCGGCCGCGGCTTCACCAACTGGACGGGCGCCGACTTCATCGACATCAACGGCAGCCTCCTCACCTTCCAGCTCACCTGCGCGGGGCAGCCCGATGTCGAGCAGGTCCGCGTCTTCACCCGGGCCGTGCCGGCGCCGGGCGCTGCGGCCCTGATGGGCCTCGGCGGGCTCTGCTTCGCACGGCGTCGGAGGACCGCCTGATCGTCCCGCAACCCACAGACCCACGCCCCAAAGACCATCATCCACACGGCCGGGGGCCCGGTTCCCCCGGCCGTGTGCTTGCGCGCCGGGGGCCGGTATCCTGCGACCATGAACCCCCGACTCGTCGCGCTCTTGCTCTCGGTGGCTCTGGTGATCGCGGGGTGCGGCTCGACGCCCACGGCCACCCATGCCGACCGGGGATCTCCGGCCCAGCCCGCGCCGGCCGCCGCCCCGATTCCCACCCCCCAGCCCGACGCCTGGTACGAACCCGAGATCCGAGCCTTCGAACTGGCCGACCGGCAGAGTCCCCCCGCCCCTGGGCAGGTGCTCTTCATCGGCAGCTCCAGCATCCGCATGTGGAGCACGCTCGCCCGCGACATGGCCCCCGCCCCCGTGCTGAACCGGGGGTTCGGCGGCTCCAAGACCGATGAGGTCCTGGCGGTCTTCCACCGCATCGTGCTGCCGTACGAGCCGAGCGTGATCGTCTACTACTGCGGCGACAACGACCTGGGGACGGACAACCACGACTGGGAGCGTGCGGCGAACGGGTTCATCGCGTTCGATCGGCTGGCGCGGGCGGTGTGGCCGCGGGTGCGGGTGTTCTACCTGCCGATCAAGCCGAGCCTCGCCCGGTGGGGGAACTGGGAGGCCATGTCGCGGGCGAACGCCATGGTCGAGGCCTACTGCGAGGCCACACCGGGGGCCGCCTACCTCGACACCGTCACGCCGCTCCTAGGAGCCGACGCCAAGCCGGACCCGGCGGTGTTCCTGGACGATGGGCTCCACCTCAACGC
>CAYJME010000330.1:0-2530 GCA_964370795.1 uncultured candidatus Brocadiaceae bacterium
GTTGAAAACAATAAACTTTTATTGACGAAGGTCCCATCAACAATTACCGTGGTAACGCCGAGTCTCGCAGGTATTAAATGGACGGCGGGAGATAGACAATCGATTACATGGACCTATGAAGGAAATCCCGGTGTAAATGTCGGTATAAACCTGCTGAAGGGCGGTAGTTTTGCTCGTACGATCATATCAAGCACGCCATTAACAAGCGGTTTGTACGATTGGAAGATACCGGTAAGTACACCTCCCTGATATTGACTACAAGGTAACGGTCTTCAGCACGGCGAATCCTGGTATTTCCGGTACGAGTACGAGCGATTTTGAGATCGTTGCGGCAACGGGGACGATTACGGTAACAAATCCCACCGCTTCCGATGACTGGACAGCAGGGACGAAAAATGATATCAAGTGGACTTATACAGGGAATCCGGGCACAAATGTCAGAATAAATCTTTTAAAGGGAGGGACTCTTGAGAGTACGATCATATCGAGTACACCGATAGCGAATGGTACGTACAACTGGAGGATACCAACAGGTAAGGCCCTTGGCAGCGATTACCAGGTAAAACTCATCAGTACGGCGAATAGCGCTATAGGTACGACGTCAGTAAATTTTAAGATAAGTCCGGCAACGGGAACAATAACGGTATCTAGTCCCACCGCTTCTGATGACTGGACAGCAGGGACGAAAAATGATATCAAGTGGACTTATAGTGGGAATCCAGGTACAGATGTCAGAATAAATCTCTTAAAGGGCAGCACCTATTTAAGTACGATCATATCAAACACGCCGATTGGGAGTGATGGAAGTGGCACGTACAACTGGAGGATACCAACGAATCTGGTACTCGGCAGCGATTACGCGGTAAAGCTCATCAGTACGGCGAATAGCGCTATAGGTACGACGTCAGTAAATTTTAAGATAAGTCCGGCAACGGGGACAATAACGGTATCTAGTCCCCTGGGTAACGAGGTCTGGACAGCAGGGACGCAACATGATATCAATTGGGCTTATAGCGGGAATCCAGGCACAGATGTCAAAATAAATCTTTTAAAGGGAGGAAGTTATTCAAGTACGATCGTATCGAGTACACCGATTGGGAGTGGCGGAAATGGTACGTACAGCTGGAAGATACCAACAAATCAGGTACTTGGCAGCAACTTCGCGGTAAAGCTCATCAGTACGGCGAATAGCGCTATAGGTACGACTACGAACAATTTTCAGATCAGTGAACCTTTGGGAGATATTAGCGGGGTAACGCCGAGTGGTGGAACGTTGACGGCAGGCACAGCGCAGACTATCTCATGGACATATACCGGGAATCCTGGTACAGCGGTCAAAATAGAGCTTTTAAAGGCTGATGTATTTGCTCGTACAATCACCGATACTACACCAATAGGCAGTAGTGGAAGTGGGACATACAATTGGAACATACCGCTGGATGTAACCCCTAGTGTTCTCGATTACAAAGTAAAGGTAACCAGCACATCAAGTGGTACGAGTACAGGTAAAAGTGTTAATCCCTTTACGATCGAGGAACCAGTGGGTACGATAACCGTCACATCACCAGATAGTTCTGTAAACGGTGCAGGAGCGTGGAGGGCAGCAGAAACGCATGCTATTACATGGGATTATACGGGAAATTTTGGGAGTGCAGTTAAGATAGAACTCTACAAAGCAGGGGTTTATAACCGCACAATAACGAACAGCACTCCTATTGCAAATAAATCATTTAGTTGGAAGATACCGGATAACGTGGTTCCGGATACTAACTATTCTGTGAAGCTGACCAGTACAACAGCGACGACCAAAACAGGTGAAGGCGATACGTTTGAAATCAAATCTCCATTAGGAACGATAATCAATGTAAAGCCGGATGGTGGAGCGTACCCTGCAGCAACAACGCTGCCTGTCACGTGGGAGTATACCGGATCTCCTGGAAGCAACGTAAGTATCAAGCTTCTTAAAGGAGGAAGTTTTAACCGTTCGATAGTGACGCAGACATCGATTGGCAGTGCGGGGAGTGGGTCGTACAATTGGACGATACCTTCGAATCAGACACCCGGAACCGACTATACGGTGCAGGTGACGAGTACTGCGAACCTTGGTATTACCGGTACGAGTAGTGCTTTTGAGATCAAGCTAGCCGGCACTGCACCGCAGTAGGGCTGGAAGGAGAGGATGTGCAATATTGCTGGTCTCTGTTGCACTTAAAAGACAAGCGTTTAACCTCTCCGTCATTGCGAGCGGGGCGAATCAATTCTTTCTCTGTGAAGGCGCTTCGGGCAGATGTTTCTCAATGACCGGTTAATGGTTCTTTTTTGCGGTTAACATGATAATAACGGGTGTTCCCCTCGAAAGAGGGCGAACACCCGTTATTTATTTTTTATCTCAAGACTTCAACGGTTAAGAGAAACTAAGTGGGCTGTAACAAAAGCGATTGTAAAATGTTTTATAGAATCTGGTTATTCAGTTGACTCAAGTAAATACCCTGGTGCGGCGTAGCCGCAACCAAATCCCCCGATCAAAGGG
>CAYJME010000331.1:0-2510 GCA_964370795.1 uncultured candidatus Brocadiaceae bacterium
CTTCCGTTAACCACTCCTGCCCGTTACTATAGTACTATTTTAGTTAACTCTTATCGTATTTCAATGAATTATAGACACCTTAACATATAAGGGGTGAAATATTCCGTAAATAATAATATGCCACCCCTACGGGGTTACCAATAAATACATGACGTTATGCTATAATAATGTCATCCCTTCGGGATTCTCTCGTCACTATCATTTTCGCCCATTGAAGTATATGCTGAATAGTTACGCGAAACCACGTTATCATAGTAATGTTATTGAATCACAAACCACACTAAAATTTTATAAATACATAAATAAGGATGATTTTTCCTTTGTAAATAAAAAATAAAAAGGTATATTGGAAAGTCGTTCATATATTTTAACATTCAAAAGAGAGTAAGACTTGAGCTGTCCGGCTGAATGTTGCCCTTATTCACCAAAATTAAAGGAGAAGGCTATGGATTTTTCTTTTACAGAAGAGCAAGAACTTTTCAGAAAAGCTGTGAGGGAATTCTGTGAGAAAAAAATTGCCCCCAGGGCGGATGAAATCGACACAAAAGGCGAGATACCTTACGATGTTTTACAAGAAATGGCATCCTTTGGCCTCCTTGGAATAACCATCTCACCCGAATACGGTGGTTCAGGGGCGGATTTTATTACTGCTATCATTGCAGCAGAGGAAATAGCAAGAGCCGATGTGAGTATGGCAACTGCTGTTTTTTACCTCGTAGAAGCCGGTTGGGGATTTTTAATGGATAAGCACGGTAGTAAAAAGGCAAAAGAAGAAATACTTCCGGATGTAACAAAAGGAAAAAAATTCCTGGGTATCGCCTCGACAGAAGCTCATGGTGGTTCTGATATTGCTTCCGTTTCAACGGTTATGGAAAAAAGAAATGACAAATTCGTAATAAACGGTGAAAAGACTTATATAACCGGCGTAAGGGAGGCTAATCAACACGGTGGAGGGTATGTTACCATCGTAAAAACAACTCCTGAACTTAAACATAAAGGACTCTCACTCTGCTACCTTCCTATACAGGATATACCAGGCATAACGATTAATACTTTTAAACAAATGGGACGGGAAGGGATATCTACAGGCACAATTACCATAAATAATGTTGAAATACCTGCTCATTACCTTATCGGTGAATGGAACAAAGGATTTTATCTTGCTATGGAAGGCTTTAACTGTGCACGGACGCTTGTGGCAGCTGCCTGTCTTGGTGCCGCTGAAAAAGCGCTGGAAACCGGCACTACCTACATAAAAGAAAGACAGTTGTTTGGTATGCCTCTTGGCAAATTTGAAGGAATACAATTCCAACTGGCAGACAATTATATAAAACTTGAATCAGCAAAACTGCTCGTCTACAAGGCAGCCTGGATGCTCGATCAGATGTACATAAATAATCGATTTAATTTTAAAGAATTAAATAAGGTCGTGGCTGCCGCTAAACTTACGGCGCCAACTATGGCCTTTGATATCATTAAGGATGTCATCATCTGGCTTGGGGCGTACGGATATACCAAAGAGGCGGGATTAGAAAAAGGCTTAAGGGGTGTAACTTCTTATATTGTTGGGGCAGAAGGGGCACAAAATGTCATGAGGGTAATTATTAGCGGGGAAATTTTGGGAAAAGAGTTTACCCACTGCTAAACGAGATATTGTTTAACACAGCGACTCTTCAATTCGAGGAGTAACAACCATGGATATTATTGTATGCATCAAACAGATATATGATGTGGGTCAGATAAGGGTAGATGCTGCTTCTAAACGTCCAATAACAGAAGGAATTGCAAGGAAAATAAGCGATTTCGATAAGAATGCGCTTGAAGAGGCAGTCAGAATAAAAGAAAAACACGGCGGAAAGGTTTTGGCTTTAATCGGAGGCGCTAAAGATGCGGCTAAAGAAGCCTTAGCCATGGGCGCAGATGAAGCCGTTATTTACAGTGCTGATACCGATTCTCTGGGTACGGCAACTCTCCTGACTGGAATTATCCAGGAAACGAAGTACGACCTTATTCTCTGCGGTGAGGCATCCATTGATGAATTTTCTTTTCAGATAGGACCGAGATTGGCGCAGGCACTTGGAATCCCCGTGTTAACGTATGCAAGGAAAATCGAACCGAAAGAGGATTCAATTGTCGTTGAAAGAGGACTTGAAGATAGATACGAGGCCGTTAAAACAAAACTTCCTGCTTTAATAACCGTTACGAAAGAAATCAACGAACCAAGAATCCCCACCCTGTTGCAGATCCTGGGCGCTTCAAAGAAGAAAATAACCGAAATAAGTCCTGCAAAACCAGAGGCGGGGGTTGAGACTTTAAGCATTACTGCCATTGAGATGAAACGAAAAGAGGTAATCCTGAAGGACATTGGAGAACTTGCCAGAATTATATTTTCTGTAAAATCATAACGCAACAAAGCAGCAACCAAATCCCCCGATCAAAGGGAAACAACCCCCTAAGTCCCCCTAGTTTATTCTAGTCAAGGGTTATTTATAATATTTTATTATAATTAA